>NZ_JBIVJP010000010.1:102978-316062 GCF_044750285.1 Streptomyces sp. NPDC088812 | reverse complement strand
ACCTTGATCACCAAGGCCAGAGTCAGACGAAGATCACCAAGTGGGTCACTTTTGATCCGCCGTCAGAGGGTCAGCATTCGACCGTCGCCGAGATCCGGCCCGGGGTGTTATCGACGGAGTTGCGTGACGGCTTGGCTCGGCCTGCTTCGTCATCTTCCTGTTTGCCCTGGGGCCGCCGTCGCGTCGGCGGCCCCAGGCAAGGCCGCCGACGCGCGGTCCCTCCGTAGGTGGGCGATGAGAGTGGCGCTCGTTGCACAGCACCTCCCAGGTTCCTGGGAGGTTCCTTGGTCCCACGCGGGTGAACTGGTGCGGAGTGCTTCGGTGACCCGTCGGTCTGTTTCCGGGCCCGAGCGGGCAAGGAGGGATGCGAAGGCCGTCGACGTCGGTCGGTCAGTCCCTCTGACCGACTGACTGGTCGAGTGATCCACGCCGGGGCTGCTGAGCGGTGGTGTTCTCGGCTTCAGTGTCGGCGGCGTCTCCGGCGTACGAGGGGACGGGAGCCTGCCCGATGGCCTCGGTCAGCAGGGCCGCGGTGGAGCCGGAGGGTACGACGATCTCGGCCCAGCACCGTTTCCCGTTGCCGGCCGGTTCAGCGCCATAACGGTCGGCCAGGGCGGAGACGAGGAGCAGGCCCCGACCCCTCTCGCTGTTCTCGTCCGGAACAGCGGGCCCAGGCAGCAAGGAGCTGGAATCGCAGACCTCGATGCGCAGGACCTCCCTGACCAGCTGAGCCGTCAGGGACACCTGACCGGTGTCTCCGTACCGGACAGCGTTGGTGACCAGCCCGCCACAGAGGTTCGCCTTCCCCCTCGTCGGTGCTGCATCGCTCATGCAGAAACCGCATCAACCCGAAACGGGCTGACCTGCACCAGGTTGGGCAGACATGCTCTGCGACGACAGAAGGAGCCGTGGTAGATGACCGAGGGACACGGTGAAGCGCGACGACTCGGTGAAGTGATCCGTCATGCCCGGGTGTCACTGCGACGCTCCCAGCGGGACATCACCGCCGCACTCGGCTACCACCAGTCCAAGGTGAGCCGGCTGGAGAGCGGCCGAGGTATTGAGGACACCCGTGTCCTGCGTGCCGTCGCAAGGGAACTCGGCATCCCTGACGCGCAGTTGGGACTTGCCGTCCTGACCGACGCTCCCTTCCCTGATCACGAGGTTGTGGGCATGCACCGCCGCACCGTCCTCGCCGCAGGTCTTGCCGCGCTGGCACCCTCCCCCTCCGGGGTCCCGGCCCACCACGATCTCGTCCGAGCACTCTTGCCCGGCACGAGCCTGGCGGGTACCGGTGTCCCGTTGGACGCGACAGCGCTCCGTGAACGGGTCGGCGCCGCCCGTAGGCTCTTCCACACCTGCGACTACACAGCTCTGGCCCGTACGCTCCCCGGCCTGATCGCCGACCTGCGGCAGGCGGCCGCCGACACCCCGGCCGGCCCGGACGAGCTCGGCGGGCTCCTGGCGACGGCATATCAGACCTCGACCAGTCTGCTGCTCAAGCAGCACGACCCCGGCATGCCTGGCTGGCGGCCGGCCGCGCGACGACCGAGGCCGAGCGCTCCGGTGACCTGGTGGTCCTCGCTTCCAGCGTTCGCGTCCAGGCCCACGTCCTGGCCCGTGAGAACCACACCGCCCAGGCCGTCACCCTCGTCCGGCACACCGCCGGCCAACTCGCCGGTTCCTGCGACCGCCGTCACCCCGAGTACCTGGCGGCCGTAGGACTGTTACTGCTGCGCGGCGCCACCGCGGCCAGCAGCGAGGGCGACCGGGCGGCGACCGACGAGTTTCTCGCCGAGGCAAGAGAAGTGGCCCGGTACGTCTCACTCGACCGGCCGGACGCCTGGGCCGGCTTCAGCTCCACCAACGTCGCTCTCCACGAGGTCAGTGCCCTGGTGTCGCTCGGTGACGCAGGCCTTGCCCTCCAAGCCGCCCGGCCGCTCATGCGTCGGCCCATCCCCGTGCCCGAGCGCCGGGCCGCGCTGTGGGTGGAGGCCGCCCGGGCCTACAGCCGGCAGGACCGCCTCTCCGACGCCTACCGGGCCCTGCGCGTCGCCGAGAGCTGTGCCGCCCAGGACGTCCGCCGCCCGGCCGTACGCGATCTGGTCGCCGACCTGGCCGCCCGCGATCACCGCCGTACGCTGCCGGAACTGCACCACTTCAGCCGCCTCCTGGGAGCCCCCGCGTGACCGAGCCGACCACTGAGGACAAGAAGCCCTTCCTGTACGTCGTCGTCTGCGCCTCCGGTGTCGCCTCCGACGTCGGCAAGCTGATCACCGCCGCGCAGGGACGTAGCTGGGACGTCGGCGTCATCGCCACCCCGCACGGTCTCGGCTTCCTCGACACCGAGACCATCCAGGCCCGGACCGGCTACCCCGTCAGGTCCGCCTGGCGCACCCACGGCGAGCCGCGCCCCCTGCCTCCGGCGGACGCCATCGCCGTGGCCCCGGCCACCTGCAACACGATCAACAAGTGGGCAGCCGGCATCTCCGACACACTCGCTCTGGGCATCCTGTGCGAGGCGTACGGCATGGGCGTCCCCATCGCTGCTCTGCCCTACCTGAACGCCGCCCAAGCGGCTCACCCCGCCTACCGGCAGAGCCTCGACCGACTTCGTGAGATGGACGTCCTGATCGGCTCGTACGAGCCGCACCCGCCCAAGGCCGGCGGCGGAGCGGACCGCTTCCGCTGGGACGAGGCCCTGGACCTCCTGGGGCCGCGGCTCGGCCGTCTGCCACAGATCCGACGGATGTGAGACGCGCTGCCGCCCTGCCGGTGCAGCACGGTCGCCGTCATGTGCGTCTGGTGCGCTTCCGGCACGGGGCCCGTGCCGGTCAACAGGCGGCTACACGGCCCGGGTTCTTGCCTCACCTGACCTGGGCCGTCTTGGCGCGGCGCCCGCCCCTGTCGGTACAGGGCGCGGGTAGGCAACCGAACGGCCCTGCCGAGGACCTGGACGTCCGCGCCGCCCGCCTCCCCGCCCACGACCGCGCCGGGGACCCGTGGAGCCCCGGCGCGGTCGTGGGCGGGGACCCGTGGAGCCCCGCCCGTCCGGGGAGGGTGCCGCCGGACGGGCGGGGGGACTGGGGGTGGGGGTGGAGGTGGGGGGTCTGGGCGAGCCCCGGAGCGGGTCCTGCGGCGGGTCCTTCAGGTCACGGCCGGTCCGCCGGTGCCGCCGGCCTGGACGGTCTCGACGGTCGACGAGAAGGAGTTCACCGCGAGCCCGGCTCCGTTCTGCCAGGGTTCGAAGCCGGCCTGAATGCTCGTCAGGTACCAGGTGTCCTGGGCCATCCCCCGGGCCACGGTCTCCCGGACGAAGTCCATGACGTCGAAGCTCCAGTCGGAGATCGCCGACGGGGCGACGAAGGAGATCACGTCGTTGGAGCCGTTGCTGCCCGTCCAGACCTCCCAGGCGCGCCCGGCCACGGTCGCCGTGCCGACCGCGGAGCCGATCGGCTGGACCGAGCCCACCCGGTTGAACCAGATCATGATCTCGGTCCGGTTCACCCCGTCGGTGCGGGGCGTGGGGTCCAGCCAGATGTCGTACGACGCGTTGTAGACGGCGTCGCCGACATAGGCGTACGAGATGCTGCTGGGTGCGCTGGAGACGCCGTTGACCCGGGCGGGGAGTGCGGTTCCGGGTGAGCAGTTGGTGTAGTGGCAGCCGTTGAAGACGGACGGGTACGACTTCGGGGCGCCGTCGGTGGGCACGGAGCCGTCGGCCCGGGTGAGCCGGAATCCGGTGTCGGTGGCGGTGACGCACTGGGTGGAACTGGTGCCCCAGCGGTTGTTCTGGACGACGTAGCGCCCTTGGATCGTCGTCGTTCCGTACTGCTCGCAGAGGGTGGTGTCGGCCTCGGCGGACGGCGCGGCGGCCACCAAGGCGGTGAGGGTGAGGAGAGCGGTGAGCAGCGCACCGAGCAGTCCGCGCGGAGTCCGGGGGCGGTGCGGTGACGGTTGCATGTGGGGGGCCTCTCCAGGAGGGACAACCGGATCGGTGACGCGGCACCGGGGGCGCTCCCTGCCAACGCCTTTTGGGAGCGCTCCCATGAACAAGGCGTGAGGGGACTGTAGAAGTCCACCCGCACTCCTGACAACCGTCGGGGCGAGCACTCCGGACACACGCACCGTCGCGCTCCACCCCGGCGGGGCCGACGGCGCGTCAGGCTCCCGGGGTCACCGGAAGTCCTCCTCGCGGTACTCCGCGGCCGAGCCGGCCGCCGTGGCCTCGCGCAGTTCGACGCGGCGGATCTTGCCGGAGACGGTCTTGGGCAGCGGCGCGAACTCCAGGCGGCGCAGGCGCTTGTAGGGCGCGAGGACCTCGCGGGAGTGCTCGAACAACGCCTTCGCGGTGTCGGGACCGGGCTCCCAGCCCTCGGCGAGGACGACGTACGCCTTGGGCACGGCGAGCCGCAGCGGGTCGGGGGCGGGGACGACGGCCGCCTCGGCGACGGCCTCGTGCTCCAGCAGCGCGCTCTCCAGCTCGAAGGGGCTGATCTTGTAGTCGGACGCCTTGAAGACATCGTCACTGCGCCCGATATAGGTGATGTATCCGTTCTCGTCCCTGGTGCCGATGTCGCCCGTGCGGTAGTAGCCGCCCGCCATCGCCTCCGCCGTGCGGTCGGGGTCGCCGTGGTAACCGGTCATCAGGCCGACCGGGCGCTGCGACAGGTCGAGCGCGATCTCGCCCTCCGTCGCGCCGGGCACGCCGGACACCGGATCGAGCAGTTCCACCCGGTAGCCCGGGCTGGGGCGGCCCATGGAGCCGGTCTTGAGGGGCTGGCCGGGGCTGTTGGCGATCTGCACGGCCGTCTCCGTCTGGCCGAAGCCGTCCCGGACCGTGACGTCCCAGGCCCGCCGTACCTGTTCGACGACCTCGGGGTTCAGGGGTTCGCCGGCCGCCACGGCCTCGCGCGGCGGGGTGCGCAACTGGGTGAGGTCGGCCTGGATGAGCATGCGCCAGACGGTCGGCGGGGCGCAGAAGGTCGTCACGCGGGCACGGTCCATCTCGGCCATCAGCCGCGCCGGGTCGAAGCGTGTGTAGTTGTGCAGGAAGACGGTCGCCTCGGCGTTCCACGGGGCGAAGAGGTTGGACCAGGCGTGCTTGGCCCAGCCGGGCGAGGAGATGTTCAGGTGCACGTCGCCGGGCCGGAGCCCGATCCAGTACATGGTGGCGAGGTGCCCGACCGGGTACGACACATGGGTGTGCTCGACCAGCTTGGGGCGGGCCGTCGTCCCGGAGGTGAAGTACAGCATCAGCGGGTCGCCGGCGAGGGTCGGGCCGTCGGGCAGGAACGCGGCGGAGGTGGTGTCGGCGTCCTCGTACGGCTGCCAGCCCTCCGGGACCCCGCCGACGGCGAGGCGCGTGTAGTCGCCGGGCACGTCATCGAACTTGCCGGTGTCCGCGGCGCGTACGACGACGTGCCGGACCTGCCCGCGCTCCACACGGTCGCGCAGGTCCGCGGGGCCGAGCAGGGGGGTGGCGGGGATGACGACGGCGCGCAGCTTCATCGCGGCCAGGGCGGTCTCCCACAGTTCGGCCTGGTTGCCGAGCATGACGAGGATCCGGTCGCCGGGTCCGACACCGCGCTCGCGCAGCAGGTTGGCGACCCGGTCGGACCGTTCGGAGAGGCCGGCGAAGGAGAGCCGGACCTCGGAGCCGTCCTCCTCGACGATGTGCAGGGCGGTGCGGTCGTTCCCGTCCGCGATGGCGTCGAACCAGTCCAGGGCCCAGTTGAAGTGCTCGGGTCGGGGCCAGGTGAAGTCCCGGTGGGCCGTGGCGTAGTCCTCGCGGTGTTCCAGCAGGAAGTCCCTGGCCCTGCGGAACTGTTCCGTCGCCGTCGTCATCTGTCCTCCTGGGTGCCGGACCATCATCGCCGGGCGGCTCTTCCGCCATCGTGCAGTCCGTGCCGCAGGTCTCACTACCCCCGAACGGGGTGTGCGCCATGGTGGGGCCCGGACGGGTGGCGCACCGCGGGGAGAGGGCGGGCCGGCGGTGACAGCGGGTACGGCCGCGGCGACGGAGCCGGCAGTGCGCCGGCGCCGCCGCGTCCGGCGGGGCTCCCGGTGGCCTTCGGCGGGCCGGTGGAGCCGGGGCGGCGGCGGACGCGCGTCGGCGAACCGAGCAGCGCGGCCACGTGCACGATGCGCGGAAAGGCGGTGATCGCCGGGTACGGCCTCGGCGGCAAGGCGGTCGCCGTGGGCCGCCCGCGCGCCGTGACCGACCGGTCCCCCTCCTGGAGGATCAGCCACGGCTACGACGCGGCGGTGGCCGAGCAGGACCTGCCCGGCGCTCGCGGTCCCGGTGGTCGTACACCGCCGGATGCGCGGTGTCCGGTACGGCGCCCCGCGCACGGTGCGGCCGCCGGCCGACCGCACCCCGAACGCCGCGGTCGACGGCGGACGCCGGACCGGCCCTCTCCGTGCCACCGGGCTCCGGCGGACGCCGGACCGGCCCTCTCCGTGCCACCGGGCTCCGGCGGAGGCTCCGACTCCGCTCCGGGAGCGGCGGTGCCGGCGATGGTGCGGGTCCGTCGCGGCCCTCGCGCGAGACTGGTCGGACACCACACCTACCAACTGGTTGGGAGGTTGTGTTCTACTGTCCTCCGCCAACGGGCGGAAATCGGCCAGGCCTCCGCCCTGCACCCAAGCAACGACGCTTCGAAGAGGTGTGTTCATGACGCACGACCCCCTGGTTTCGGCCACCTCCGTCACCGTGGACCGACCCCGAGCACCGTTGAAGAACGCGGTTCTCGCCGGACTCGCCTCCTACCTGGACTCGGCCACCATCGTCAGTACCTCCATCGCTCTGGTGATCTTTCAGGCCGCGTTCGGCCTCACCAGCCTGTCGATCGGCGTCCTGTCGTCACTGCTGACCCTCACCATCGCGCTCGGCGCCCTCGTCGGCGGCCGGCTGGGCGACATGGTCGGCCGCAAGCGGGTCTACTCGGTGGACCTGCTGGTCTACACGGCCGGCATCGTCATCCTGCTGTGCGCCGTCAACACGCCCATGCTCTACGTCGGCGTCGTCGTGGCCGGCCTCGCCATGGGCGCTGACATCCCCACCTCGCTGGCGCTGATCGCCGAGACCTCACCGGAGGGCCGCAGGGGCCGCATGGTCAGCGTCTCCTCCATGCTCTGGCTGGTCGGCATCGTGGCGGTCACCGTACTGGCCGCGCTCTTCGCGGACCTCGGGATGACCGGTGCCCGGATCCTCTACGCCCACCTGCTGATCGTCGCCGTCATCACCTGGTTCCTGCGCCGCTCGATGCGTGAGTCGGCCGAGTGGCGGCAGGCCAGCGACAGCGGCCCGCGGGAAACCGCCGGGGAAACCCTGCGGGCCTCGGCCCGGCAGCTGCTGCGCCCCGTGCTGCTGATGCCCCTGGTCATGACCGGCCTCTACTACACGCTGTGGAACCTGTGCGCGAACACCCTCGGCCAGTTCTCCACCTACCTGTACGTCAATGTCGCGCACACCGAGGTCTCCACCGCCTCGATGCTGGGGCTGATCGGCATGCCGCTCGGCCTGGGCACCACCTACGTGTTCATGCGGATCGCCGACTCCAGGCTGCGCCGGGTGTTCTTCGTCATCGGCGCGGTGCTCCAGGTGGTCGGCTACGCGACACCGGTGGTGCTCGGGTTCTCCACCACCTCGCTGTTCCTGCTGTCGCTCGCCGGTGGCATCGGCCAGTCGTTCGCCGGCGAGGCCATCTACAAGGTCTGGTCGCAGGAGTTCTTCCCGACCCTGCTGCGCTCCACCGCCCAGGGCATCACCTACGGCGTCACCCGGGCACTCACCGCCGGCTTCGCGGTCGTCACCCCCTCCATCGCCGCCTCCGACCCTCAGCTGCTGGTCGGGCTGCTCGCCGGCTTCATGCTCGGCAGCGGACTGATCGGCGGCCTGGTGATACCGGCCCTGGAACGCTCTCGGGGCACCGCGCCCTGGGCCAAGCCTTCCTCTTCCTCCCCCAGCCCGTCCGGCACCGCCTCCGACGCCGCGCCGAACGCCGTCTGACCCGACCCCCACCCCGGAGAACCACCCATGTCCGAACGCACCCCCGCGTCCGCCCCCGCGTCCGCCCCCGCGTCCACCCCCGCGTCCACCCCCGCAGTCCTGCGCGACACCCGCTGGCAGGGCCACTGGATCGGCCCCCGCGACACCCGCCCCGAGCAGGGGCAGATAGTGCTGGGCACGGCCGGTGAACGGGCCGGATTCGGCCGCTTCCTGTTCCGTACCACCTTCGACCTGGACACCGTCCCCGAGTCCCTGCCGGCCCGGATCACCGCCGACTCGCGCTACACCGTCCACCTCAATGGCCATGAGGCCGGGCGCGGGCCGATCCGGAGCCAGCCCCGGCGGCTGACCTACGACGACCTCCAGCTCGCGCCGCTCGCCGTGCCCGGCGAGAACACCCTGGTGGTCACCGTCACCTACTACGGGCACGCCAATTCCTTCTGGATGCCCGCCGCCGCCAACCCCACCCTCGGGGGTGACGCGGTGCTCGTCTTCGAGGCCGACCTGGGCGACCGGATGCTGGTCAGTGACGAGAGCTGGCAGGTGCTCGACACCGGTGCCTGGCAACTGCCGGGCTCCATGAGCGGCCTGGACGGGGTGCCCGTCGAATGCCTCGATGCCCGCCGGCTGCCCGCCGACTGGCGGACCGGCGCGCCGGACGCCGACTGGCGGCCCGCCCACATCGTGCCGACGAGCCACGTGGGATCGCTCGCCCGTTCGCAGCCGCCCACCGACCCCTACGGGCCGCTGCTGCCCCGCCCGATCGGCCCGCTGGGCGGGGACGTCGTCACCCCCGTCCGGGTCTCGGTCGCGCCGCCCGCCGAGGCCGCGGGCCACCCGCACCCTGTCGCCCGGGTTCGCGCCCATCTCGCCGGACTCACCGACTGGGACCTGCGGGACACCGCCTTCCCGCTGGTGCTCGAGCCCGGTGGTGCCGGACAGGCCCGGCACGTCATGCTCGACATGGGCCGGGTGGTGTGCGGACTGGTCCGCCTGGAGCTGTCCGCGGCTCCCGGGACGCAGATCGACCTGATCTACCGTGAGCTGCCCTACCCTCCCGGCGTGCCGGAACCGGGGACGGCCCCGAACACCGGTGCCCGCTACATCGCCCGGGGCACCGACGACCGTTTCGAGGCCTTCGAGGTCAACGGTTTCCGCTACCTCCACGCACTGATCGACGCGGACGGCCCGGTCCGTGTGGAGTACGTCGAGGTGCGCGAGCACCTCTACCCGCGCGCCGGGAACGCGTACTTCCGCAGCAGCGACCCGGAACTCGACGCGCTGTACGCCGCCGGGGTGCGCACCGTGGCGCTCAACTCCCATGACGCCTTCACCGACTGCCCGACCCGGGAGCAGCGCGCCTGGGTCGGCGACGGAGTGGTGCACCAGATGGTGCATCTGACCACCTCCACCGACTGGCGGCTGGCCCGCCGCTACCTCGAACTGGGCAACTCGCCCCGCCCGGACGGCATGCTGCCGATGAGCGTGGTCGGCGAGATCGAGGCGAGCGGGGGCGTGTCCATACCCGACTGGGCCCTGCACTGGCTGCACGGGCTGCACACCTTCCACCGCTACAGCCCCGACCGCGCGTTCGTCGCCGAACTCGCCCCGACCGCACGGCGGATCCTCGCCTGGTACGTGCCGTACCTCAACGAGGACGGTGTGCTGGCCGACGTCCCCGAGTGGAATCTGGTCGACTGGTCGAGCGTGCTGGTCGACGGCGCGAGTTCCCTGCTCACCGCGCTGTGGGCGCGAGGGCTGGGCGAGTACGCGGAGATCAGCGCCGCCCTGGGCAACCACGGCGACGCGGCCTGGGCCGAGGGCCTGTGGGAGCGGGCGCGGGCGGGCTACGAGACGTTCTGGGACGAGCGGCGCGGCACCTACGTCGACCATGTCGTGGAGGGCGTGCCGAGGCCCGAGACCTCACAGGCCGCCGGCTCCGCGGCGATCGTCTCGGGGCTGGCCCCGGCCGACCGCTGGGACCGGATCATCGACCGTGTCATGGACCCGACGCGGCTGGTGACCCGTTCCTGGATCGGCGGCGCCGACGGCGGCTACGACGAGCGGAAGATGGCGGACCAGGTGCGCGGCATCCAGCGGGTGGACTGGGACGCCGAGGAAGAGGTCGTCCGCGCCCAGCCCTTCTTCGGGTACGTCGTGCACGACGCGGCGGCGCTGGCCGGCCGCACCGCGGACCTGGTCCGGGAGATGCGCGGGTGGAGCGTCTTCCTCAAGGACGGCTACGACACCTTCGGCGAGTGCTGGGGCTGGGGTTCCCCGGTGCACGGCTGGAGCGCCACGCCCACCCGCGACCTGGTGACCAGGGTGCTCGGCGTGACCCCCGGCGAGGCGGGCTTCGCGCGTGTGCGGGTCGCTCCGGCGTACGGGGTACTGGAGCGGGCCGAGGGCGCGGTGCCGACCCCAGCCGGGCTGCTGACGGTGTCGTTCGACACGGCGGCGGTCGAGGTGGACAGCCCGTTGCCGTACACGCTGGTCCTGCCGGACGGCCGGGAGTGCTCGTACGAGCCGGGCCACGTCCGGGTACCGCTCGCCTGACGGGCTCCGCCGGTCCGGACGCCTCGGGCACTGTCCGGCGGATCACGCGACCTTCTGGCCGGCTGCTCGTCGGGGCGGGGCCGCCCACCGGCCCTGCCGGTCACACCGGGCCAGTGGGGTGACACCCCCGGGCGGCCGAGGTCCTGGGCCGGAGATCCCGGGGGGTACCCCGCCCGCTGGGCGGACGGCCCCGGACCGGCCTGACCACGTCAGCGGCGACAAGGCATACAGCTCCCGCAGCAACCGCCGGTGCCGGGCAGCACAGGCGGTAGGCCCACCGGCTTCGACCGCGAGCGCCGCCGCTGCCGCTGCCGCTGCCGCTGCCGCCACGAGGTCGAGCGAACGATGGACCGGGCTCACGGACTCCCGGGCCGTCGCGACTCGCGACGACGGACGGGCCCATGTCTTCCAAGACACCGTGACCGCGGCAGCGATCCGCCGATGGCTCCGCCGATCATGCGCCGGACACTGCCCCGCTAGGGCGCTTCTGACGGATCTCCGTGGGAGAAGGAGCGGCGTTCGGTGCGTGCCCTCGGCGTGCGGTGTGCAGGGTCATGTGGCGGAGCCACCTGGCCCCGCACACCGTGCGGTGAGTGGGGGTACCGCCCACGCCGTTCAGGCAGTGGGGGAGCGTGCCGGGCGTCGCGACGCCGCGAAGATCCGTCAGAAGCGCCCTAGGCCCAGGGCCTAGGTGTGCTGTCCGGGCAGGTTGGTGACGCGGCTGGCTGGTGTCTGGCCGCCGATGCCGGTGTGGGGTCGGTGGTAGTTGTACCAGTCCACACCGAACCCAGAAGGCCCTCACCCTTTCAAGCACCCAGCACGCGTGTCACCAACGTCCCGGGACAGCACACCTAGGGCCGTGCGACGGAGCACAGGGTGCGCAACTGGCCCACCACGGTCGCCGGGTCCACCTCGTCCGGGCTGATCAGCCACTGGTTCTCGGCACCCTCGACGACCGCGAGGATCAGGGCGCCGAAGGTTTCCGGGTCGAGGTCGGCGCGAAGCTCCCCGGCCTCGATCGAGCGCCGCACCACAATCGCCAGATCGGCGCGCAGCCGTGCGTAGCGCCGTGCCACCCACTCACGGGCCGGGTGGTCCTCACCGGACGCCTCTGCGGTGAGGATGTGGGCGAGCTGCACCATCTCCCGGTTCATGACCACCTCTTCGGTGAGCGGGCCGATCTGGTCCATCAGCTGGAGCAGGGTCGTACGGCTGTCGGGGTCGGAGAGGTCAAGCTGGGCGTCCCGCTGCTCCAGCAGGGCCAGCAGGACGGCCTGCTTGCTCGGGAAGTGGTGCAGCAGCCCGGCCCGGGTGAGCCCGGCAGCGGCGGCGATGTCGTTCAGACTGCCACCGCGGAACCCCCGGGAGGAGAAGACGGTCAGCGCGGAGGCGAGGATACGGTCCCGCGGATCGCCGGAGACGCCGTCACCACGGCGGTTGTTGCCCATCGGGCCATGATATGGCCGCGTGCGGCCAGCATTTCTTGTGGCCCCCTGGCCGGGCGACTGACCGGACAGGCAAGCAGGGCATGCGAGCAAGCAGGGCGTACGGGCGGCCGAGCGGGCAGGCGGGCGTGGCGTACAGACAGGCGGCCGGAGACGGCCGGACGACCGAGCGGGCAAGCCACGCGACCCGACGACCGAACAGGCAAGGCATCCGGGCGAGCGGGCGGCCTGGCGGGCGGGGCGGCGGCCGGACGGGCCCCGGCAGGCGGGGCCGGGCGTGCCCGTCGGGGCCGTGGCGGGCCCGCCCCCGGCGTCCGTCCGTTACAGCGCGCCGCGACGAATTGCCCCATGCGCCGATTGTTGTCTCCCTCACCATGCCGTCCCTCCGAATTCCCATGCGCCAATGCCTAGAATTTGCCCCGGACACGACACTCGGAGGGAGCGGTGACCGTGCGACGGGACTTCACGGAGTCTGCCAGCCGCCGCCCCGACCTGGTCGTCGGCCGGGAGGAGCTGTTCACGGCGGCCCGCGAGCAGCTGGCGCGCGGCGGCAGCGTGCTGCTGCACGGCCCCGCCGGAATAGGCAAATCGACCGTGCTGCGGGCATTGGCCGCCGATTACGGCGAGACGGCCCGCACCGTGTTGCGCTGCTCGGCCACCGAGTCCGAATCCCACCTCCCCTTCCTGGCCCTGGCCGATCTGTTCGGCCTGGTCCTCGACGAGGTCTCCGGCCGGCTGCCCGCCGCCCAGCGCACCGCGCTGGAGGCGGCCCTGACCGGCCGCGGCGAATCGACCCTGCAACGCGACGGCCTCGCCCTGCGGCTGGCCGTGCTGTCCGCGCTGCGCGCCCTCGCCGCCGCGGGTCCCGTCCTGGTCGTCGCCGACGACCTCCAGTGGCTGGACTCCGCCAGCGCCGAGCTCCTCGGCTTCGCCGCCCGCCGGCTGGGCGACACGCCCGTCCAGCTGCTCTGCGCGGTCCGGACCGAGGGCCAGGAGTACGACCGCCAGCTACGCGCGTCCCCGCCCGACACCCTCGCCGTCCGCCTCAACCCGCTCTCCCGCTCCCAGGTCTCCACCCTGCTCGACCACCGCGGCTACACCGACCTGCCCCGCTCCACGGTCCGCGAGATCCACCGCACCAGCGGCGGCAACCCGCTGTTCGCCCTGGAACTGGGCCGCGCCCTCGGCGAGAGCACGACCCCGCCGCGCCCGGGTGAGCCGCTGCCGGTGCCGACCTCGCTGCGTGCCCTGGTGCTCAGCCGTCTGGAGATGCTCTCCGACGAGGCCCGCCGCACCCTGCTCGTCGCCAGTGCGGGCGCCCGCCCCACCCTGGCGCTGCTGCACGCGGCCGGCCGGGAGAACGCCGAGGCCGAGACGGCCCGGGCGGCGTCCCTGGGGCTGCTGGCGACGGAGCCGGAGGGTCCGGCCGTACGGTTCGCGCATCCGCTGATCTCGGCCGCGCTGTACGCGGAGGCGCCCGCGCAGGAACGGCGGGCCGCGCACGCCGCGCTGTCCACGGCGGCCTCCGATCCGATCGAGCGGGCCCGCAACCTCGCCCTGGCGACCACCGGCACCGACCCGGAGGTGGCCGCCCGGCTCGCCGAGGCCGCCGCGCTGGCCCGGGACCGGGGAGCCCCCTCGGTGGCGGCCTCGCTCGGTCTGCTCGCGGCCCGGCACGCCCCGCCGGACGGCACCCCCGGCCCGGACGGGCACCGGTTGCAGGCCGCGGAGGACGCCATCACCGCCGGCGAGGTGGACCTCGCCCGGGACGTCGCGCGCGAGGTGCTGTCCCGGGCCACGGTGCCCGCCGAGCGGGTACGGGCGTGGGAGGTGGTGATCGAGGCGGCCGGACAGTCCCTCGGCGAGGTCGACGCCGCCTTCCCGCAGGCCCTTGCCGACGCCGGCGACGACCCGCGGCTGCTCGCCCTGGTCCACTACCGGCTGGCCTGGCGCAAGCTGGTCGTCGAGGGCGACTTCGCCGAGGCCCGGCAGGAGGCCGCGCACACCGCCGACCTGGCGGCGCGGGGCGGTGACCGGCGCACCGAGCTGATGGCGCTGTCCTTCCAGGCCTCGACCGAGACCCTGATGGGCCATCCGGACGCGCCCGCGACCATCAAGCACGCGCTGAAGGAGCCTCAGGACCCCTACGTGGCCTGCCACCACAACGGCGCCGGCACCGCCCGTTTCCGCTGGCTGCTGATGAGCGACCAGCTGCCCGAGGCCCGCTCCACCATCACCGCGCTGCTGCGCGAGGTGCGCCGGCGCGGCATGGTCGAGAGCGAGGTGCACTTCCAGCGTTTCCTCGCGGACACCGAACTGCGCTCGGGGCACTGCGGACGCGCCCTGGACCTGGCCCGCGACAGCCTGCGCCTGGCCCGGGACTCCGGTATCGGCCTGGGCGCCTCCGCCATGCTCACCTCCCTCGCGGAGGCCTCCGGCGGCGATGTCGACCGGGCGCTGGCGCTGGCCCGGGAGGCCGCGGACCGGGCCGAGGAGGACGGCGACCAGATGTACCTCTCCCGGGCCCTGGCCGCGCTCGGCTACGCCCAGTCGGTGGCCGGGGACGCGGCGGGCGCGGTCGCCAGCCTGCGCCGGGTGCGGGAGCTGGAGCAGGGCATGGGCATCACCGACCCGGCACGCGGCCGCTGGCAGGGCGATCTCGCCGAGGCCCTGGTCCGTATCGGTGAGCCGGGCGAGGCGCAGGACCTCATCGACGTCACCCGCGCGCACGCGCTGCGGTTGGGCCGCGAAGGTGTACTGGCCGTGCTGGACCGGGCGGAGGCGCTGGTGCGGGCCGCGCGCGGCGACCGGGAGGGCGCGGTGGCCCGTCTGACGTCCGCTCAGGACCGGCTCGCGGGGCTGGGGTACGGCCTGGAGGAGGCGCGGGCCGCGTTCGCGCTGGCCCGGCTGCGCACCGGGCGGCCGGGGCCGACGGCGTACGAGGAGGCCGCGCGGCTGTTCCGGCGGTGCAGGGCGCTGCCGTGGCTGCGGCAGGTCGACGCGGCGGTGGCCGCGGCGGGCGGGGCCGGTCCGGTGGAGCCGCCCGCGCCGGTTCCCGCTCCGGACGCGCTGGAGGGGCTGGCCGCGATGGAGCGTCAGGTCGCCGCGCTGGTCATGGAGGGCGCGACCAACCGGGAGATCGCCGCGCGCCTGTTCATCAGCGTCAAGACGGTGGAGGCGACCCTGACCCGGGTCTACCGCAAGCTGGGGATCCGCTCGCGGGTGGACATCGTCCGACTGGCGGCGGGGCGTCACGCGAAGTAGCGATTCCGCGGGTTAACTGCCAGCGCGGGCTCACGGCACGGGTGGACCGCGCGGGGTTCGCCGCGCACGGTCTCCCGCGCGGGGGTTTGCCGCGCGTGGTGTGCAGCGCGGGGTTCGCCGAGCGGCGACCGAGGGTTTTCCCTCCCCAACTCCCCTAGGGGGTTCCCTCATTGGGAGACGAGGGGCCGGCCCCTAGCGTAAGGGGCGTGCCGCTCGCCCGGTCACACGGGGAACGGCCCCTCACCCACTCCAGGCTCCGTCCGAATGGGAAGGGTGCCCGCCCCCGTGCACACCCCCACACCCGCGCGACCCCCCACCGGCAACTCCCCCAGCAAGGAGATCCATGTTCGGGCTCACCCGTGCGAAGAAGACCGCGGCCGTCGTGGCCGTGACCGCTGCCGCCGCCGCGACGGCGTTGCTCAGCGCCCCCACCGCTGTCGCGGCCCCCCAGCCGATCGTCGGTGGTACGACGACCACCACGACGGCGTACCCGTTCATGATGCAGATCACGGACGCCTCGCAGAACCAGTTCTGCGGCGGCACGCTCGTCGCTCCCACCAAGGTGGTCACGGCCGCGCACTGTATGGTCGGCGAGACCACCAGCAGCGTGAGAGTCGTCGGCGGCCGCACGTACCTCAACGGCACCAACGGCACGGTCAGCCGGGTCAGCAAGATCTGGATCAACCCGGACTACACGGACGCCACCAACGGTGACGACGTGGCCGTGCTGACCCTGTCGACGTCGATGTCGTACACGCCGGCGTCGTACGTGACGTCCAGCCAGACCGGTGTGTACGCGGCCGGCACCACGGCCCGCGTCCTCGGCTGGGGGACCACCTCCTCGGGCGGCAGCTCCTCCAACCAGCTGCGGACCGCGACCGTCCCGATCGTGTCCGACTCCAGCTGCGGCAATTCCTACGGCTCCGACTTCGTCGCGAGCGACATGGTGTGCGCCGGATACACCTCCGGCGGCGTGGACACCTGCCAGGGCGACAGCGGCGGTCCCCTGCTCATCGGGGGCGTCCTGGCAGGCATCACTTCCTGGGGCGAGGGCTGCGCGGAGGCCGGTTACCCGGGTGTGTACACCCGGCTGACCACCTTCTCCAGCCTCGTGGCGGCACAGGTCGCCTCGTGACCCGGAAGAACTCCTGAGTACCCCTCAGGTGCACGACCAGGGGGCGCTGCGGGCCTCCACGAGCGGCCCGCAGCGCCCCCTCTCCATGTCCTGCTCCGTGTCCTGCTCCGTGTCCTGCTCCGTGTCCCGGCGCGGTCCCACGCGGTTTGATGTTGTGCACTTTCTTGACGGCGGTCGATTCTGAGCCTACTTTCGCGGTGTCCTTCCCCCGGTCAAGGGAGACCGCGATGTCCCCGCCCCCCGTCGCCCCACCGCCTCCGAGCCCCGAACGCCTCCGCCGGCTCCGCCGGGTCGCCCTCTCCGGGCTGCTCGGCACCGCAGTGGAGTTCTACGACTTCCTCGTCTACGGCACGGTCGCCGCCCTCGTCTTCGGTGAGCTGTTCTTCCCGGGCGCCGACCCCGCCGTCGGCACCATCGCCGCCTTCGGCACCTTCGCCGCCGGTTACGTGGCCCGCCCGGTGGGCGGCGTCCTCTTCGGGCACTTCGGCGACCGGCTCGGCCGCAAGTCCATGCTGCTGCTCACCATGGGCCTGATGGGCGGCGCGAGCTTCCTCATCGGCCTGCTGCCCACCTACGGCACGGTCGGCGTGTGGGCGCCGGTCCTGCTGATCACCCTGCGCGTCGTGCAGGGCGTCGCCATCGGCGGCGAGTGGGGCGGCGCCACCCTGATGGTCGTCGAGCACGCCGGAGAGCGGCGCCGCGGTCTGTGGTCCAGCTTCACGCAGCTGGGGGCCCCGCTCGGCTCCCTGCTGTCCACCGTCGTCGTGACCCTCGTGGTCGCCCTGCCCCGGGACGAGTTCGTGGCCTGGGGCTGGCGGGTGCCGTTCCTGCTGAGCGTGGTGCTGCTCGGCGTCGGGCTCTTCGTCCGGCTCAAGGTGGTGGAGAGCCCGTTGTTCGCCGAGGTGAAGAAGGAGCGCGGCGAGGCGCGGCTGCCGGTCCTGGAGGTGCTGCGGCACCCGCGTCCGGTGCTGCTGGCCTGCTGTGTCGGCATCGGCGCCTTCACCGCCCAGTCGCTGCTGACCGGTTACCTGATCGCGTACGCCACCGGCATCGGCTACGCCCGCCCGCAGGTGCTGACCGCGCTCACCGTGTCGGCGTGCGTCGCGCTCGTCGTCCTGCCGTGCGCCTCCGCGCTGTCCGACCGGGTGGGCCGCCGCCCGGTCGTCCTCGCCGGGGCCGTCGCCTCCGCGGTGCTCGCCTTCCCGGTCCTCGCGCTGGTCGACTCCGGGTCGCCCGGACTGCTGATCCTCGCCGTGGTCCTCGGGCACGGCGTCGCCCAGTCCACGATGTACGGCCCGCTGGGCGCGCTGCTCACCGAGATGTTCGGCACCCGGGTCCGCTACACGGGCGCGTCCCTCGGCTACCAGGGCGCCACCCTCATCGGCGCCGGCTTCTCCCCGATGATCGCCGGCAGCCTGGTGGCCGGCAGTGGCAGCGGCACGCCCGTCGCCCTGCTGCTGTGCGGGGGCGCCGTCGTCACCGCGCTGACCGTCTGCTGTGTGCGGGAGACCAGCCGGGCCTCCCTCGCCGACCCCGCCGAACAGCCCGCCGGCCCCCACGCCGAGGAGGTTCCCGCCGACCTCCCCGTGCTGCCCGGCACCCGCACCGCCGACGGCCGGTGAACGCCGTACGGCCGCCCGCCGCGCCGCCGGTGGACGGCCGTACGCTTGCCACCGTGGAGGACGACGACATCCTGGACCCCTCGAACGACGGTGGCGCGGGCCGCGACGCCCCGGGCGGCGACGGCGACACCGCGGACGGGCCGCAGCCGCGCCCGCAGTCGCTCCTGCTCGCCTTCTTCGGCAACCACGTGCTGGACGAGGGGGACCTGTGCGTCTACTCGGGCAGCATCATCGACGTCCTGGGCCGTGTCGGCGTCGGCGAACAGGCCGTGCGCTCCACGCTGACCCGCATGGTCAACCGGGGCATGCTGCGGCGCCAGCGGGAGGGCCGCAGGATGTACTTCGGGCTGACGCCGCAGGCGACCCGCGTGCTGGAGGACGGCCGCACCCGCATCTGGACGCAGGGCGCCGTCAACGACGACTGGGACGGCTCCTGGACCCTGCTGGGCTTCTCCCTGCCCGACTCCTGGAAACGCCAGCGCCACGACCTGCGCTCGCGGCTGACCTGGTCCGGGTTCGGCGCGCTGTACAGCGGGCTGTGGATCGCGCCCGGCCACGTCGACGTCTCCGCCCTGGTCGCGGAGCTGGGACTCACCGCCCATGTCAAGATCTTCCACGCCCGGGCCGACGAGGCCACCGACATCGCGTTGATGGTCCGTGACACCTGGGACCTGGAGAGCATCGCCGCCCGCTACGTCACCTTCGACAAGCGGTGGACCGCCCATCTGAGCGACGGGGCCGGGAACGACCCGATCGGCACACGGCTGCGCCTGGTCAGCGAGTGGCTGGGGACCATCCGCACGGACCCCCGGCTCCCCGCCCGGCACCTTCCGCCCGCCTGGCCGGCCCGCCCCGCCCAGGACACCTTCCGGCGCGTCGCCGAGGAGACCACGGAGCCCGCCCACCGGACGGCCCGCGCCCTGCTGGAGACCACCGGGGCGCGCCGGACGCACTGACCAGCGGGCGTCGCGGGCGTCCCGCCGGTACGGTTCGCGCCCATCGTATTGACGAGAGCATGACCAACACCTAAGTACTGGCCGGACTCGCGAACCACGTTCGACATCACGGACAAGGGAGTGGCGGCTCGCCCCACCACTCGCCCCCCTCCTCCCCTCCCCCTGCAGAACTCCTTTGCGACGTATCGCCGTCCGGCTGCTCCTGGCCGTCCTCGTGGCCCTCACGGCCGCCCTCACCGGACCGGGCGCCACCGCCCGGGCCGCCGTCCCCGACTCCCCCGCCCTGACGTACACCAACCCGGTCGCCGAGCAGCGGGCCGACCCGCACATCGTCCGGCACACCGACGGCTACTACTACTTCACCGCGACGGTCCCCGAGTACGACCGCATCGTGCTGCGCCGGGCGACGACCGTCCAGGGCCTGTCGACGGCCCAGGAGGTCACCATCTGGACCAGGCACACCAGCGGGGTCATGGGCGCCCACATCTGGGCACCGGAGATCCACTTCATCGACGGCAAGTGGTACGTGTACTTCGCGGCCGGCGCCCCGACGACGTGTGGGCGATCCGCATGTACGTCCTGGAGGGCACCGGAGCCAACCCGCTGACCGCGACCTGGACGGAGAAGGGGCAGATCAGGACCACCTGGGAGAGCTTCTCCCTGGACGCCACCACCTTCGTCGTGGGCGGCGTCCGCTACCTCGCCTGGGCGCAGCGCAACCCGGCCGAGGAACACCGTCGCCAGGCTGGCCAACCGTTCCTAGAGACTGAGCGGGAGTGAGTCCTGTTGCCAGGACTCATGCTCAGTCGAACGCCCCGAGCGGTGTTGGGCGTTCTGGTCGACCGCTTTCCCTCCGCGTCCGGCGCGCACGGATCGTGTCCGTGGTCCGGGAATGCGGGGGCGGTGTCCCTCACGCCCCGGGGCCGCCGGTCCGGCCTGGACGGTCCGATGCCCCTGCTCATCACTCCGGTGAGCAGGGGGCGGTGCCGTCCGTCGCCGGACCGGGTGCCCCAGGGCGCGTCTCCCGATCGCCACGGCTGCCGCGTGATGGCGCGTGGGCGTGCGGGTCTTGCTCGTCAGTGGCTTCCGCCAGTGCTGGGCACCCCAGCGGGAGGTGTAGGCGGGGTCCACGGCGATGACGGGGATGCCGAGTTCGGCCGCCATGCTCACGAGCCGGGCCCGCAGCCTGGAGGTGGGCAGGCCGGAGATCAGCTTGCGGAACCGCTTCCTGCGGCCGTGTTTCTCCCGGGTCGTCTCCGCGGCAAAGTCGAGGTCTTCGACCGCGATGGCGAGACCGTGACGTCTGGCCCAGTGGAGCAGGCGGATCAGGGCGTGGCGGACCTGGGCGTCCCGGTGGCGGGCGGTACCGGTGAGGTCGTAGCCGAAGCGGAGCGGTTCGCCGACGGGGTTGCCGTGGGTGTCGAGGCGCCAGGCGGCGAGGTGGTCGGCGTTGGTATCGACCCCGGCCAGACCCTGCGCGCGGGCCGCGTCCAGCGGCACCGTCCGGGCCGGCGGGATGGTCCAGGAGGCGGTCAGGTACCAGCGGCCCCGGCCGGTGTCCTCGTGGACGCGGTACGCGACAGCCCGGTTGGCGGTGATGCGGTCGGCCCACTGCTCGCCCCGGTGCGCGAAGCCCACGCGGCCGGCGAGAACGTACCGGCCGTGCGGGGCGTTGGCCAGGTGCGCCAGCGGCGCGGGCAGCTTGAGAGACACCTCACCATCAGGAGTGACCCGGATGGTCTCGTTGCCGAACTTTTTGCCGGACTCGCCGTCGGCCTGGAGGAACCGGCGCCCGGCCTGCCACCGGGCACGCCACTGTTCCTCGGTGAGCTGCGCGGCGTCCAGGTGGTGGCGGGTGTTCAAGAGCCGCTTCCCGCCGCGCACCACACACACGCGTCCGGCCTCCCGGTCGGCCCGCGCCGCGTGAAGCCGGTCGTCGAGCACGTGCAGGCGGCGGGACTTGGCGAACCACTCCTGCCTGCTGTGATAGCCGCCCGGAGCCTTCTTGCCGCCTTTCTGCCCGATGGGCAGAGACAGGCGGTGCGTGATCGTACTGATGCCGGCTTCCAGGTTCTGGATGTGGGCGAGCTGACCGCGCCGGGCCAGCGCCCACTGGTCGTGGGTGGCCTTCGTGATGCTGCCTGCCCAGCGCGAGGACGACTCGACGGACAGGGTCCGCTTGCGCTCGGCCCACTGTTCGCTGCCGTGGTCCTGCCCGGCCGCGCAGCAGGCTTTGAGATCACGGGAGGCGAGCGAACCGAGATGGTCGCCGACCAGGCGCAGCACCTTCTCGTCTCCGGCGGTCAGACCCTTCAGCCGGGTCCGGACCGCGACCCCGGCAGGGCCGGGTACCACGAAGGGTGCCGCCAACTCCCGCAGCCCACCCACCCCGTCACCCCCTCCCCCGGTACCGGCAGAAATCCGTCACCACACCCAACGACCACCACCGGCGAAGGTCACGCATTCGAAATGAGAACCTTCTTTCCCTCCCCGCGAGTACCCCTGCCGCCGACCGGAGCACTCACTCATACACGCCAGAACACGCTCATGGGCTGCCGATCGCCACCTTCGTCGACGCGGCGCAGGTCGGCCTGGGTCAGCAGGCCGCGGGCGACGCCCGGCTGATGGGTGAGGACGCCGGTGTGCACGCCCCGCGCACGGAGCAGGCCGAGCGCCTCGCGGGCGTGGGGCGCGGGGCGGACCAGGCCGGGGTCGGCGTGGTGCGGGACGTCCTCGACGAGCACGCCGTCGCGGTCGAGGAGCACGACGCGGACGCGGTTCACGGCGCCACCTCCTGCCAGGGCGCGGCGTTGCGGTGCCGCCAGGTGCCGCTCATCCGGTGCCAGGCGGCCACGGGCGGGATCGCCACGCTCGTGGCGAGCACGGTGGTGACCTCGTCGCGGGTGCGCGGGCCGGGTGCGATGCGCGCCCACGCGAACGCGCCGGTGCCCAGCGCCCAGCCCAGCGCGGCGGCCGCGGCGGCCCGGCGGTGGCCGGTCACGGCGTACGCGCCGGCCGCCAGGCCCGCGGCGCTGGTCGCGAGGTGGGAGCGGATCCGGCCGCGCGGCGCGAACGCCCGGTGCCGCCAGCCCGGCCCGTGCAGTCGCCGCATCAGGGCGTCGTCGGCGTTGCCGCGCTCGGCGCGCAGGGACTCCCGGCGGTCGGCGGGCAGGACGGGACGGCGGGTGGTGCGCCGCCCCTGCCGGATGCGCCATCCGGCGTCCAGCAGCCGCAGGGCGAGGTCGGTGTCCTCACGGAAGGGGTGGCCGAAGCGTTCGTCGAAGCCGCCGGCCTGCTTGAGCGCCTCGGTGCGGTAGGCCATGTCGGCGGCGATCCAGCGGGCGCGCGCCAGGCCCGCAGTGGTGCGCTCCCGGTCCGTGGGGCGGCGCCCGCCCGGCAGGGGCACGGCGAGCACACCCTGCACCGCGGCGGTGTCCAGGGTCGCGTCGGCCAGGTCGTCGGCCAGCTGCTCGCCCCAGTGGGGTCCGACCTGGACGCCGTCGTCCAGCAGCACGACCCAGGGCGTACGGACCAGGCGCAGGCCGGCGTTCCGGGCGGCGGGTCCGCTGCCGGCGCCGCGCAGCACGGTGGTGCGTTCGCGCAGGTCTCCCAGGACGCTCAAGGGGTGCTCCAGCGGGGCCGGTCCGGGCTCGGGCCGGTCGTCGACGAGGACGATCTCGGCCGGCGCCGGCCCCTTGGCGGCGGCGAGCGCGGCGAGGCAGTCGGCGAGCGGGGCCCGCGCGCGGGTCGGGATCACGACGGTGTAGGCGGTCATGCGTACGCCTTCCTCCGCCCCGGGCGGCGGCTGGACGGCTCCGGACTCTCCGGGTCCCAGATGACCACCACCTCAAACCCGCGCCGCGCGGTGCGGCGGGGCGCCGGAGTGTCCGGCGGGGTGGGTGGCGGCAGGGGCGGCCGGGCGGGTCCGGCTCAGCGACCGCGCGGGTCCGCCTCCCCCACCGCGCCGAGCGCCGTCCCGTCCGTCCGCCCGGCGGAGGCCGAAGGGGCCGGTGAGTCCCCCCTCCGGAGGTCACGGCCGGCGGGGCGTCCCGTCCCCTGGACGGGCGCCCCGGGCGGGGGCGCCCGTACGTCTGCGTCAGGCGTCCGCGTCCGGAACGGCGGGCTCCTGAGGCTCGGCCGCCGACACCCGGCTGGGCCAAGTGTGTGACCCGCCGGGGAACCTGCCGCCGGGCCGCCCGGAGTCCCTACGATCGCTACGTGGTCACCTTCCAGTTCGAACGTACGGCGCCGCTCCCCCTCGAGGAGGCCTGGCGCCGGCTCACCGAGTGGCCGCGGCACGGTGACGTGGTGCCGCTCACCCGCGTCACCGTGGTCACCCCAGGGCCGACCCGTGTGGGCACGGTGTTCGTGGCCCGCTCAGGGGTCGGACCGTTCGCCGTCGACGACCGGATGGAGGTCACCGTCTGGTGCCCTCCGGCCGAGGGCGAGCCGGGCCTGTGCCGGCTGGAGAAGCGCGGCCGCGTGGTGCGGGGCTGGGCCGAGATCGAGGTGCGGCCCGGGCCGGGCGGGCGGACCCGGGTGATCTGGCGCGAGGAGCTCCGGCTGCGGCCGCTGCCGTCCCTGTGCGATCCGCTGCTGCGGACCGCGGGCCGGGCGGTGTTCGGACGGGCGGCCAACCGTCTGCTGCGCCGACCGTGACGCGGCGCCGACCGACCCGATCACCGACACCGGCACCGCCATCGCCATCGCCATCGCCATCGCCATCGCCATCGCCATCAGCATCGACACCGGCATCGGCATTGCATCGGCAGAGCGTGAACGGCTGATCAGACAGCGCGGGGCCGCCGGGCCGCCGCGCGCTCCCGCGTGCCGCTCCGTGCCGCGTCGCGCCCCCGGCGGCTCCCGGACCGGCCCCCTGGGCAGGTGTCGTGGCCCGTGCCAGGGTGGATCCATGACAGGGGTGGACAGGGGCGGGGCGGCACCGGCGGTGGACGAGGACGGCACACCGATGGTGGACGAGGTCGAGACACCGGCGGTGGACGAGGTCGAGACACTGGCCGTGGAGGGGCTGCGCTGGCTGCTGGGGGTGGCGCGGCAGACGGCGGGCGGCGGCCTCGGCTGGCCGGACCGGCCCTCGGACACCGAGGTCGAGGCGATGCTCTACGACGGCACCGCCGGGATCGTGCCGACGCTGCTGGAGGCGCGCCGGCACTTCGGGGACGACGTCTACGGGGACGCCGCCCTGCGCGCGGCCCGCGGCCTGGCGGTCGCGGCCGAGGAGTGCCGGGACGACTCGCTCTACTTCGGGCGCACCGGGGTGGCGCTGGTGCTGCGGGCCGTCCACCGCGAGCTGGGCGACGCCGCGTCCGGCCGGGCCGCCGACCGGGCCCTGGCCCGGGTGCGGGAGCGCTTCGACGGAACGCGCTGGGGCGAGCTGTTCGAGCTGATGGGCGGCAACGCGGGCATCGGCCTCGGCGCGCTCGCGGCCGGCGACCCCGAGCTGGCGGTGCTCGCGCTGGAGCCGTACACGCGGACGGCCGAGGAGGTCGCGGGGGGCGTGCAGTGGGCGCACCGGCCCGGTGTGGAGGCGCGGCTGCACCATCTCTCGCACGGCACGCTCGGGATCGTGTACGGGCTGGCCGCCGTGGGAGCGGCCACGGGCCGCGCGGACTTCACGGAGCTGGCGCGGGCCGGGGCGTCGGGCCTGGTGGCCCGCGACGAGGCGGGCCCGGAGGGCTTCCTCGTGCCGCACTCCGATCCGCAGTACCTGCCCGACCTGATCGAGCGGTACAGCTACGGCTGGTGCCACGGGCCGGCCGGTGACGCGCAGGTCTTCCGGCTGCTGCGGGACGTCCTGGCCGACCCCTCCTGGCAGTCGCTGGCGGACCGCTGCTGGCACACCGTGACGCACTCCGGGCTGCCGCGCCGGCTGCGGCCCGGGTTCTGGGACAACAACGCCCGCTGCTGCGGCACGGCGGGCGTCCTGGCGCTGGCCTGCGACCGGATGGCCGAGCAGGGCGACGCCCCGGGTTTCGCCCGCGTCCTGGTCGCGGACCTGCTCGCCCGCGCCACCCGGGACGCCCGCGGGGCGCGCTGGTCGAACGTCGAGCACCGGGTCGTCCCGAGCACGCTGGAGGCGCGCACCGGCTGGGGCGCGGGCACCGCGGGCATCGTGCGGGAGCTGCTGCGCTTCGTCCGGCTGAGCGAGTCGGGAGATCCGCACTACGCGTTCGCCTGGCCGGACCAGCCGACGGTGCGCCGGATCGCGGTGCCGCCTCAGGCGACCGATCCGATCCGCCCCGGCGGCAGCGGCGTCACGTCGTGATGGATCGGCGTGTGCGCGCCGGTCAGCGGGACCCCGCTGCCGCCCCGCCGGGCGGCGACGATCTCCGCGGCGATCGACAGCGCGGTCTCCTCGGGCGTGCGGGCGCCCAGGTCGAGGCCGATGGGTGACCGCAGCCGCGCCAGCTCCAGCTCGGAGACGCCGGCCTCCCGCAGCCGTTCCTCGCGGTCGAGGTGGGTGCGGCGCGACCCCATGGCGCCGACGTAGGCGACGGGCAGGCGCAGGGCGAGCCGGAGCAGGGGGACGTCGAACTTGGCGTCGTGGGTGAGGACGCACAGGACGGTCCTGCCGTCCACGCCGGTGCGCTCCAGGTAGGTGTGCGGCCACTCGACGACGATCTCGTCGGCGTCCGGGAAGCGGGCCCGCGTCGCGAACACCGGGCGCGCGTCGCAGACGGTGACCCGGTAGCCGAGGAACCTGCCGATGCGCACCAGCGCCGACGCGAAGTCGATCGCGCCGAACACGATCATCCGCGGCGGCGGCACGGAGGACTCGACGAACACGGTGAGCGGGGCCCCGCAGCGGGAGCCCCGCGCGCCGATCTCCAGGGTGCCGGTGCGGCCGGCGTCCAGGAAGGCGCAGGCCTCCGCGGCGACCGTGCGGTCCAGCTCGGGGTGGGCGCCGAAACCGCCGTCGTGGGAGCCGTCGGGGCGGACCAGGAGGGCGCGGCCGACGAGGTCCGGCGGGCCCGCGGTGATCCGGGCCGTCGCCGTCGCCGCGCCGCGGGCCGCGGCGGCCAGCGCGGCCGCGGCCACCGGGCGGACCCGGTCCGCGGCCCGGACCGGCGTGACGAGGACGTCGATGGCTCCGCCGCAGGTCAGGCCGGTGGCGAAGGCGTCGTCGTCGCTGTGGCCGAAGCGCTTCAGCACCGGCTCGCCGTCCTCAAGGGCCTGTCGGCACAGCTCGTACACCGCGCCCTCCACACAGCCGCCGGAGACCGAGCCGATCGCCGTGCCGTCGGTGTCCACGGCGAGCGCGGCCCCCGGCCGGCGGGGTGCGCTGCCGCTGACGGCCACGACGGTGGCGACGGCGAAGTCACGGCCCTGCTCGACCCACCGGTTCAGCTCCTCGGCGATGTCCAGCATGTCTCGGTCTCCTTGTCTGCGGTCCTGTGGACGGTGTTCCACGCCAGGGCCGACGCACGCCCGGCCGGCTCTCGCCCGCGCCGTCGGCGAAGCCCGTGCCGTCGGCGAAGCCCGTGCCGTCGACGAAGCCTGTGCCGTCGACGAACAGCGCCCTGGACGGGCCGGGCTTCCGGCCCTGCTCGTCGGCCTCGCGCCGCCCGGGGGGTCTGTCACGCGGTTCCGGTGAGGTGTTCCGGCCGGACCGGCGTCCTGTTCAGCTCCAGGCCCGTCGCGTCGCGGATCGCCGCGAGGACCGCCGGGGTCGACGACAGGGTGGGGGCCTCGCCGATGCCGCGCAGCCCGTACGGGGCGTGGTCGTCGGCGAGTTCGAGGACGTCGACGGGGATGGTCGGCGTGTCGAGGATGGTGGGGATCAGGTAGTCTGTGAAGGAGGGGTTGCGCACCTTAGCGGTCCTCGGGTCGACGATGATCTCCTCCATCACCGCGATGCCCAGGCCCTGGGTGGTGCCGCCCTGGATCTGGCCGACGACGGACAGCGGGTTGAGCGCCTTGCCGACGTCCTGGGCGCAGGCCAGCTCGACGACCTTCACCATGCCGAGCTCGGTGTCGACCTCGACGACGGCCCGGTGGGCGGCGAAGGAGTACTGGACGTGTCCGTTGCCCTGGCCGGTGCGCAGGTCGAACGGCTCGGTCGGCCGGTGCCGCCACTCCTCCTCGACCTCCACGGCCTCGTCGCCGAGCACGTCGGCCAGGTCGGCCAGGACCTCGCCGCCGTCGGTGACCACCTTGCCGCTCTCCAGCAGAAGTTCGGCGGTGGCCCAGGCCGGGTGGTGGGAGCCCAGTTTCCGGCGCCCCATCTCCAGCACCCGCTCGCGGACGAGCTCGCAGGCGTTCTTCACGGCCCCGCCGGTGACGTACGTCTGGCGCGAGGCCGACGTCGAGCCGGCGCTGCCCACGCGGGTGTCCGCCGGGTGGATGGTCACCTGGTCGACGCCCAGCTCGGTGCGGGCGATCTGCGCGTGGACGGTGACACCGCCCTGGCCGACCTCCGCCATGGCCGTGTGCACGGTGGCGACGGGCTCGCCCGCGACGACCTCCATGCGGACCCGGGCGGTGGAGTAGTCGTCGAAACCCTCGGAGAAGCCGACGTTCTTGATGCCGACCGCGTAGCCGACGCCGCGGACGACGCCCTCGCCGTGCGTGGTGTTGGACAGACCGCCGGGCAGCTGCCGTACGTCGGCGCCCTCGCTGCTCTCCCACTGGCGCTCCGGCGGCATCGGCATCGCCTTGACGCGGCGCAGGAGTTCGGCGACCGGGGCCGGGGAGTCCACGGGCTGGCCGGTCGGCATGAGCGTGCCCTGTTCCATGGCGTTGAGCTGCCGGAACTCCACCGGGTCCAGCCCCAGTTCCTTCGCCACCTTGTCCATCTGCGCCTCGTAGGCGAAGCACGCCTGGACCGCGCCGAAGCCGCGCATGGCGCCGCAGGGCGGGTTGTTGGTGTAGAGGGCGACGGCCTCGATGTCGACGTCGTCGACGGCGTAGGGGCCGATGCCGAGGGAGGAGGCGTTGCCGACGACGGCGGGGCTGGCGGAGGCGTACGCGCCGCCGTCCAGGACGATGCGGCACCTGACGTGGGTGAGCTTGCCGTCGCGGGTGGCGCCGTGCTCGTAGGACAGCTTGGCCGGGTGACGGTGGACGTGGCCGAAGAAGGACTCGAAGCGGTTGTAGACGATCTTGACGGGTCTGCCGGTGCGCAGGGCCAGCAGGCAGGCGTGGATCTGCATCGACAGGTCCTCGCGGCCGCCGAACGCGCCGCCGACGCCGGCCAGCGTCATCCGCACCTTCTCCTCGGGCAGGCCGAGGACCGGGGCGATCTGGCGCAGGTCGGAGTGGAGCCACTGGGTGGCGATGTAGAGGTGGACGCCGCCGTCCTCCTCGGGCACGGCGAGACCGGACTCGGGGCCGAGGAAGGCCTGGTCCTGCATGCCGAAGGTGTACTCGCCGCGGACGATCACGTCGGCCCGCCGGGCGGCCGCGTCGGCGTCGCCGCGGACGATGGGCTGGCGGTGGACGATGTTGGGGTGCGGGACGTGGCCGATGATGGGGGTCCCCCCGGTCGAACCAGGTTGAGACTGGGGGAGGTCGGTGCGGTGCTCGTGGACCAGGATCGCGTCCGGCGCGGTCGCGGAGGCCTCGTCGGTGACGACGGGCAGTTCGCGGTACTCGACCTTGATCTTGGCGGCGGCGCGGCGGGCGGTCTCCGGGTGGTCGGCGGCGACGAGGGCGACCGGCTCGCCGTGGTGGCGGACCTTGCCGTGGGCGAGGACGGGGGTGTCCTGGATCTCCAGGCCGTAGTGCTTCACGTCGGTCGGCAGGTCGTCGTACGTCAGGACGGCGTACACGCCCGGGGTGGCGAGCGCCTCGCCCGTGTCGATGGAGACGATCTCGGCGTGGGCGACCGTGGAGCGCAGGATCTGGCCCCAGAGCATGTCCTCGTGCCACAGGTCGGAGGAGTACGCGAACTCGCCGGTGACCTTGAGGGTGCCGTCCGGGCGGAGGGTGGACTCGCCGATGCCGCCGCGGGTCCGCGAACCCTGGGTGATCTTGGTGGGGGCGCCGATGGGGGCGCCGTCGGGAGACATCGTCAGACCGCCTCTCCCTGCCGGGCGGCCGCCAGGCGGACCGCGTCCATGATCTTCTCGTAGCCGGTGCAGCGGCACAGGTTGCCGGAGAGCGCCTCGCGGATGTCCGCGTCGGAGGGGTCGGGGGTGCGCTCCAGCAGCTCGTCGGCGGCGACCAGCAGACCGGGCGTGCAGAAGCCGCACTGGACGGCGCCGGCGTCGATGAAGGCCTGCTGGACGGGGGAGAGTTCCGGGCCCTCGCCGGTGCACGGGCCGGTGTCCCCCTGGGCGTCCCAGCGCCTGGCCTCGCCGAGGGAGGTGCCGCCGCCGCGGGCGCCGGTGGTGCGGGAGCGCTGTGCGGCGTACTCCGCCAGGCCCTCCACCGTGACGACCTCACGGCCCTCCGCCTGCCCGGCGGCGACCAGGCACGCGCACACCGGCACGCCGTCGAGGCGGACCGTGCACGAGCCGCACTCGCCCTGCTCGCAGGCGTTCTTGGAGCCGGGCAGGCCCAGGCGCTCCCGCAGCACGTACAGGAGGCTCTCGCCCTCCCACACGTCGTCCGCCTCCTGCGGTCGTCCGTTGACGGTGAAGTGGACGCGCATCACGCGGCTCCCTCGACGGCGCGGCGGGGGCCGCGGTACGACTCCCAGGTCCAGGTCAGGGTGCGGCGGGCCAGGACGCCGACCGCGTGCCGGCGGTAGCGGGCCGTGCCCCGGACGTCGTCGATCGGGTTGCAGGCGGCGGCGCACAGGTCCGCGAACCGCCGGGCGACCGACGGGGTGATGGTCTTTCCGCTCTCCCAGAAGCCGCCCTCGTCGAGCGCGGCGTTCAGGAAGTCCTCGGCCGCCGTCGCCCGGACCGGGGTGGGGGCGGCGGAGCCGATGCCGGTGCGGACCGTGCGGGTCCGCGGGTGCAGGGCCAGGCCGAAGGCGCAGACCGCGATGACCATGGCGTTGCGGGTGCCGACCTTGGAGAACTGCTGCGGTCCGTCGGCCTTCTCGATGTGGACGGCGCGGATCAGCTCGTCGGGCGCCAGCGCGTTGCGCTTCACGCCGGTGTAGAAGGCGTCGATCGGGATGCGGCGGCTGCCGCGCACCGACTCGGCCTCGACCTCGGCGCCGGCCGCGAGCAGCGCGGGGTGGGCGTCCCCGGCCGGGGAGGCGGTGCCGAGGTTGCCGCCGACGCCGCCGCGGTTGCGGATCTGCGGGGAGGCCACGGTGTGGGAGGCGAGGGCCAGGCCGGGCAGCTCCGCCCGCAGGTTCTCCATGATCCTGGTGTAGGGGACGGAGGCGCCGAGCCGCACGCCGTCCTCGCCGACCTCCCACTCGTGGAGCTCGGCGACACGGCCCAGGTCGAGGAGGTACTCGGGCCGCCGGTGATCGAAGTTGATCTCGACCATCACATCGGTGCCGCCCGCGATCGGCACAGCGGTGGGGTGCTCGGCCTTCGCGGCGAGCGCCTCCTCCCAGCTGGCGGGGCGAAGGAAGTCCATGACCGGCTCTCTTCCTGGTCTCGTGGGGTGCGGATCGAGCCGGAGTCGGGTGCGGCGGACCCGGCTCGTTCCTGACCTGTTCACGCGCTGTGGAGCCAGTACACCGCCGCGTACTCCGACGGGGTCAGTCACCGAAACCATGAAGGAGTTCACTGGTCGGGGCGGGCATCTTGTAGATTCGTATGAACGGAGGCCATCAGTAACCTCCCGGTTCTCCTGTGGAAACGTGGGAAACAGCCCGGCAAGCACAGAATGCGGCTGATGAGGGCCCGGACCCGTCGGCGGACCCCCTCGAACCCGACGGCCCCCGGCCGGCCCTCACGCTCCATCGTGGTTTTCGGGGACTTCGTGGACTTCGTGGACTTCATGGATTTCGTGGTTTTCGAGACAAGGAACGGCGGCGACGAGAATGCGGCTGCGCGCACTGCTGGACACCGATGCGCTGGGGCTGCGGCTGCTCGGCGGCGAGGACGAGCTGGACCGCACCGTACGGGGTGTGATGACCACCGACCTGCGGGACCCGAGCCGCTACCTCTCCGGGGGTGAGCTGGTGCTGACGGGCCTGGCCTGGCGGCGGGACGCGGCGGACTCTGATCCTTTCGTCCACATCCTGGTGCAGGCCGGCGTGACCGCGCTGGCCGCCGGCGAGGCCGAGCTCGGCGCGGTGCCGGACGACCTGGTCACCGCCTGCGCCCGGCACCGGCTGCCGCTGTTCGCGGTGCACGAGTCGGTGGCGTTCGCGACGATCACCGAGCACGTCGTCCGGCAGGTGTCCGGCGAGCGCGCCGGGGACCTCGCGGCCGTCGTCGACCGGCACCGGCGGATGATGACCTCGGGCCCGGCGGGCGGCGGTCCCGACGTGGTCCTGGACCTGCTCGGCTCCGACCTGGACCTGCGCGCCTGGGTCCTCTCCCCCACCGGGCGGCTCATCGCCGGCCCCAAGGTGTCGGGCCCCGGGCCGGCGCCTGAGGTGTGCGCGCAGCTCGCGGCGGAGCACCTGGCGGCCGCCCGCACCGGCCGCCGCGGCCCGCACCGGGCGGTCGTGGGCCAGAGGACGTACTCCCTCTTCCCCGTCCGCTCCGGCGGACGCTCCCCGCGCGCTCCGCGGGACGTGCGGGACGTGCGGGACGTGCGGGACGTGCGGGAGACGGTGCTGTCGGACTGGCTGCTGGCCGTCGAGGCGGACGCCGGGGACTGGGCGGAGGAGCGTCTGGACCTGCTCCAGGGCGTCACCCAGCTCATCGCCGTCGAGCGGGACCGGCGCGACGCGGCGCGCACCGTGCGCAGGCGGCTCGCGCAGGAGGTGCTGGAGCTGGTCCAGACGGGCGCGGCCCCCGCCGAGATCGCGGCGCGGCTGCGGGTGGCGGCGCCGGTGCTGCTGCCGGGCCTCGGGGCCGCCCCGCACTGGCAGGTGGTGGTGGCGCGCGCCGAGTGGGCCGACGGGGAGACCGAGGGCGGTCCGGTCGCCCAGGCGCTGCTGGAGGAGATCCTGGTGGACCCGCGCGCCACCGGCCCCGAGCCCTCCGACCGCATCGCCGTCGCCCAGATCGGGGACGAGGCCATCGCCCTCGTCCCGCTCCCGGCGGTCTCCACCGAGCACGACGGTCCGGAGCCGGGCGTTCTCGCCGACGCCCTCCTCGCCGCCGTCCGGGAACCGCTGTCGGCGGGCCTGGACGACGACGGCCGGGTCACCCTGGGTGTCAGCGCGGCGGTGCACTCGGCGGAGGGGCTGCGCGGCGCCCTGGAGGAGGCGCGGCACGCCCGCCGGGTGGCGGCGGCACGCCCCGGCCGGGTGTGCGCGGCGGGCCACCAGGAGCTCGCCTCCCACGTGCTGCTGCTGCCGTTCGTGCCCGACGACGTCCGCCGCGCCTTCACCGCCCGTCTGCTGGACCCGCTGCGCGACTACGACCGCCGCCACCGCGCGGAGCTGATCCCGACGCTGGAGGCCTTCCTCGACTGCGACGGCTCCTGGACGCGGTGCGCCTCCCGGCTCCACCTGCACGTCAACACGCTGCGCTACCGGGTCGGCCGGATCGAGCAGTTGACGAGCCGTGACCTGTCGCGGCTCGAGGACAAGCTGGACTTCTTCCTGGCGCTGCGGATGAGTTGACGGATCGGCTGACGGATCGGCGGCCGCGGGGCCGAAACCTGTGGGCCCCACGAGTCCCACGACTTTGTGAAATCCTTCACCCGCCCCCTTGGCCCGGCCGGGCCAGTCGTGCTGAGATGCGGCCACCACTCACAGCTCGACGGCGCGCTTGGGCCTGCCCTCCGGATCAGGCCGACGAGGAGGGACGGTGCCTGGTGACGCCGGTGAGCGGGGCTTGGTGCGTGCGGCCTCGGGGCGCGGGCGGGCGCCGGTGCGGAGCACCGGCGGCCGGCGACACCGCCGAGGACGTCCCCTCCCGGGGAGCGCGCGCCACGTCCCGTGACCCCGGGCTGAGCCGAAGGACCGGACCTTGGGGAGGGCAACGTGGCGTACACCGCCATGTCTGGTAACGGAACGACCGCTGGTGACGATCCCCTCCGGACCGCGGTATGGCGGTTGCGCTCGCGGGGCTGCTGGGCCGACGCCGCGGCCCTGCTCCCGCCGGGCACCGCGGCGGGCGCCATCCAGCGGGCCGCACTGCTCGTGGAGCGGTGCCTGTACACCGAGCAGGGCTGGCAGGACGCGGAGGACGCCCTGCGGTCGGCCGAGGCGCTGGCGCACTCCGACGAGGAGCGGGGCGCCGCCGCCTGCGAACGCGGGCACCTGGCGTACGCGGCGACCGTGCACGGGGTCCGCGACCGGGTCGACGAGGCGCGGGCCGCGCTCGGGCGGGCGGCGGCGCTGATCCCTCCGGAGGCGCCGGGCCGGGCGCTGCTGGACTTCCGGCGCGGGCTGCTCGCCGAGAACATCGCCCGCTCCCCGCAGGCCGCCCGCACCGCCTACCGGCGCGCCCACACGGCCGCCGCGGCCCACTCCGACGCCCTGCTGCTCTCCTTCACCTGGCGCCACCTCGCGGGCCTCGCCCTGCGCGACGGCGACCGGTCCGAGGCACGGCACGGTTTCGCCGAGTCCCTGCGGATCCGGGAGGAGCTGGGCTACCTGGTGGGCACGGCACCGGCCCTGGCCTCCCTGGCGGACGCGGAGACCGAGCCGGAGGCGTCCCGGCTGCGGGAGGAGGCCCGTCGGCTGTTCCGTCTGCTCGGCGGCGTCCCGACCTGGCTGGCACGGGAGTTGACCCCGCCGGCGGCGACGGCGTAGCGGACCGGGCAGGCGTCCGGGCAGCCCCGGCACACGCACCCGGGCTGCCCCAGCACACGCACCCGCGCCGTCCCTCTCGCGTCCGGGCGGGCCTCGACTCCTGCCCGGGGCCTCCCTCGGTCACCCGGAAGGCCACGCCGTCGGCCGGCCCCGGCCCCGGAAGGCCACGCCGTCGGCCGGCCCCGGCCTCGGCACGCTGCCGCGGGGTGTGGCGGGCCGCCGGGCCGTGCCGGGCGGCGCCCCGCCCGCACTCCCGCCCGCACGCGGCGCGGGCACCACGACGGGACATCACGACGGCCCCGCGCGAACAGCGCCCGGCAGCGGCCACCCACGACCCGCGCCCGCCGCGAGACAGGCACGGGCGTCCGCCGTGACGCGGGCGCGGGTCGCGCGGCGGACACGGCGCGGCGGACACGGCGAGGCGGACACGGCGAGGCGGACACGGGGCCGCCGGCCGACCCCGACCCGCCGCCGTGGGTGCGGCGGCCGCCGGGCCGTGCCGGGCGGCGCCCCGCCCGCACTCCCGCCCCCACGCGGCGCGGGCACCACGACGGGACATCACCGCGACCCCGCGCGAACAGCGCCCGGCAACGGCCACCCGGCGGCAGCGCGCCACAGGCGGACACGCCGGAGGCGTGCACGACGGACGCGGGCGCGGCGGTGCTCACCGCGCCGAGAGCCCAGGGCTCACCGAACGCAGGCACGGCGAACGCGGGCGCGGCGGTGCTCACCGCGCCGAGGGCACGGGGGCGCCGGGGGCACGGGGGCGCCGACCCGCCGGGGGCGCCGACCCGCCGGGGGCGCCGACCCGCCGGGGGCGCCGACCCGCCGGGGGCGCCGACCCGCCGGGGGCGCCGACCCGCCAGGGGCGCCGACCCGCCAGGGACGCCGACGGCGCTGAACGCGCCGTCGGCGGCGTGTTCAGCCCGCCGTCGTGAAGTGCTCCCGCACCAGGGCCTGCACCGCGTCCAGGTCGCCCGCCGTCAGTGCCTCCAGCAGGGCCGTGTGTTCCGCCGCGTCGGCGACGAGGTCCGCGCGGCCCCGGGAGGCCGGGCCGCCGACCAGCGGCCACTGCGAGCGGCGGTGCAGGTCCTCGGCGACGCCGACGAGCTGTTCGTTGCCGGACAGGGCCAGGACGGCGCGGTGGAAGGCCCGGTCCGCCTCGGCGTAGGTGGCGCGACAGCCGGAGGCCGCGGCGCGGACGGTGTCCTCGGCGAGCGGGCGCAGGTCCGCCCAGCGGGCGGCGGGGAGTGTGCGGGCGAGCCGCAGCATCACGGGGACCTCGATCAGCGCGCGCACCTCGGCCAGTTCGGCCAGCTCGCGGGCGCCGCGCACGACCACCCGGAAGCCCCGGTTGGGCACCACCTCGACGGCGCCCTCCAGGGCGAGTTGCTGCATGGCCTCGCGGACCGGGGTCGCGGACACCCCGAAGCGTTCGCCGAGGACCGGTGCCGAGTACACCTCGCCCGGGGTGAGGTCGCCGGCGACGAGCGCGGTGCGCAGGGCGTCGAGGATCTGGCCGCGCACGGAGGCGCGCTGGACGACGGGACGCGGCCGCGGAAGGGGCACCTCGCCGTGCGTGTGCTCGCCGCGCACCGCGCCGGGCGCGGACGCGTTCCCGGCGGAGCCGGCCGCGCCCCGTTCACGCTCCGCCGCGCGCGGGACGCCCGGCACGACGGCGGATCCGCCGTGCCCTTCGGGGATCCCCGTCCCGGCAAAGCCCTGCGCGCTCCGCTCCACGGGGTCCTCCTGAGGGACGTATCGGTACTTGGGGTCATTACGGCGGGTTGTTACTCGCCCGTCAAGCACCTTAGGCGTACTGGCCCCCAGTTCAAATCCACGCCACAATGAGTAAGGTAAGGCTTACCTCCACAGCACTCATGGATCGGTGGTCCCGGCATGCCCGTACGCCCTTCGGCCCCCTCGGCCGTGACGGACGCCTACCGGCGCCTGTCCGAGGTCTTCCCGGGCTTCACCGTCATGGAGCTGGAGGACGGGGACCCGGCGCCCCGGGGCGGCGGCTGGGTCGCGGCCTCCGAACTCGCCGAGGGCGGACCGGCCCTGGAGTCCTTCCTGGCCTGGGACGACGCCCAGGTGCTGCGCGACTACGGACAGAAGGCCCGCCCCGACGTCATCGCGAGCTTCGGGCTGCACCGGTACGCCTGGCCCGCCTGCCTGCTCGTCACCGTCCCGTGGTTCCTGCACCGCCGCGTGCCCCGCTTCCCCGTGACCCATGTGTCGTACGACCGCGCGGGTGAGGGCATGCGGATGGCCGTCCGCGCGCCCGCCTCGTTCGCCTGCCTGCCGGACGACCCCGCCGCGGCGCTGCCCGGCGCCCGGGTGGTCGCGGACGAGGAGGCGCTGCGGGCCGAGGTGCGGGCGGCGGTCGCCGAACACCACGAGCCGGTCCTGGCCGGTTTCGCTCCGCGTGCGCGGCGGCGCGGCCGCGCCCTGTGGGGCATGATCACGGACGAGGTCGTGGAGGGGCTCTGGTACATAGCCCATCTGCTCGGCGAGGGCGAGCAGGAACGGGCGCGGCACGAGCTCGAACTGCTGCTGCCGGGGGCGACCCGGCCGTACGTCGGATCGGCGGCCTTCCGTGAGCTGACCGGACCGGACGGGCAGGCGCTGCCCACCCGCGACCGGGCGAGCTGCTGCATGTTCTACACGGTGCGCCCCGCGGACACCTGCGCCACCTGCCCGCGCACCTGCGACGCGGACCGCGTCTCCAAGCTCACCGCCGCCGCCGCAAGTTGAACACCCCTCAGGAAAACATCTGGGGACGCCCCGGGGACGACGCCCTCACCAGGGTCCCGTAAGATCACCCGAACGAGACTCCCGCTCGGTCACAGGCACTTCACAATCCCCTCACCCGGCGCAGGAACTTTCCGCGGAACCACCCGTGCGGGTAGTCTTATTAGAACTCAACTCCCGCCCCTCACGCGGCAGTTCGAGCAGAACGTCGCCCTGGGCATCCCCTTGCACCTCCTTGGCGGCCTCTTGCCCCGAAACCCCCTGAGGGCCGGCGGGATTGGTCCACTATGGCGGGCGTTACGCCCTATCCCAATGCAAGGGACCCCAGATGAGATTGACCGACATATCGCTGAACTGGCTGCTTCCGGGCGCCGTACTGCTCCTGGGCATGCTGGCGGCGGTGGCGGTGCTCCGGCGCGGCAAGAACTCCTCGGGGAAGGACACCAGCGCGGACGACTCGTGGGAGCGCAGCGAGGAGCGGCGCAGGCGCAAGGAAGCCATCTACGGAATCGCTTCCTACGTCCTGCTGTTCTGCTGCGCCGCCGTGGCGGCCGCGCTCTCCTACCGAGGACTCGTCGGCTTCGGCCGCGAGAACCTGAGCCTTTCCGGCGGCTGGGAATACCTGGTCCCCTTCGGCCTCGACGGCGCGGCCATGTTCTGCTCCGTCCTCGCGGTGCGCGAGGCCAGCCATGGTGACGCGGCGCTCGGCTCCCGGATACTGGTGTGGACGTTCGCGGGTGCCGCCGCCTGGTTCAACTGGGTGCACGCGCCCCGCGGCCTCGGTCACGACGGCGCTCCGCAGTTCTTCGCGGGCATGTCCCTGTCCGCCGCGGTGCTCTTCGACCGCGCGCTGAAGCAGACCCGCCGCGCCGCGCTGCGCGAGCAGGGCCTGGTGCCCCGTCCGCTGCCGCAGATCCGCGTGGTGCGCTGGCTGCGGGCCCCCCGTGAGACGTACAAGGCGTGGTCGCTGATGCTCCTGGAGGGCGTGCGCAGCCTGGACGAGGCCGTCGAGGAGGTCCGCGAGGACAAGGTCCGCAAGGAAGAGACCAAGCTGCGCCGTCGCGAGCAGCAGCGTGTCGAGCGGGCCCAGCTGAAGGCGATCAGCCGCGGCCACGGCCGCTGGCCCGGCCGCGGTGGCGGCGGTGGCGGTGGAACCCGCCAGCTGGAGGCCCAGGCGACCCTGGAGCGGGCCACCTCCGAGCGCGTTCCCGCGGAGCCTGCCATAGCCAACTCGGCCGAGCAGCTGCCGGTCCGGCCGCGCCCCTCCCTCCAGCCCGTCCGCCACGGCTCCGACGCACTCACCGTCGACCTCACGGCGGAGGACGACACCATGGCCCTGCCGCGACTGGACTCCCTGGAGCGCAAGCTCAAGGACCTGGAGCAGCAGTTCGGCTGACCGGTGAGCGGTAACGGGAAGGGGGCGCGGCCATGCGGGCCGCGCCCCCTTCCCGTTGCCCCGTTCCCGTCGTCTCAGGCCGCTCCCGCCTCCAGCTCGAACCACACCGCCTTCCCGACCCCGTGGGCCCGGACACCCCAGGCGTCCGCGAGGGACTGCACCAGGAGCAGGCCCCGGCCGTGCGTGGCGCCGTCGGTGGCCGCCGGGCGCGGCTGCGGAGGGCGGGAGACGAAGTCCCGTACCTCGACCCGCAGACCGGCCGGTCCCACGGTCGCCGTGAGCACCGCGTCGTGATCGGTGTGGACGAGCGCGTTGGTGACGAGCTCGCTGGTGAGCAGTTCCGCTATGTCCGTGCGTCCCGTCCGGCCCCAGTGCCGCAGCATCTCGCGCAGCGCCCGCCGCGTCTCGGGGACGGCTCTCAGATCCGCCCGCCCGAGTCTGCGCCGCAACTGGGGCGCCCGCGCGTGCCCCTCGGCTCCGTCGGCCCCGTCCTCCGCCGTCCGCTCCGCCGAGGTGCCCGCGATCACGGCCCCACCGCTGCCTCGTGCCTGCCTCTTCATGATCCCCGCCCGCGTGCCGATTGTCGGTTCCCCCCTGCTCGAACACGTTCATCGGGATGCTTGCCCCGTGGGCCCGGGGGCAGTCATGCCGGATCGTCGACGACCAGGTCTTCGGCCACGGCCCCGGGCCTCGCCCGGGCCCTCGCCCGGGCCCTCCTCCGGGTCCCGGCCGGGACCGCCGGCGCGGGGCACGGCGGTGCGTGCGCCGTGTGCGCGGCGTTCGCCGCGTGCGCCGCCGGGCCCGGGTGCCGCCGGTGCCGTCCCCCGGGAAGGCGGGCGGAGGGGTCCGGCTGCGGGGCCACCGCCCCTGGGCCCCGGCCGGCGTCCGAGGGCGGCCCACCCGCTCCTCGTCCCCGGCTCGTCGCGGGAAGAGGCTGGTCGACGCGGTGGCCGCGGACGGATGGGCGGTCGTACGGCGGGCGGGAGGACCGCCCGGCCGCAGACGGCCGTCTCGCCGCCGAGCGCCGGCGGCGGCCCCGGCCCGCGCGACGCGACCGCCGTACGACGGCCCGGGCGTGCCCGTGCATGCCCGTGCGTGCCCGTGCGTGCCCGTGCGGGGCGCGTACCGGCGCCGCCGGTACGCGAGGGCCGCCGGCCGCGGCCGTCCCGCGCGTCTTCGCGCCTAGGTGACCGGGGACGGGCCGACCGCCCGGGGTGGGCCGCCCGGCCGATGCGTGTCTGCCGCTCCGGCCGTAGTCCGGGAAGAGGTGGGGCGCGAGACCTCGGTAGCAGCTCCACGGGCGCCGGCGCGCGGGCCCGGCGGGCCCCGCCCGCGCGCCGGGCCCGCCAACGCCCCCCCCTCCGCGCCGCCGCCCCGACACGGCTCGTGAAGTTGGCCGGAATCCGGTGGTGCCCGACCGGGCGCACCCGTCGACGTCGCCCGTACGGGCCGCCGCCCTCCCGACCCCCGTTGGCGGGAGGGCGGCGGCCCCGTCCTTCTGCGGTGGCCGCTCTCTCTTTCGGCGGCCGTCCGGATTTCGCGGTGACCGTCCTCGTCTCGGCGGCCCTCCCCATTCCCCGGCAACCGCCCCCGAATCGGCAACCGTCCCGATTCCTCAGTAACCACCCCCGACTCAGCGGCCCTCCCGATCCCCCGGCAACCACCCCCGACTCAGCGGCCCTCCCGACCCCCCGGCAACCACCCCCGACTCAGCGGCCCTCCCGATCCCCCGGCAACCACCCCCGACTCAGCGGCCCTCCCGATCCCCCGGCAACCACCCCCGAATCGGCAGCCGTCCCGATTCCTCGGTGGCCGTCCGGTCAGTGGAGCTTGTCGACGGCTCGGGTGGTCGTCTTCTTGAAGGCCTTGACCGGCGCGTCGCCGAAGTCGCCCAGTTGCGCCCAGTCCACGACCGTCACGGTCCGGCCGTCACGGCCGACGGAGAGGAGGCGGATGTCGGAGGCTCCCCAGGACGTCTCCGTGTGCAGTCCGTGCACACGGGCGCCCTCCTCCACGTCCAGCGCGCCGTAGTCCCTGCGGGCGGCGTCGGTCTCCGGGTCGGCCCGCTCGATCCGCGCCGGGCAGGAGGCGATGTCCCGGTTCAGGCGCGAGACCAGGCTCTTCGCCGCGCGGGTGTCCTTCAGTACGACGGTGATCTGACGGGCGCCGGTGTCCAGGTCGGTGCGGAACTCGCGGTGCCAGGCGGCGGCGTGGCCCGGCAGCGCCCGGCCCAGGCAGCGGTCCGCCGCCACCGTTTCGGGCACGCCGCGGGTGATCCTGCCGGCCGTCCAGGCCGACGACGGGTGCGGCGGCAGGTCCCGGGCCGCGAGGAAGCCGGGCGTCCTCGGGGCGGCACCGGCCGGTGCGGCGAGGACGGTGCCGAGGGTGAGGCCTGCGGCGGCGAGTGCGGTGAGGGCGCCTGTGCGGATGCGCTTGGACATGGGTGTCCCCCGTGCGGAGTGGGTGCGTGGGTGCGTGGACGTCGCGCCGGTGGCGCGGAGGGCCGGTCCGGGCCTGCTCGGCGGCGACACCCAGAGCATCGGCGGCCGCGCCGGCCGACGGCAAGCTCCGGGGCCCGGCCGGCCGGCATGGAACCGTCCCAGGCCGTCTGACGTGCAGGTACATGAGTGCCTGGGATGCCGTCCCGGGCCGGGGCGGGTCTGGGCGAGCGCGGGGGAACAGTGTCGACCGGTGACCGTACGGACGAAGTCGCTCAGTTCGCGGCGCTGCTGACGGAGCTGAAGGTGCGGACGGGGCGGAGCTACGGTTCGCTGGCGCGCCGGCTCGGCATGAACACCTCCACCCTGCACCGCTACTGCGCCGGGGAGGCCGTACCCCAGGACTTCGCGCCCGTGGAGCGGCTGGCGGAGTTCTGCGGGGCGTCCCCGCCGGAGCGGCTCGAACTGCACCGCCGGTGGCTGGCGGCGGTGGCGGCGCGACAGCGGCCCCGCACGGCGGACTCCCCACGCTTACCGAGGACGGCGGCGGAAGCCGACCTGCCCGACGCTCCGCGCCCCGCGGACACCGCCGTTGCGCCCGCCCCCGCCCGGTACCGCCGTCGCGTCCCGGTGCTGCTGGGCAGCCTGGCCTGCGCCCTCGTCGCCACGCTCGGCGCGCTGTCCGGGCTGCCCTCCGACCGACCGCCCGCCACCGGGGCCGGGGCCGGGCCGTCCGGCGCCGGCCCGTTCCGGACGACCGCCCCGGCGGCCCCGCACCGCCCCTCCCCCACCCCCTCCACGTCCCCCACGTCGGCGGGCTCCCCCTCCCCCTCCCGCTCCCGCGCCGGCACGCCCACGCCCGGCACCGGCGGGCCGTCCCCGTCCGCCCCGGACGCCACCGCGTCGACGGCCGCGGCCGTTCCCCTCACCTGGACGGCCGACTCCCACGCCTGGGCATTCGGCTGCGGTCACGACTACGTCCTTGCCGAGCCGCCCGCGCGGGTCCCACCGCCCCCGGCACCGCAGGACGCCGCGGCGTGGGCCGCGGCGCAGGGGGCCGTGCACGGGCGGGAGACCACCGTGGAGATCTCGGTGCAGGGCCGCAGCTCCACGGCCGTGGTCCTGACCGCGCTGCGGGTCCGCGTCGTCGGTCGCGCGGAGCCAGGGCCGGGCCACGCCTACGCCATGGAACAGGGCTGCGGCGGCGCGGTCAGCCCCCGTCACTTCGCCGTCGACCTGGACAAGGACCGGCCGGTCGCCCGCGCGGTCCCCGGCAACGACTCCGGCACACCGCTCCCGGCGGTCCGGCTGCCGTACCGGGTGTCCGCCGAGGACCCCGAGGTGCTGCTGGTGACCGCGTCGACGCGGGGCTGCGACTGCTCCTGGTACCTGGAGCTCGACTGGTCCTCCCAGGGCCGCGCCGGCACGGTCCGCGTCGACGACCGCGGCCGCCCGTTCCGCACCCGCTCCCTCGAGGGCCTGCCGCGCCACGCGTACGACACCTCCGCCCGCCGCTGGGTCCCCTACGCGTAGGGGCCGGCCGGCCGAGGTCGCGCGTCCGCCCTCACGGGCGCGGGACGTTGCGGAGGTGGGAGCGGGCCATGGTGCTCTCGTGTCCCTTCGGTATCCGTCGGTCCCCTCGGACCCTCCGGATTCCATGAGTCCCCAGCGGACGCCGTCATGCCTCCCAGACCGCGGCGGCCGTACGGTCGTCGGCGTACCCCTTGACCCGCGCCTGGGTGTCGGCGAGGAACGCGGCCAGTCCGGGCGGGACGGCCTCGGACCACCGTTCCGCCAGGTGGCCGAGGAGCGCGGGCTCACCGCGCAGCGGGTCGGCGAGGCCGCCGGTGCACAGCAGGAGCGTGTCACCCGGGCGGGCTACGGAGGCCCGGAAGCGGAACGGTTCACGGGCCGGCCCGGAGGACGGCCCGGAGGACGGCTCGTACGGGTTCGACGGGGTCGGGATGCCCAGGTCCATGGTGAGGCGGTCGCCCTCGGGGGTCTCGGCCGGCGGGGAGCCGAAACCGACGACCGGTTCGCCGGCGACCTCACCGACCCGCGGTTCGATGTCCTGCCACGCGCCGTCCCGCAGCCGGAACAGACCGCCCGGTCCGACACCGAAGAAGACCCGCGTACGGCACGCCGGGTCGGCGGGCAGCAGCAGGCACCGCAGGGTGGCCGCGTACTCCTGCGGTTCCAGGCCCTGTTCGGCGGCGTCGGCGCGGAGCCGGCCGAGGCTGCGGTCCGTGAGGCGGTGCAGGCCCGACTTCAGGTCGCCGCGCCGGCCGGCCCTTATGTCCTCCGCGAGCCGGACGTGACTGCGGCCCACGGCCCGGCCGATCCACCGGCACACCTCGGCGGCCGCCCGGTGCGCCCCCGGCGTGGCCCGGGCTCCGGTCGCCATCGCGACCAGCAGTAACGCCTGCTCGCCGGTGCCGAACCGCGCGGTGAGCAGCGCGTCGCGGCGCGGCTCGCCCCGGTAGCGCGCCGAGTCGCCCCGCACGGACGCGGCCCGCAGCGTGCAGACCCCGTACCGGGCACCGTCCAGCACGGTGTCGGGCACCACGTCGTCGAGCGCGTCCGGGTCGGCGGGCGGCAGCGCGGTCGGCTCGGCGTCGTACGTGGGCGGCCCGGACCCGACGTAGGGCTGCACGGCGGGTCGCGCGGCGTGCCGGGGGGCGGATCGCGGGGCGGTGACGGCCGGCGGGAAGGGGGTCGCCGCACCGGTGGCGGCCGGCGGGAAGGGGGTCGCCGCACCGGTGGCGGAGGCGGTGGGGGCGTGCGGGGGTGCGGGGGGCGCGTAGGGCTGTGCGGGGGCGGGTGGGCGTGTGGGGTGGGTGCCGGGGGGCGCGGTGGGTGCCGGGGGTGCCGGCCGGGAGGGGGTGGACGCGGTCTCCGGCATCGGCTTGGGCTCCGGCTCTGGGGCGGACACGCGGGCGGGTGCGGGCAGGGGCTCGGGGGCGGACACGGGGGCGGGTGCGGGCAAGGGCTCGGGGGCGGACACGGGGGCGGGCTCCGCCACCGGCTCCGGGGGTGTACGGCCGGGGGAGGCGGAGGGTGCGGGCCGCTGGGCCGCCCGCTGGTCGAAGCCCGGGGGCAGCGGACCGGGCGGGAAGGTGGTGGGGCCGGGCGGGGTGGCCGACGGGGGCTCCCAGGGGGCGTGTCGGCGTCCAGGTGGGGGTGGGCCGGCGGGGGGCGCGACGGACGGCCAAGCTGGAGCGGGGGCCGGCCCGGTGACGGGACCGCCCTCCGGCCCGACGGCGGGACCGGCTTCCGCCCCTGTGACAGGTCCGACGCCCGGCTCGACGGCGGGACCGGCTTCCGCCCCTGTGACAGGTCCGACGCCCGGCTCGACGGCGGGACCGGCACCCGATCCGGCGGCTGGCCTCGGACCGGCACCCCACTCGGCGGCGGGACCGGCACCCGGTCCGGCACCTGGCTGGGCGCCCGGCCCGACGTCCGGCCTGCGCGCCGCGCTCTCGGGGCACACCGCCCCCGCCGCCGACGCGAAGCGGTCGTCGAGCGAGTCGCCGGCCGCCGCCGGCCCGTGGTCCTCGGCGGAGTCGTCGTACAGCTGCCCCCACCAGTCGTCCTCGTGACCGGTGGGCCTACCCCCCTGCTGGCTCATGCCCCCGATTGTCCACGGCACGGGCCCTGGGGGAACGGGGCATCGGGAAAATGCGACCGGCCTGCCGGGGCCCGACGGGCGACCGCCCGAACAGGGGTGCGATGAGTGGGTGGAGAGGCCGCCGGGCGGTCCCACCCCCCACGGGAGGACCGTCCGGCGGCCTCGGGTGACCCGGGCTCAGATCCCCTGGGCGCCCCTGCGCGTCATGAGCCCGCGTCACGTTCCGGGTGCCCGCCGATGCCGTGCCGATGCGGCCGGCGGTCACCTGTGTACGCCCCGGATCGCGATCGGATCCGCGCTGACGGATGATCGCGGCCGCGGGTGATCGCGGTCGCGGCCGCGGATGATCACCGGCGGCCGCCCTGCCACACCATGGCAGAGCGCCCCCGGGTAGGGCGATGATGTGCGGCGGCGGGATTGCGCCGTGGCGGTTTCCCGCCATGGACGACGGGGTGATCGGGGAGGGCGACGGCGGATGCTGGGAGCGATCGGGCTCGACGGGACACACGAGTCGGCGTACCGGGAGCTGGTGTCCGTGGGCGCTGCCGACGTACCGGACCTCGCACGCCGGCTCGCCCTGGGCGAGCACGACACCGAACGCGCGCTGCGCCGACTGGAGCGGCACGGGCTGGTCGCGCAGTCCTCGGGACGGGCCGGCCGCTGGGTCGCCGCGCCGCCCGGTGTGGCCCTGGCCGCGCTGCTCACCCAGCGGCGGCACGAGCTGGAGCAGGCGGAGCTGGCGGCGGCGCTGCTGGCGGAGGAGTACCGGGCGGCGGCGGCCGAGCCGTCCGTGCACGATCTGGTGGAGGTGGTGACGGGCGGGGCGGCGGTCGCGCAGCGCTTCCTACAGATCCAGCTGGGCGCGAGCGACGAGGTGTGCGCGCTGGTCACCGGGACGCCCGTGGCCGTGACCGGCGTGGAGAACGACGCGGAGGAGCAGGCCGCGGCCCGCGGGGTGCGCTACCGCGTGGTGCTGGAACGGGCGGTCCTCGACCAGCCGGACGGCGTGACGGAGCTGACGGCCGCGCTCGGCCGGGACGAGGAGGTGCGGGTCGTGGACCGGGTTCCGACGAAGCTCGTCGTGGCGGACCGCTCGCTCGCCCTGGTGCCGCTCACCGGCCGCTCGGCGGAGCCCGCCGCGCTGGTGGTGCACGCCAGCGGGCTGCTGGAGCTGCTGTCGGGGCTGTTCGAGTCGGTGTGGCGGGAGGCACTGCCGCTGCGGCTCGGCGCGGACGGCGTCGCCGACCGGGACCCCGCCCGCCCCGACGGCCCGGACGACACCGACCTGGAGATCCTGTCCCTGCTGCTGGCCGGCCTGACCGACGCGAGCGTCGCCAAACAGCTCGGCCTGGGCCTGAGGACCGTGCAGCGCCGGGTGAAGCGGCTGATGGAGCTGACGGGCGTGACGACCCGTCTCCAGCTGGGCTGGCACGCGTACGAACGCGGCTGGGTGACCCGGGAACACTGAGCCCCCCGCACCCACGAAACCCCGGGCGCCCCCCTTGACCTGCGCCTTCGCCCGGTCTCCGGCAGGCTGGGCAGATGGACGTGTGGGAGCTCCTGCTGGTCGGGCTGGTCATCCTGCTCGGCCTGTGCGGAGTGATGGTGCCCGGTGTTCCGGGGTCGTGGCTGGTGTGGGCCGCGGTCCTGTGGTGGGCGCTGAAGGACCCGCAGCCCGTCGCCTGGGCGGTGCTGGTGGGGGCGACGGTCGCCCTGTTCCTGTCCCAGGTGGTGCGCTGGACCCTGCCGCCCCGCCGGCTGCGCGTGGACGGCACCACCCGGCGGATGGCGGTGTACGCGGGCGCAGGGGCGTTCCTCGGCTTCTTCCTGCTGCCCGTGCTCGGCGCGATCCCGGGATTCCTGGCCGGCGGCTACCTCGCCGAGCGCCTGCGCCTCGGCCGGTCCGACGCGGCCCGCGCGTCCCTGCGCACGGCGATGCGCGCCGGCGGCTCCCGCGTCCTCGCGGAACTCTTCACCTGCCTGCTGGTCATGGGGGCGTGGCTGGGCGCGGTGCTGTGGGGGTGAGGTACGGCCGTGAGAGCGCGGGTCCCCGCGTGCGGCCGGCACGCGGGGACCCGGGACGGCCCCGGCGGTCTGCTCGGCAGGGGCGGGGACCGATCGGCCCTCAGCCCAGCAGGAGGACGCCGCGGTCTGTCAGGGCGCCCCGATAGGCCCGGATCTCGTCGACGTCACCGTGCAGGTACTCGCCCCACCCGTCACCGGACATGGCCCGGCCGACCTGGAGGGCGCCGGAGCCGGGCCGGCCGTCGGGAAGGACGGCGGTGGCGCCGGCGTTCGTGACGCCGTCGACGTAGAGCTTGATGCGGTCGGTCGCGTCGTCGTACACCACGGCCAGCCGGTGCCCCGCACTCTGGCTGCCGTGGAGAGTCACGACCTGGGACACCACCCTCTCCGGGGCCCCGGCCGCGTCCTCGTGCGGCACGACCAGCTGCCAGGCGTGCAGCGCCGGTACGTAGCGCACCGTTCGGGTCGCTGGAGGCTAGCAGGGGGCACCGACAGAACCGGATCTATTTTCTATGTACTGATGTGCGAGATCGAGGGGATCCGACCGGAACCCGGACCGGACCCCCAGCCCCCTGACACGCCCTCACCACGTCCCCTCCAGCCCGAGCAGCCGCACCTTGCGTTCCAGGCCGCCCGCGTAGCCGGTGAGGGAGCCGTCGGCGCCGATGACGCGGTGGCAGGGGCGCACGATCAGCAGGGGGTTGGCGCCGATCGCGCCCCCGACGGCCCGTACGGCGGGACGGGAGGCGCCGATCCGGGCGGCGATCTCGCCGTAGGTGGTGGTGGCGCCGTAGGGGACGGTGTCGAGGGCGGCCCACACCCGCTCCCGGAAGGCGGTGCCCTCGGCCCGCAGCTCCAGGTGGAACTCCCTGAGTTCGGCGGCGAAGTAGGCGGCGAGCTGTTCCTCGGCGGCACGGAAGGGGCCGCGGTCCTGCCGCCGGCCGTCCAGGACGGGCCGTGCGCCCTTCTGGCCGGGCACGGACAGCGAGGTCAGCGCGCCGTCCGGGGCGGCGGTCAGGAGCAGGGGGCCGAGCGGGCTGTCGACGCTAGTCCAGTACATGGGTTTCCTTCGCTGCGTGCAGGTGGTGGAGGGCGTACGTCCGCCAGGGGCGCCAGGTGTCGGGCACGTCGGCGCCGGGCGGCGCGACGTCGGGGTCGCCGAGGGCCCTGGCCCGGACGTCGGCGACCGTGCGCCCGTCCAGGCCGGGCAGCGCGAGCAGCGCCGCCTGGGCGTCGTCCCGGTCCGCGCCCGCGTCGAGGCGCACGGTGCCGTCGGCGAGGGCGGTGGCGAGGGTGCCCACGGGGCCCGGGACCCCCGCCAGCGCCGCCGGTTCGGGGAAGAGGTGGGTGAGGCTTCCGCTGGGGGCGTCCAGGGCCTTGCCGTGGGCGGCCACCAGGTGTGCGGTGGTTCTCCGGCCCGCCAGCGCCCGCACCGCGTACTCGTCCGGGTCGGCGGCGCCGGGCGCGCGCAGTCCGGGCCGGGCGGCGACGAGCGGGGCGAGCCGCGGGTCCGCGCCGAGCCGCTCGTCGACGGCGTAGGGGTCGGCGTCGAGGTCGAACAGCCGCCGCAGCCGCTGGACGGCGGTGGTGAGGTCGCGCGGGTCGGTGAGGTGCAGCCGGGCGGGGAGCCAGCCGCCGGGGTGGACGGCGGAGGCGGGCGCGGAGCCCGTCCGTTCCTCGACGGCGGCGATCCCGGTGCCGTACGGCAGGCGGAGCGTGCGGCGGTAGGTGCGGTGGCCGGGAGGGCCGTCGACCTCCTCGACGCCGGTCACGGCCTCGCGTCGCAGCAGGTCGAACACGGCGGTCGCATGGTACGGGCCGCGGTGGGCGAGCCGCAGCGGGATCCCGCCGCCCGGGGCGGCCGTACGGCCCCGCCGGGGGGCGGCGTCCCGCAGCCGGGTCGGGGTCAGCGCGTACACGGCGCGGATGGTGTCGTTGAACTGCCGGACGCTCGCGAAGCCCGAGGCGAAGGCGATCTCGGTGACCGGCAGGTCGGTGGTCCGGAGCAGCACCCGCGCGGTGTGCGCGCGCTGCGCCCGCGCGAGGGCGACGGGCCCGGCCCCCAACTCGGCGGTGAGCTGCCGCTGCACCTGGCGGGCGCTGTAGCCGAGGCGTGCGGCGAGCCCGGCGACGCCCTCCCGGTCGACGACGCCGTCGCCGATCAGCCGCATGGCCCGCCCGACCACGTCGGCGCGCGCGTTCCAGTCGGCCGAGCCGGGCGCGGCGTCCGGGCGGCACCGCCGGCAGGCCCGGAACCCCGCGCCCTGCGCGGCGGCGGCCGTCGGGAAGAACCGCACGTTGCGCCGTTTCGGGGTGACGGCGGGGCAACTGGGCCGGCAGTAGATGCCGGTCGTCGCGACGGCGAAGAAGAACGCGCCGTCGAACCGGGCGTCCCGGCTGCGCACCGCCTCGTACCTGGTCTCCTCGTCCTTCACGGGTTCCAGTCTTCGCCCGTGCGGAGGGCTCCGCTAGCGGGATTCGGACGGGGTGGTGGGCGGCCGGTCGCCGCCCACCACCCCCGCCGACCGCCGTACGCCCACCACCCCGGCGGGACGCCATGCGCCCACCACCCCCGCGGGACGCGGTGCGCTCACCGCCTCCGCCGGCCGCCGTCGCTCATCGCCACTGCCCGCGCTTGGCCCGTCCGGCCGCCCGGCCGTCGGCCTGCTTGCGCTTCCAGTCCTGCCGGACGTCGGCGCGGACCCGGGCGTCGGACTTGGCGGTGATCCACTGGTTCTCGCGGACGAGCTTGCGGTAGCTGTCCAGGCGGCGCGGGGACAGGTCGCCGGCGTCGAGGGCGGCCAGCACCGCGCAGTCCGGCTCGTACACGTGGGCGCAGTCGGGGAAGCGGCAGCCGCGGGCGAGTGCGTCGATCTCCGAGAACACCTGGCCGACGCCGTGCCCGGCGTCCCAGAGCCCGACGCCGCGCAGTCCCGGCGTGTCGATGAGCACCCCGCCGCCGGGCAGCGTCAGCAGGTTGCGGGTGGTGGTGGTGTGCCGGCCCTTGCCGTCCAGGTCGCGGGTGGCCTGGACGTCCATGACGTCCTCGCCGACGAGCGCGTTGGCGAGCGTCGACTTGCCCGCGCCGGAGGCTCCGAGCAGCACGGAGGTGCCTCCGCCGAGGGCGCCCGTCAGCTCCCGGACGCCCTCGCCGACGAGGGCGCTGACGGTGTGGACGGGTACCCCGGGCGCGCTGCGCTCGACGTCCTCGACGAGGTACGCCCGTACGGCCGGGTCGGGCACGAGGTCGGCCTTGGTGAGGACGACGACGGGCTGGGCACCGGACTCCCAGGAGAGTGCCGACTTATGCAGCAGGGCCTCACCGCTCGAACTGGACATGGCCAACGCCAGGAACCGCTCGATCCGCCCGAGGTCGAGTTCGACCGCGAGCGACACACAGATGACGACGTGATCGATGTTAGTGGCCAGCACCTGGCCTTCGGAACGCTTGGACGATGTCGACCGCACGAAGGCGGTACGGCGCGGCAGCAGCCTCCGCACGTACAGCGGGTCGCTGCCTTCAGGGTCTACGGCGACCCAGTCCCCCGTGCACACGACCTTCATCGGGTCGCGAGGAACAACGAACTCAGTGTCGGCACGGACCATGCCGGCCGGCGTGACGACGTCGCAGAGCCCGCGATCGACCCGGACGACGCGACCGGGCACAAGACCCCGCTCGGCAGACGGCGCGAACTCAGCCTCCCAGCCCGCGTCCCAGCCATACGGCTGGAGCGGATGCGAGGAGGACGGGCTCGGGAGAGAAGAGGAAGACAAGGGGTGACCCTTCACAAGGGTGGCCCCGGCACCGCGCCCACGGGCACGGAAGAAGGAGTGAGGTCAGCCGGCGGCCACAGAGGTGGACTTGACGAACTTCCGGACGCGGGCAACGCCCGTCGCGGCGACAGCCATCGGTCGACACCTCCAAGAACACGCACAGCGGACAGCAGCGGCACGCAACGGCCGCGAGAACGAGCATGAGCGTAGCCACTCGCGTCGACGGCCGCGAGTGCTTTTCCCCTCGGCTGACGCAGGGCGACTCGGACGCAGCTCGGACTGTCAGTGGCGATGACTACCGTGGCGAACGAGGGGTCTTCCTGCGAATTATTCACGACCTGTATGGAGCAGTTCCAAGAGGGCTACGTGCAGTGTGTCGCCGCGACGGCGGGATGTCTTTTCATCAAGCAGGAACGGGACATGTTCGGCATGGACGCCATGATCGTGCGCCCGTCCGTCGACCCGTTCGGAGAAGAGACGAGCTGCTACGTCCAGCTCAAGAGCACGACCCAGATCGCGCCTCGGGCAGGGATCGCCTCGTTCAGCTACCGCTTCGGACACCGCAGCTACATGGAGCGCCTGGCACTCCCCCGCAAGGGCATCAAGTCGCGGTTGGTGGTGATGGCGCTCCCCAGGGGCCAGGCCGAATGGACGTAACCAGATGGAGCGAGGATCTCCGAGGGGGGGCCATTTGATCGAACCGGAACTCGGGTGTAGTGCTGAGCCCGGTCGGGCGGCGGACCCGCCCGAGCAGGAGGGCCGAGCCGGTCCGGCCCGAGCACGGCCGGCCGGGTCCGACCGCTCTGCCCCGTTACCGCGAACCGGCCAGGCCGCTGACCGCGCTCGTCGACTTCGGCACCTGCTTCGAGCCGGTCACCCGGCGTCAGTACGCGGGTTCCTGGCGAGGGAGCTGCGCCACCGGCCCGGCCACTGACTGGCCGCTCCGTCGAACCAGGCCCACCAAGCCTCGGTCTGCACGGCGGTACAACCGTCTTCCCGAGCGGCTGCTGGGCTTCGTCGGCCTGGACCAGAGCGACTACTACGCCTGGCAGCAGGGTGGCAGCCGCGCCTCCGTGGAACGGGCGGCCTCCCGTACGGCACGAGGAGCCGAGGCGTGACCACCCGGCTCGTGGTCGGGATGACCGGTGCCAGCGGCGCGCCGATCGGAGTCCGGCTGCTGGAGGTCCTGCGCTCCATCGACACGGTGGAGACCCACCTGGTGACGTCCCGCTGGGCCCGCAGCACCATCGAGTTGGAGACCCCCTACAGCGCCCGGGAGGTGGCCAAGCTCGCCGATGTCGTGTACGGCCCCGGCGACCAAGCCGCCGCCGTGTCCTCGGGCTCGTTCCCGACCGACGGCATGGTCATCGCGCCGTGCAGCATGAAGACGGTCGCCGGTATCCGCACGGGATACGCCGAGGACCTGATCGGGCGGGCCGCCGACGTCACTCTGAAGGAGCGGCGGCGTCTGGTCCTCGTGCCCCGCGAGACGCCGCTGAGCGAGATCCATCTGGAGAACCTGCTCGCGCTGTCCCGGATGGGCGCGGTGGTGGTGCCGCCGGTGCCCGCTTTCTACAACCGGCCCGAGACGATCGACGACCTCGTCGACCACCTGGTGGCCCGCGTCCTGGACCAGCTGGGCCTGGTCACCGACCACCCCGGCCGCTGGACCGGCCTGTCGGCGGCCCGCCGCGAGGCGAGCCCGGACGCCGGAGCCCCGCCGTCCTGACCTCGCCCGCACCGCTGTTCCGATCTGGAGATGTGCCATGTCCGACCAGCCCGCTTCCGTCAACGACCTGCGCTCGGCGCTGGCCCTGCTGGAGCAGCACCCCGGCCAGCTGCACACCACCGACCACCCCATCGACCCGTACGGCGAACTAGCGGGTGTCTATAAACGCGTCGGCGCCGGTGGCACGGTGGAGCGGCCGACCCGGGTCGGGCCGGCCATGCTCTTCGAGAACGTCAAGGGCTACCCCGGCGCCCGCATCCTGGTGGGCCTCCTCGCCAGCCGGGACCGGGTCGGCCTGCTGCTGGACTGCCCGCCGCGTGAGCTGACCCAGCGGATGACCGATGCGGTGCGCAATCCGGTGGAGCCGGTGTTCGTCGGCGCTGACCAGGCCCCCTGCCAGGAGGTCGTGCACCGGGTCGACGACGACGGCTTCGACCTGCGCACCCTGCTGCCCGCGCCCACCAACACCGACGACGACGCGGGACCCTACTTCTGCGAGGCCCTCGTCCTCGGCTCCGACCCCGAGACCGGGCACACCGACGTCACCATCCACCGGCTCTGTGTGCAGAGCAAGGACGAGATCTCCATCTTCTTCGCGCCCGGCCGACACATCGACGCCTTCCGCAAGAAGGCCGAGGAGCGCGGGAAGGCGCTGCCGGTCTCCATCAACATCGGTCTCGACCCGGCCGTCTACCTCGGCACCTCCTTCGAAGCCCCTACCACCCCGCTCGGCTTCGACGAACTCACCATCGGCGGCGCCCTGCGCGGCGAAGGCGTCCAGCTCGTCGACTGCCTGACCATCGACCAGAAGGCCATCGCCCGCGCCGAGATCATCATCGAGGGCGAGATCCCCCCGAGGTCCGGGTCGCCGAGGACCAGAACACGAACACCGGGCACGCCATGCCCGAGTTCCCCGGCTACGACGGGCCCGCCAATCCGTCCCTGCCGGTGATCAAGGTCAAGGCCGTCACCACTCGGAAAGACGCCATCGTGCAGACCCTCGTCGGCCCCGGCGAGGAACACGTCTCGCTGGCGGGCATCCCCACCGAGGCGGCCGTCCTGCGCATGTGCGAGGACGAGTACCCCGGCTTCGTACTCCAGACCTACGCGCATTCCTCCGGCGGCGGCAAGTTCCTCCAGGTCATCCAGGTGAAGAAGACCGCCGAGTTCGACGACGGGCGGGCCCGCCAGGTCGGCCTTCTCGCGCTGGGCATCTACACCGAGCTCAAACACGTCGTCATGGTCGACGAGGACGTCGATCCGTTCGACACCGAGGACGTGCTGTGGGCGATGACCACCCGCTTCCAGGCCGACCGGGACCTGGTGGTCCTGCCCGGCGTCGCCGGACACGTCCTCGACCCCTCCCAGACACCGCAGTACAACCCGGCCCTCCCCGCCAAGGGCGTCACCGCCAAGATGGTCTACGACGCCACCCGGCCCTACGGTCTGCGCGATATGTTCACCCGCGCCAAGTTCCGCGATGTCGACCCGCGGCCCTGGTATCCCGACTACCAGGAGTGATGTACTGCCGGGCCACTGTCTCGAGCCGGGCGGCCGACGGCTGTGCACAGCGATCTCGCGGACATGTTCTCGGGCGCCCGACGGGTCATGAGCCGGCCTGCGGAGACACCGACAGCGGCACGACAGTGGGCATCGCCAGGACATGTTCTCTGCCTACGTGGATGACACCCCTGAGCGTGGCATCGTCGCCGAGGACGCCGGTGGAGACCGCGAACCCCACATCCGCGATGGCGGTACGCCGGCCGGCGAGTCGGGCGTCGATGCCCGGCATCAGCCACGGGGCCCAGTCGGCGAGATGGCCGCCGAGGATGGCCTCTCCCGCGTCGGTGACGCTGGCGACGGCCAGCAGGGCGGCGCCCAGGGCGTGTCCGGCGGTGTCGAGGGCCGCGCGGGCCCGCTCGTCACCGGCGCGCAGCCGGCGGTTCAGTTCAGCCCGGGCGGCGGCGGGTCCCGGTCCTCCCGTCCCTTCGGGGATTCCGGCGGCCCGGGTCAGTGCCCGGAGGTGGAGATAGGTGGTCAGGCAGCCGCGTGCCCCGCAGCGGCAGGGCGGGCCGTCGAGGGACACCGGCACGTGTCCGATCTCCCCGGCCATCCCATGGCTGCCCAGGTGCACGCGCCCGCCGATGAGCAGACAGCCGCCCACTCCGGCGTGGGCGGTCGCATAGACGACGGTGTCGGGATGCTTGACGCCCTGCGCGGCGAGCGCGTGGTACTCCGCGAGCGCGGCCATGTTGGCCTCGTTCACCACCTCGACCGGGCAGTCGACGTGCGGCAGGTGCGCGGCGACCAGGGCCGCCAGGTCCGTAGTACGCCAGCCCAGGCCGATCGCGTGGCCGACCTTGCCGTCGATCACCGCTCCCGGCACGGCGATGACCACGATGGCGAGCTGCGCGCCGCCGGCCCGTTCCACCGTTCCCGCGACCGTCCCAGCGATCTCTCTGGCCACGGGCTCCGGATCTCCGAAGGGAGCCCCGTGCCGTCTGTCGTCGGTGTGCACCGTGACACCGGAGAGGTCGGTCGCCCGCAGTCTGATCATGTCGTGGGTCACCTGCACGGCCACCGTCCAGACCCTGCCGGACACCACCCGCAGCAGGCGACGTGGTCTGCCCCGCCCTCCTGACACGCCCGCGCCGACCTCCTCCACCAGTCCCCGCCCGGCCAGGTCCGCGACGATCGCCGTCACCGAGGCATGGGCCAGCCCGGTGGCCGCGGCGATCTCGGTGCGGGCGCACGGCCCGCAGTCGTCGACATGCCGCAGGACGAGGGAGAGGTTCGAGCGCCGTACGTCGGCGGATGCGGCTGGAGCGTTCACGGAGCAATTGTTCCTGATGCCCGCCCGCCGTCGAGGACGGGCGGGGACTTGCGGTATCTTTTTTTCGGGCATCGAAAATAATTGCCGTCGACCGGTTCGCCAGTCGACCCCTCCGCGTTGCATTGATGCGAAACTGGGCATTTCGCGTGAAGTCGTTGCATACATTGACGATCAACGCGAATCATCTCTAGGTTCCTACACGGGGCGCCGTAAAGCCGTTTGATCCAGCCCGGTCGGCGCCCTCGACCGTCACAAGGCAGGGGTACTGCCGCGATGAGGAGACAGATCGTGAAGCACAGGGACATCAAGCGGCGGAACGTCGTCATGGGGATCGGCGCGGCGGCGGGGGTCGCAGCGGTCGGGGGCATCGCCCTGACCGCCAACGCGTCCAGCAGCAAGGGCAAGGGCGTCTCGGGCTCGTCCGACGCTCTGGTCTTCGACCAGGACGACTACACGGAGCTGACCGAGACGATCGCCGACGCGGCCGGCAAGGACCACGAGGTGGTCTACCACTTCTACAAGCCGCGCGACTACGTCACGAACCCGTCCGACGACACCCACCAGAGCCTCGTGGTCAGCGTCCCGGTGAAGATCGACGGCAAGGCCGTCGACGCCTCCGGCGCCCCGATCGTCCTGGCCAACGCCATAGGCGCCTACATGCCGTCCAGCGTGGCCAAGGCCACCGGCGTGGGGCAGAACGCGCTGGAGATGACCGTCATGGGCGCCATGCCCGGCGGGGGCACCTCCAGCGGGATGCCCAGCGGGATGCCGAGCGGCGGCACCGGAGCGATCAACGGCATGGTGAACCTGGCGAACCTGGCGCTCGTGGCGGGCTACGTCGTCGTCGAGCCCGGCGCCCGGGGCCGCAGTCTCACCGACTCCTCCGGCGCGTACTACGGCACCGCGCCGGCCGCCATCGTCGACCTCAAGGCCGCCGTGCGGTACATCCGGTTCAACAAGGGCCGTATCCCCGGCAACACCGACCGGATCGTCTCCACCGGCACCAGCGCCGGCGGCGCCATGTCCGCCCTGCTCGGCGCGTCCGGCGACAGCCCCCTGTACGACGAGTACCTCAAGGAAGCAGGCGCGGCAGACGCCTCCGACGCCATCTTCGCCACCGGCACCTGGTGTCCGATCATGGACCTGGAGCACGCCGACGCCGCCTACGAGTGGAACTGGGGCACCAACGTCACCCAGTCCACCGGCAAGACCGTCGACCAGACCGTCTCCAAGGAACTCCAGTCCCAGTTCGCCGAGTACCAGGCGTCCCTCAAGCTCAAGGGCTTGAACGGCTTCGGTCCGCTGACGGCGCGCAACTACGACGAGTACCTGCTGAAGACGTACATCCAGCCCTCGGCCACGAAGTATCTGGCGGCGCTGTCGGAGTCCGAGCGTACGGCGTACCTGGCCAAGAACACCTTCATCACCTGGTCCGGCGGCAAGGCGACCTTCACGTGGGGCGACTACCTCAGCCACGTCGGGGCCCGCAAGAAGACCGCTCCCGCCTTCGACGCCTTCGACCTGTCGGCCGGCGAGAACAACGAGTTCGGCACCGGCACCACGAAGGACCGCCACTTCACGGCCTACAGCCTCAAGAACGACACCACCGGCCTGACCACCAAGCGCCTCGACAGCGACATCCCCGAGCTGCTGCGGCTGATGAATCCGATGTACTACGTCGAGCAGCGCAACCGCAGCCGGTCCAAGCACTGGTGGATCCGCCTCGGCACCAGTGACAGCGACACCTCGCTCACGGTCTCCGCCAACCTCGCCGCCGCCCTGGACAACATCGGCGACGACGTCAACCACGAGTACTACTGGGACCAGGGACACGCCACCAACACCGACCCGGGCGACTTCATCACCTGGGTCGCCAAGGTGACCGGCTACAAGAAGTAGCAGGGCCGCCGCCTTCGCGTACCGCCCCTGTCCGGGCCGGACCAGACTGCCTCCGGTTCCGGCCCGGACCGGGGCTGCTACGGGAGGACCCGGTCAGGACCGGCGGGCAGCCCTTGCCCTGCTTGGCCCACCGAGCAGGCAGCCGGCGGTGCAACTGGTCCACACGGTGTCGCAACCGTGGGCCGACGGGCGTACAGCCCGGTTCCGTCACGCGACGAGGGGAGCGGGCGCCCCGAGAGGTGCCGCGCCCGCTCAGTCCCGGTCTCGCGTCAGGTCGCGCAGCAGCGCTTCCGCGCCGGAGATGAACAGGTCCACACTGAGTTCGAACTGCCGCTCGTCATAGGTGGTGACCGGGAGGTCGGCGATGCGCGCGAGCGTCTCGAAGTCGGCGGCGTCCCGCCGGTCCAGTGCCTTGCGCAGGATGTACGGCCGTGGGGTCACGCCGCTGCGGGCGGCGGTCGCGACGTCCCGGGCGTAGCCCAGGCAGATGTTGGCCAGCAGCGACAGCACGCGCATCGCGTGTTCGTCGTCGAACCCCGCCCGCACCATCACCTCCAGCACGGCCTCGGTCGGTTCGAGCACCTTGGTGACGTACGGGTCGCTCAGCCGGATCCGGTCGGCCAGCACACCGGCGGCGACGGCACTGTCGGTGAAGCCTCGGGCGTAGGCGCGGCAGGCGTCCTGCCACGCCGAGTGCCGTGCGATGTCGACGGCGGAGAAGTGCGTGGTGAAGGAACAGCAGACGCAGGCGATCCTGCGCAACCACATCGCCTGCCGCCTCCAGGAGGACACCGACACCGGAGTCCGCGTTCGCAACGGCTCCAGGAACCAGGTGAACGAAGCGTCGCCCCGAGGGCTCGTCAGCTACCTCCATGGCCTCCGCACCGTTGAGAGCGACAGCATGAACGACCTCTACAAGGCGATCCTCGCGTTGCCTGAGCAGCTGTCCACGGTCATCGTCCTGCGCTACATGCTCGGCTACTCCAGAGAGAACCGGGTCAGTGAGCGTTTCAGCACGGCCACTGATCGGGTGACGCTGGTGGTGTGCGAAACGCACGAGGCTCCCGTGCCGTTGGGGTAGGTGTGCGAAGTCTCAACCCACAGGCGCAGGAGCCGCGTTGGATCCGTAATCTGCCGCACTCGACCTGCCTCACGCCCTGGTCGAGTGAGTCACGATGCCCATCGTTACCCGGGAGGGTGACCGCCGCTGCAAGCTCCCGCCGCACCAGCGTGCGCTGGTCGGCCTGGTGTATCTGCGCCGGCACGACACACTCGCGCAGATCGCGGCCGGCTTCGGCATATCCGTCGGCACCGCCTATGCCTACACGGCCGCCGTCATCAATCTGCTCGCCGACCGCGCGCCCGGCCTCCTGCATGCCCTGCGCGAAGCCGACCCCTAATGTCCTGCTGGACGGCACGCTCGTGGAGTGCGACCGGGTCGGCGACAGCCGCGCCGACTACTCCCACAAGCACCGCCGGCACGGGGTGAACGTGCAGCTGATGGGAGCCGGCTCGTGGGTGACGACGCCCCTCAGACGCCCACCGGGCCGCGAGTTCACACCGACCCAGCAAACCGTCAACCGTGCGCTGTCCGTGGCCCGGGCACCGGTCGAGCGCGGTGTCGCGAGACTGAAGTCCTGGCGCATCTTCCGCAGATCCCGGTGCAGCCCGAATCGAATGACCGCAATCGCCGCGGCCGTCCTCACGCTGGAGCGGCAACGCTGAACGACCTCAATGGCTGTCGAGACGCCTGGCCGTCGTATCACGGAAGGGCGTCTCGGATCAGCCGGTGAGGTAGCGGACGGTGGCGCGGCTGAGCTGGTCGAGGTAGGTGTCCCAGGTGCGGCGGGCGTGGGCGGTGAAGGGCTGCTGGGGGCGCATCTTGCCGACGAGGCTGGCGAAGACGAGTTCGATGGCGAACTCCACGCGCTCCCGGGTGGCTTCGGTGGGAAGGACGGGTTCGATGACGGAGCGGAAACGGGTGCTGAGGGTGTTCATGGCCTTGTCGGTCATGCCGGGTTCTTGGGGGTTGTCCATGCGGAGCATCACCGGACCGTAGGTGCGGCAGACGGCCGCCAGAGCGTCGACGGCGGCGCGGACGGCGGCGTCGAGGGTTGCGGGATGTGCACTGCGTGCTTGCTCAAACGTTCCGGCCTCGGCTTCGGCAACTTCCTGGAGCAGGCGCTGCCGGGTGTAGTCGATCAAGGCGTCGCGGTTGGGGAAGCGCAGGTAGAAGGTGCTGCGGCTGACTTTCGAGCGTCTTTCGACCTCGCCGACGGTGATGGCGTCCCAGCCCCCCTCGATCAGCAGCGTGACCGCGGCGGCGTAGATGCGTTCCAGCTTGTCGCGGCTGCGGTCCTGCTGCGGCGCCCGCACGCTTTCACGCGTCATCGGCTCTCCTTCACATCCCGAATTGGACTGCCTCTTGAAGAACTGTACTGGACCAGTACGATCCACTTCACCCCGCACAAGGAAGGCCAGGTACCCACCCCATGACCGTCGTGGATGTACATGCTCACCATCTGCCGGCACGGCTCGGTGAGCGGTTCTTCGAACTGTCCGGAACTCCCTATCCCCTGCGGCACGCCGATGAGCAGGCCCGCCGGATCGCTGACCTGGACGCCGCCGGTGTCGACGTGCAGATCCTCGGCCTGGGCGCGGTGCAGCCCTACTGGCCCGACCGCCAGGCCGCCGTTCAGGGAGCGCGGTTCGCCAACGACCTGTACGCCGAGATCGTCGAGGGCAACGGCGGGCGGCTGCGCGCGTTCGGCGCGGTCCCGCTCCCGCACCCGCAGGAAGCCGCCGCCGAGGCGGCGCGCTGCCTGGACGAGCTGGAATTCGACGGGATCGGGCTGGGCTGCTCGGCGGACGGCGTGCCGCTGGACGATGCGCGCTTCGACCCGCTGTGGACCGAGTTGGAGTCCCGCGGCGCCGTCGCCTACCTGCATCCCGGCGTCGCCAACACCGGGCTGGTCGGTGTCGCCGACTACCCGATGCTGCTCGGCCCGGTGTTCGGCTCCCCGGCGGAGCAGGCTGTCGCCGTGGCCCGGCTGGCCCTGGCGGGCACCCTGGAGCGGTTCCCGCGGATCCGGTTCGTGGTGTGCGGGATGGGCGGGTCACTGCTGGTCTCCCAGGCCAAGTTCGCCGACAGCCTCCAGCGCGGCAAGCGGCACGAGGAGACGCGCGACGCCGACGCCGTCCTGGCGCTGCTGCGCGAGCACGTCTGGTACGACACCGCCGCCCTCGACCCCGTCCTCGCCCTCGCCGCCCGTCAGGCACAGGTGGTGGACCGGCTCGTGTTCGGCTCCGACAGCCCGTGGGGCAGCGCCCCCCGCGCCATGGCGGCGCTGCGGGCGAACCTGTCGCAGCCGGAGGCGGACGGTGTGCTGGCGCGCGGCGCCGACGTCACCGCGCGGCCAGGGGGGACCGGCGGATGAGCGACGTGGAAGAGGTCGCCGCAGGCCGGGGCACACCCCGCATTCCACGGAAGTTCCTGATCACTTACTCCTTGGCCAGCTTCGGGCTGTGGATGGCGACGATCCCGCCGATGATCGTGTCGCTCCCGCTGAAGACCGACGCTATCGACCCGGACCCCAAGACGCAGGGAATCACCCTGTCGATCGTGCTCGGCGTCGGCGCTGTCTTCGGAATCCTCGCCAACCCGGTCTTCGGCCGGATCTCCGACCGGACGACCTGGCGGTTCGGCATGCGCCGTCCCTGGCTGCTCACCGGCGCGATCCTGTCGGCCACCGGAGCGGTCACCGTCGGCGTCAGTGGCAATCTGGCCGCCGTGACGGCGGGGTGGGCGGTCAACCAGATCGGGCTGAACGCCACCCTGGCCGTGCTTCTCGCTCTGATCCCCGACCAGGTGCCGACCCAGCGCCGCGGTGCGGTTTCTGGACTGATCGGCCTGACCCAGGCGATCGCCGCCATGGCCGGTGTCGGGCTGGTCTCCGGGCTGTCGGAGGTGTCTTCGGCCGCGGCGCTGGTGGTGCCGTCGGCGCTGGCGCTGGTGCTGGTCACCGTCGCGGCCCTCACCCTGGACGACCGGCGGCTGGCGCCGGCCGACCGGCCGCCGTTCGACCTGGGCGAGTTCGTCCGCAGCTTCTGGGTGGACCCGCGCCGCTTCCCCGATTTCGGGTGGGCGTGGATCAGCCGGTTCGCGATGTTCATGGCGATCTCGCTGGTCCTCAACTACCAAGTCTTCTACCTGACCTCGCACCTGGGCTACACGAAGCACGAGGCCACCTCTCTCATCCCGGCCGCCGTCGGGGTGCAGACCGTCCTGACCATCCTCGCCAGCGTCACCCTCGGGCCTCTGTCGGACCGGCTGACCCGCCGCAAGGTCTTCGTCCTGGGCTCGGCCCTCGTGGCCGGCGCCGGAACGGCCGTCCTGGCGCTCGCGCCGCCCCGCACCTCGTCGTTCCCCTTGTTCCTGCTGGCGATGGCGCTGGTCGGGCTCGGCCAGGGCGCCTACTTCGCCGTGGACCTCGCCCTCGTCGCCGACGTACTGCCCAACAAGGACAAGGACGCTGCCAAGGACCTGGGCGTGCTCGGGATGGCCAACCTCATCCCCCAGTCGATCGCTCCTGCCGTCGCACCGGTCTTCCTCGCGATACCCCTGCTGTCCCTGACCGGGCTGTCCGGACAGAACTACACCGCCCTGTACCTGGCCGGCGTGCTGTTCGCGGCCCTGTCCGCCGCCACGATCCTGCCGATCCGCAGTGTGCGCTGAACCGCCCCATCTCCTTTCGCAGAAAGAACCCGTCATGCACTTCTCGCTCTTCCTCGGCCAGGCCGTCAGCGGCTGGCCGCACGATACCGCCGCGATCGACCTGGGCATCGAGCAGGCTCATTACGCCGACGAACACGGCTTCACCGCCGTCTACTCCGGCGAGCAGCACTTCAACGACTACGAGCCCTACGGTGACGGCCTGGGCATGTCGGCCTACTTCGCCGGCCAGTTGAACAACGCCTACGTCGGTCTCAGCGTCGTGCCGCTCGTCGTGCACCACCCGCTGCTGTTCATCCAGCGGGTCAACCTCCTCGACCAGCTCGCCAAGGGCAAGAGCATCGTGGGGATCTCCGCCGGCCGCCCCTTGCAGGGCGCGGCCTTCCACGTCGCCGACCTCACCCCGCCCGAGCGTGCCGCCCTGTTCGACGCCAAACTCGACGTCGTCGAGCGTGCCTGGGCCCACCGACCCGGCGAAAAACTGGAATTCGACACCGGACGCGAGAGCGGATCGATCGGCGGGCGCTCCGGTGAGCGGATCATGCCCTACTCCTACCGAGACCCGCATCCGCTGTACGCGATCGGCACCAATACCCCCGCCAAGATCACCGAGGCCGGGCGGTCCGGCCGGCTGGTCCATCTCGGCCCGTTCCCGCTGCGGGCCGCCGCCGACATGGCCGCGCTGTACCGGCGTGCGCTGACCGAGGGCGGGGCCGACGACGCGGCGGTCGCGCACGCGATGTCATGGCTGATTCACACAAAGATGGTGATGGTCGCCGACACCGACGCCGAGGCGTGGGACCACGCCGAGGAGGCGTTCCGCGGGCCGCTGACCACCCCGCCGTGGATCCACCCCACCGCGGAAGAGCAGGGCAAGCCCCTGCGCGAGGTGTGGAAGCTGCCGACCGGACCGATCGCCCCGGCCATGGGCCGGCCCGAGAGCCTGTCGGCCTACCTGCACCGCATCATCATCGTGGGCAGCCCCGGCACCGTCGCCCGCGAGGTCGCCGCCTACGGCGACGCCGGCCTGCCCCACATGCACCTGCGGTTCGCGTTCGGGTCGGCCGCCGATCCCGGCATCTACCGCCGGTCCCTGGAACTCTTCGCCACCGAGGTCATGCCCAAGGTCGGCTCCTCACTGATCCCCGGCCCCACCACCGACCAGATCCGCGCCGAGTACCGGCCGTGACCTCCCTCGCCGGTGCCGCCCAACGGCACCGGCGCCCCGCCCGGCTCGCCCGGGAACCCGCGTCCGCGCACCACCGAAAGACGTGATACCCATGCTGATCGTCGGAATCGGCGGGACCACCCGCCCCGGCTCCACCAGCGAACTCGCCGTCGCCACCGCCCTGGCCGCCGCGCAGCGCAAGGGCGCCGACACCCGCCACTTCGGCGGCACCTACCTCGCTTCCCTTCCGCACTACACCCCGGAAAACCCCGCCCGCACCGCCGCCCAACACGAACTGGTAGAGACCGTCCGGCACGCCGACGGCCTCATCATCGCCACCCCCGGCTACCACGGCGGCATATCCGCCCTGGTCAAGAACGCCCTCGACCTCCTGGAAGACCTGCGCACCGACACCTCCCCCTACTTCACCGGCCGCGCCGTCGGCTGCATCGTCACCGCCGCCGGATGGCAGGCATGCGGCACCACCCTCACCTCCCTGCGCTCCGTCGTCCACGCCATGCGCGGCTGGCCCACCCCCCTGGGCGTCACCCTCAACACCGCCGCCACACCCCCGTTCGGCCGCGACGGCGCCTGCACCGGCCCCGCCGCCGACCGGCTCACCGGACTGGCCAACCAAGTTCTCTCCTTCGCCACTTGCCACGCCTCCGGCCCCAGAGACCCCGCTACCGCACCCACAGCCTGACTCCCAGCAGCACGCAAGGAACCGCCTCCGGCAGCGAACGAGCACGCCCATGGCGAACCCCTGGCCTGTACGAAGCCCCGCTGACCCTCCGCCCCTGCGCTCGACGGCCACCCCGCACTGGCACATCCGCAGCAGCATCATGCAGGGCAACCGACAGAGATCTACCTGCGGGTGGCCCCGGAGAACTACGGCGTCCGCCCAGGTCACCCGCCATCAACGGCCCGCTGCTGGCGTGTGCCATACCTCGGAGGGCTGACGGAAATGCCAGCGGTTCCAGCGAGGCCGCAGCGCCACACAGCGAAGCACAGCCGGACGGCGGCCTTTTTCCGCAGCGCCCCATGTTCGGTGCCGATCCCGCACGCAGTCCCGACTACGGCCGCATCGTCAACGACCGGCATCTGGCTCGTCTCACCGCACACCTCGACGGCGCGTCGATCGCCTTCGGGGGACAGCACAGCGCGGCGGATCGGTATCTCGCGCCGACCGTCGTGCACGCGCCGTCACCCACGCGGACAGCCCCGGAACCGACGTACCTGACGGAGGAGTTGTTCGGTCCCGTGCTGCCGATCGTTCCCGTCTCCTCGGCGGACGCCGCCATCGAGTACGTCGTCTCCCGGGACAAGCCGCTCGCCCTGTACGACTTCTCCGCCTCCGCGGCCGTCCGGCACGCGTTCGTCACCCGTACGTCGTCGGGAGGCGTCGGGCTGGATGTCCCCATGCTCCAGGCGGGAGTCCGGGACCTGCCCTTCGGGGGTGTCGGTGCGAGCGGCATGGGCGCGTATCACGGGCAGTACTCGATCGACACTTTCAGCCATCGCAAGCCGGTTGTACGCAAACCGCACGTGCTGGACACCCTGCGCTTCGCCCAGCCGCCGTTCACCGAGGCCAAGCAGCGGGTGGCCAGGAGGGCGAGCGGATAGCCGCCGTGGGCGGCTCACCGGCGGGTGAGCCGCCCACGGCGGCCGGTGGTATCCATGGGCGCCTCGGTCAGCCGGTGGTGCGGGCCGCCGCCAGGTCGAGGGCGATGTCGGTGATCACGTCCTCCTGTCCGCCGACCATTCCCCGCCGGCCGACGCCGCCTCCGAAGGCAACAACCGCCTCATCAAGCTCGAAGCACGTAACGCCTTCGGCTTCAGGAACCGCGCCAACCAACGCCTGCGCTCACGCTGCGCAACCACCCGCCGGAGCCGGCGAGAGGCGCACCCCCACTAAATTCGAAGACCCGGCATCGTCGCAAACTTTGGCGAAATCACGGGACGCCATCGCCAGCCCTCTCTCAACTTTACTGAGATGACTTTTGCTGCAAGAAATCTTCTTGGAGAAGGAAATTAGACTGAATCCTCGCGCGCTACGCCTCCGGCGGAGCTCACTGCCAAAATCGCAAGAGATCTCGTTCACACCCCCAGCACCTCCGCAATCACCTTCGCGGCGCCGTCCACTGCCAACGAGAACACAGAACCGGGATCACCCTGGTGCATGGAGGTAGCATCCCCCAAACAGAGGCAGGACGTTAGGCGTTTCCTGTCTTCAATGAGAATCGGAAACAGGAAACCGCGCCGCCCCATCGCTCTTGCTCCTTGCGCCGACAACTGGGCTCAGGTCGCACAAGCGGTCGCACGGGGCCAACCGCAAGTCCCATTGTCACCCTCGGTCGCCTGGCATCAGGGGAGTGCGCTCCTATCTCCCCGACCTGAACGTGCTCGTGTCCTCTGGCCGCACGTCATGACATGCCGTAGAGCGTCTTCAAGTCGATCAGTTCGACATGAGGGTCAAGATGCGCGGCGGCGTAAGCCTTGTCGTTGAAGCCGGCACCGCTGAAACACAGGAGCCGAGTGCCGGTGGTGTCGTAGCGACCCGCCTCGGTGATGAGATCGCGGATGTGCTGAAGGCGCTCGACATGGGCGATGCCCATGGTGTCGTTCCATTTGGCCTCGCCAATGGCCAGGAGGGGCGGCTTGGAGCCGTCGGCAATACCGATGACCGCCACATCCACTTCGTGTCCGACGCGAGCCTTGGGATCGTGTACCACGCCGTGTCCGACCCGGGCGGGCAGACCGCCGATCAGCTCCGGGTCGGCGTGATGCAGCGCCCAGTCGCGACAGACCTGTTCGAAATGAGGGCCGAGGACATTGCTGGCGAAGCGGCGCCGGCTAGCCTGCCAGACCCGGGCCGCGCTGCCGGGGCGTTCGAGCTGGTCCCAGACCGGTCGCATGATGGCGTGATAGAAGCCGATCAGCGGTTCGGCGATGCGGTAGGTCGGGCGGTTGTCACGGAAGGCGTCGGCGTCCCGGTGCAACAGGCCAGCATCTTCGAGGACGTTGATGGGGTGCGCAATGTCGGTGGCCTTGCGTTCCAGGTACCCGGCCATACCCCCGCGGGTCGCGTTGCCGTCGGCGACCGCTGCCAGCACAGACAGGTACAGGGCGGTGTCTCGCAGGTCGAATTCTTCCGCGAGCAGATAGCGGGCCTCTCGGAACAAGGGGGTCTCTGGGTTGAGGACGGTCCGGATGACCCAGTCGTCGAAGTCCTCGGCTCCGTTCGGGGTGTCGCCACGGGCGAATTCACGTCGATACGCAGGTGTGCCGCCGACAATCGCGTTGACCTGCAGGGCCAGACGCGGGTCTGTGATGTTCCAGAATTCGGCCGCCAGACGGTAGTCGAGAGGCCGGACGACCAACTCCAGCCCTGCCCGGCCTCGCAGGGGGGCATTGCCGGCCAGCAGCCTGCCCATGAACGACAGCGCCGAGCCACACAGCAACAGGCGGGTGCGGGAGCCGCTGCGCTGGTCACGCAGCGTCCGCAGCGCCTCCTGGATGATCGAGGGAAGCTCCGGATTCGCCTTGGCCAGGTACGGGAACTCGTCGATCACGACCGGCACGGGCCGCTCCGTACCCAGCGCGAGGAGCGCGTCGACGGCCTCAGCCCAGTCGGCGAAGTGGTACGGACTCGTGGGTCGCACATGCGCGGTGAGCGCAGCGCTGATCCGCCGCAGGGATTCGGCATCAGCAGCCTCGGTCGCGCCGAAATAGAACCCGCCCGCGGCACGGCTGGCCGCGTCGAGCAAGAAGGTCTTGCCTTGTCGGCGCCGCCCAGAGACCACGCCGAGCGTCGCTCCAGGCTGTTCATCCTCGATGAACCGCGTCAGCGCCGACCATTCGTAGTCACGGTCGAACATCTCGACGGGCTTGTCCACGTCCCTCCGATTCCAGAAGGTAGAACCATACAACTATGAACTGTACCCCTATATCTTTGACCGGTCGCGGCGCGTCTCCAGACGGCCCTGTTTCCGCGAGCCGGGGTCTGCCTGACTCACGGACGAAGAATCCAGTGCTGCTACGACCGGTTGAGTCCAGGGAAACAGCCCGCGAAGTTCGCCCGCCTCTGCCGCCGACCGGGAGTGACGCGGTCCATGGGCCGGACCGGCGTGCGGATGCGGTCGCGAGTGGAGGAGTCCGCCCTGCGCAGCTTCCTAGCGCTGCGTAGTCGCGCCGCTCTCCCAGGCGAGGGCGAGGAACCGCTCGACCCGCCCGAGGTCGAGTTCGACGGCCAGGGACAGGGCGATGACGGCGTGGTCGGCGTTGGCCGCGAGGATCTGCCCCTCGGACCGCTTGGAGGAGGTGGAGCGCACGAAGGCGGTGCGGCGCGGCAGACACGCCCGTACGTAGCGCGGGGTGCCGTGGGCGTCGACGGCGACCCAGTCGCCGGTGCAGACGACCCGCAGGGGGTCGTGCGGGGTGACGAACGCGGTGTCCGCCCGTACGACACCGTCGGCGGTGACGACGTCGCACTGCCCGCGGTCGACCCGGACGACACGGCCGGGCAGCAGGCCCCGCTCGGCGTGGCCGGTGAACTCGGCCTCCCAGTGCCCGTCCCAGCCGTAGGGGGCGAGCGGGTGGGGGGAGGGCGAGAGGGAGGAGAGGCCGGAGAGGCCGGAGAGGTTCAAGGAGGACCCTTCACAGGGCGGTCCCGGGTGGCGCGCGGGGGCGCGCGGAAGTGACAGGTGGTCAGCCGGAGGCCGCGGAGGTGGAGTGGACAAGCGTCTGGTCGCTGTGGACAGCACCCGTGGTGGCGACGGTCATCGGTCACACCTCCCGTTCCTCGTACGGCTGTCGGCGGCGGTGTCCCGCCCCCGTGTGAAGCGAGGCCCATCATAGGAGGGCCCGGGTACCCGGCGCGATCGGATAAACGCCCCGGCGGGAGAACGCGGGCGGGCCGTCCGGGCCGCCGGGCCGTCCGGGCCGCCGGGCCGTCCGGGCCGCCGGGCCGTCCGGGCCGCCCGCCGGGCCGTGCGGCGACGCGCTGGACCGGTCGCCGCCGGACGGACGGACGGTGACGCGCTGGACCGGTCGCCGCCGGACGGACGGTGACGCATGAACAGTGGCGGACGGGCGCCGGGGACGGGCGCCGGGGACGGACGATGGCGCCCGGCCGCGGCCGCACGTCGCATCCGGCGGCCCCGGACGGCACGGTAGGCTGCCTGTCCGGAATGGGTCGTCTCCGCCGGACTCCGCCGGGACGGCGGGCGGCGGACCGTTGAGGAGACCGAGTGTGGAGGCCGCACACGACACGGGGGAACGTGCTCCGGTGCAGGGCGGGGCCGTGCTGGAGGTGAGCCCATTGCCCGGTCGTTCCGGGATATGCGTCAGCGGTGAGATCAGTGTCGCCACCCGCCTTTCCTGGGAGGCGGCCCTCACCGAACTGGCCCGGCGGCACACGGACGTGTCGTACGTGGAGCTGTCACGCGTCGGGTTCGTCGACGTGGCCGGGGTGTCGGCGCTCGCGGTCACGGCCATGAGCCTGTCGCACGGGCGGATGGTGGTGGAGCACCCGCCGCCCCAGGTGCCACGGGTGCTGGCACTGTTCTGGCCGGCCCTGCGCGGGATCGAGGTGGCGCCCCGATGAGCTCCATGGCAGGCGACGAGCTGTTCGCCCACCCGGCACTCTTCTACCGCACCGCGCGGGAGTACGCCGAGCAGACCGTGTCGTTCGTCCGGGACGGCCTCGCCGCGGGCGAGCCCGTGGCGGTGGCGGTGCCCGGTCCTCGGCTGGAGCTGATCAGGTCCGGGCTGGGGGCGGACGCCCGGGACGTCCGCCTCCTGGACATGACCGAGGCCGGCCGCAACCCGGGGCGCATCATCCCCGGCGTCCTCAAGGCGTTCGCCGACGCCCATCGGCAGAGCCGGGTGCGCATCATCGGCGAGCCGATCTGGGCGGAGCGCAGCACGGTGGAGTACCCGGCGTGCGCGCAGCACGAGGCGCTCATCAACGCCGCCTTCAAGGGCCGCGCGGTGACGATCCTGTGTCCGTACGACGAGTCCCGTCTGGACGCGGAGGTCCTGGCCGACGCCCGGGTCACCCACCCCACCGTCATCGCCGGCGGCCGCGAACAGCCGAGTGAGGCCTACGACTGGCAGGCCGTCGTCGCCCGCTACAACGAGGCGCTGGTGCCCGCCGCCGACGCCGCCGTCCGTGCCTTCGAGGCGGCGGAGCTGCCGGCGGTCCGTCACTTCGCCGTGGCGCGGGCCGCCCGGCTGGGCCTGGCCGGGCAGCGGTTGCAGGACGCCGAGCTGGCGGTGGCGGAGCTGACCACCAACAGCGTGGTGCACGGCGGCGGACGCGGAACTCTGGCGGTCTGGGCCGAGGGCGGCCAGGTGGTCTGCGAGGTCCGCGACGAGGGACGGCTGACCGATCCGCTCGCCGGACGCAGGCCGCCCGAGCACGGCCAGATCGGCGGCCGGGGCCTGATGCTGGTCCACTACGTGGCGGACCTGGTGCGCGTGCACACCTCCGAGAAGGGCACCACCGTCCGCTTCTACCTCACTTACTGACACGGTCGGTTCCGTCCCCTGTGGCGTCCCCGTGACGTCCCGTGACGTCCCCGTGGCGCCCTGGGGCATCCCTGTGGCGCCGCCGGAGGGACCGGCCACCGAGACGGCTGCGCCCCGAACGCGCACCGAACACGGCCCCGACGCGCGCCGGAACGGCGCGAACCGCGCGACCGGAGCGGGGCCCGGACCGCCGTGGACTCGGCCGGAGTCCGCCGCCACGCCTGCCGGATTTATGCAGTTTATCTGCTTAGCATCTAGATGCCTGCCGCCCGCAGGCTCCGGCCCGTGGGCCGCAGACGCACCCCTGCCCCCGGGAGCCCAGGCCGATGCGCCCGACAGGCCGTCACACCCCGTTGCCCGCACGGTCCCTGCCCGAACGGCTGCTGACCGAGCGGCTCCTGACCCCCGAGCGGTCCCTCACCCCGTACGGTGACGATCACGGGCTGAGGCGGAGTCACAGCCCCGGTCACCGCCGCGCTCCGCACGGACCGCGCGCCGCCGCCGGGCACTTCGGACGCCGGCGTTTCCTGACGATCGGCGCCGCCGCCACGGCCTTGGCCTTCGCCGCCCAGGTACCCGCGACGGGCGCGGCGGCCGCCCGTGAGCTCGACGGGGCGCGGATCGCCGGCGAACCGTTCACCCTGGGCGTCGCCTCCGGGGACCCGCTGCCGGACGCCGTGGTCCTGTGGACGCGGGTGGCACCGGACCCGTACGAGCCGGGCGGGGGGCTGGCCGGGCGGTCCGTCTCCGTCGCGTGGGAGGTGGCGCGGGACGAGCGGTTCGCCACGGTCGTGCGCAGCGGTACGGCCCTGGCGTTGCCCGAGTACAACCACACCGTCCACGTCGACGTCGACGGGCTGGAGCCCGGCCGTACGTACTGGTACCGGTTCAGGACGGGCACCTGGATCAGCGAGACCGGCCGCACCCGTACGGCGCCCGCGCCCTCCTCCGCCGTCGCGTCCCTGTCGTTCGCCGCCGTCTCCTGCCAGGCCTACCACGACGGGTACTACACGGCGCACCGGCATCTGGCCCAGGAGGACGTGGACGTCGTCTTCCACCTGGGGGACTACCTCTACGAGTACGCCGTGAACTCCGCCGGTGGCGCCCGCGGCTACACCGACCTGGTGCTGCCCGACGCGTTCAACAGGGAGACCGTCACCCTGGAGGAGTACCGGCTGCGGTACGCCCTCTACAAGAGCGACCCCGATCTGCGGGCCGTCCACGCCGCCCACCCCTTCGTCGTCGCCTGGGACGACCACGAGACCGAGAACAACTACGCCGGTGCCGTCGACGAACACGGCAACCCGGCGACCGAGTTCCTGCTGCGCCGGGCCGCCGCCTACCGCGCGTACTGGGAGCACCAGCCGCTGCGCGCCGCACAGCAGCCCGTCGGGCCCGACATGCGGCTCCACCGCCGGCTGCACTGGGGCACCCTCGCCCAGTTCGACGTCCTCGACACCCGGCAGTACCGCTCCGACCAGGCCTACGGCGACGGCAAGCACGTCCCCGGCCCCGAGTCCGACGACCCGGCGCGCACGATGACCGGGGCGGCCCAGGAGCGGTGGCTGATCGACGGGTGGCGGGCGTCGCAGGCGCTGTGGAACGTGATGCCGCAGCAGGTCTGCTTCTCCCAGCGCAAACTGGACCTCACCGCACAGCCGCTGATGTCGATGGACGCCTGGGACGGCTACCGCGCCTCCCGCGGCCGGATCCTCACCGGGGCGCGGTCGGCGGGGGTGGAGAACCTGATGGTCCTCACGGGCGACGTCCACGTGGGATACGCCTTCGACATCAAGGCCGACTTCGACGACCCCGCGTCGCGGACCCTGGGCACCGAGATCGTCGCCACGTCGATCGCCAGCGGCCGGGACGGCGCCGAACGCCCCGCGAACTGGCAGACGTACCTGACCGCCAACCCGCACCTGAGGTTCTACGACGGCCGGCGCGGCTATGTGCGGGTCCGGCTGGACCGCGCCTTGGCCCGAGCCGACTTCCGGACGGTCGCCGCGGTGACCGTCCCGGACGCCCCCGTCTCCACCGCCGCGTCCTTCGTGACGGAGGCGGGCAACCCGGGCCTCGTGCCGGTGTAGGCCCTGGGGGTGCCGCTCAGGACGCCGTGCAGCCGACCCCGTCGAGGCTGAAGTCGTACGGTGCCGTGTTGCGGTCCTGCCAGGAGGCGAGGAAGCCGAAGGAGAGGGAGCCGCCGGCGGGGACGGACCGGTTGTAGTCGGCGGCGGTCGCGGTGACGCGGGAGCCGTCCTGGGAGAAGCCCGCGTCCCACATCTGGTCGACCCGCTGGCCGTCGCGGAAGGACCAGGCCACGCTCCAGGAGCTGAGGGCCCGGTCGGTGGTGACGGTGACCGTGGCCTGGAAGCCGTCGGGCCACTGGTTGACCAGGTCGTAGCTGGCCGTGCAGCCCACCGTCTCTCCGGTGCCGCCGGCGCCGGCGGTGGACGAGGTGGTGCCCTGGGGTTCCGGGTCGGGGTCCGTCGTCGTGGGCGAGCCGGTGCCCGAGGAGGCGGAGGGGGCAACGGAGCCGGTCGACGGGTCCGGGGAGGCGGAGGGGGACGACGGGCCGGGGGCGACGGCCGACGGCGAGGCGGAGAAGGAGACGGCGGGGCCGGCGACCGGGCTGCCGCCGGTGGGCGCGCCGCCCTGGGCGGAGCTGTCGCCGCCACCGCCGGACGGCATCAGCGTCACGGCGAGGGCCAGCGCGGAGACGACGCCGGCGGCGAGCAGCAGCCCGCCCCGCCGGACGCGTGCCCGGCTCGCGGCGGCGTCCGGCGCGTCGCCGTCCGGGTCGGGCGCGTCGGGGCGGCCGGCTCCCAAGCGGACCTCGGCGGCGCGGCGGCGGCGCTCCAGGTAGGCGAGGCCGCCCCAGCCGATGACCCCGCCGGCCAGGGCGGCGGGCAGTCCGCCGCCGTGCAGGCGCAGACAGGCGGCGGCCTCCGCGCACTCCACGCAGGTGGCGAGGTGCCGGGAGAGGTCCTCGGGGGTGTCGGCGACGGGCGAGCGGGTGACGGCGTCGAGCAGCCGGACGTAGCTGCGGCACTCGGCGTCCATCGGCGTGTCGAGGTGGTTGCGGTGGCAGCGGTCCCGGAACAGGCCGCGGACCTGGTTCAGCTCCTCCGTCGCGGCGGCCGGGTCCAGCCCCTGCCGGCGGGCGACGGCCCGCAGCGGCAGCGCCTCCACCTCCGCCAGCCACAGCAGCGCCGCGTCCGGCTCCTGCATGTCGCGCAGCCCGCGCAGGGCGATCGGGCGGCGCAGGGGCGGCCCGGTGTAGCGTGCGGCCTTCTCCGAGTTCAGCCACAGCCGTAGATCGGGGTCGAGCCGGTGTCCCTGGCCCTGCGCCTCCCAGGCGGCCGCCGTGGTGCGCACGGCGGTCAGCAGCAGGGGGATCCGGGGCAGCCGGGACGCGCGGCGGCCGACGCTGTGCCGGGACCCGTCCTCGGCGGCACGGGCCTCACGGATGCCGAGCGCGAACGCCTCACGGGCCAGCTGGTTGGCCGCGGTCGAGCCGGACGTGCACAGGTCGGCGTACGACAGCACGGCGTCCCAGCACTCCGAGAACAGCGCGGCCTCGGCGGCGTCCTTCGGGGTCGGCAGGTCGGGCATGAGTCTCCTGCATCCACAGGCGAGGTCAACTCACCTTGAACGCAATGGAGTTGGGGGGAACCTCGCGGCAGGGGCAGAGCTTTTCACATGTCCCGCACAACTGACAAGCGCCGTGTGCGGATGTCCGGACAGCCCGGCCGGGCCCCGGCGGCTCCCCCACCCGGGCCGCTCCCGAGCCGCTCGGGCCGCTCCCGGGCCGCTCCCCGGACCGGCTCGGGCCGCTCCCCGGGGCGGCTACCGGAGCTCCGACGGCTCCTTCGCCGGCAGGCTGTCCATGAAGGAGCTGACCGAGAAGACGGCGTGGCCGGGGCCGGGCGGGCCGTAGCCGGGCGGGGAGGAGAGGCCGAAGTCCTCCATCGTCTGCCGGTACGCCTGGAGCAGCCGGATGTGGTACTCCAGCGGGGCGCCCGCCGGGTTGGCCTTGCCGAGCGGGGTGGTGGGCTCCGGGCACCAGGTGGTGAACCGGGGGGTGATGCCGTGCGACATGAAGAAGCGCAGGCCCTCGGTGGTGGAGGCGATGGCCTCGTCGACCGTCTTGAAGCCGAACGGCTCGGCCATCTCCACGCCCGCGACGAAGTTGGGGATCACGTTGCGCGCGCCGAAGATCTCCGCCGAGTCCAGGATCCGCTTGTGCCACTCGTCGCGGCCGACGTACCTCTCCTTGCCGGGGCAGTACATCTTGAAGAGGTACTCGTCCCACACCTCGTAGTTGGGGTGGTAGATCTGCACGCCGTGGTCCTTGAACCGCTGGACGTCGTCCTTCGGCAGCGCCTGGGCGACGACCTTGCCGATCCAGCGTCCCGGGAAGCGCTCCTCGATGGCCTTGGCGTAGTGGCCGTAGAAGTCGGCCTCGTCGCGGCCGGCGACCGTCTTGGTGATGGCGCCGCCGGTGAGGGTGTAGGCGGTGGACGCCTTCGCGGTGTCGTACCGGTCGATGATCTCGAGGGCCTCCAGCACCTCCTCGACGTCCTTGACGCCCGTGTAGGGCCGGCCGGCCGCCTTGTGCTGGCGCCAGTTGTGGTTGATGTCGCAGTACTGGCACTCCTCCTTGGCGCCGAAGTACTGGCAGACCCGGAAGACGGTGAGGTAGATCAGGTAGCCCCACTGGATGGTGGGGGCCACCTCCATCACGGACTTCCCGTTGGAGAGGGTGTGCCGGTAGTACTCCGGCATGGGCGGCACGCCGACGTCGGCGATCCGCTTCCCGTCGAGGTAGAGCCCGAGGAGCCCCTCGTCGTCCGCGGCCACCCGGTACGGCGAGGAGGGATTGACGCGCACCGACACGACCGTCCGGCGCAGGTCGTAGGGGCCGCCGGTGAGGATGATCTCCTCCGGGGGGCGCCGCAGCGCGGCCTCGCCCAGTTCGGGGAGGGTGCCGTGGTCGAAGGAGAAGATGAAGTACGACTTGGGCTTGACCTCGCCCGACTCGTTGTCGCTGAGGGCGGAGGGGTCGAAGGCCACTCCCCCGCGCAGCAGGTCCTCCTTGAAGACCGCCTCCCGCGGCACGTGCGGAAAGCGCTCCATCAGATCCTCGACCAGCGCGGTACGGCTGCCCATCCGTCTCTCCTCCCGGCTCAGGCGTACGACTCCTCACGGTATGCCCCTGCCCCGCGGGAGGTGGGGGCGGGGGGTCCCATGTCGCCGGCACGGTAGGTTCACCTGGGAATACCGGGTTCTGGTTCTCCTCGGGGAAGGGCGACGGCATGGGCGAGACCGTGACGAACTGGGCGGGCAACATCACCTTCGCGGCCAAGGAGCTGCACCGGCCGCCCACGCTCGGTGCGCTGCGCGCGCTCGTGGCGGGGAGCGCGCGGGTGCGGGTGCTGGGCAGCGGGCACTCCTTCAACGAGATCGCCGAGCCGGGCGACGGCGGGGTGCTGCTGTCGCTGGACGCCCTGCCCGTGGAGGTCGACGTCGACACGGCGGCGCGGACCGTACGGGTCGGGGGCGGCGTGCGCTACGCCGAGCTGGCGCGGCGGGTCCACGCGCACGGGCTCGCGCTGGCGAACATGGCCTCGCTGCCGCACATCTCGGTGGCCGGGTCGGTGGCGACCGGCACCCACGGATCGGGGGTGCGCAACGGGTCCCTCGCGGCCGCCGTGCGGGAGGTGGAGATCGTGACGGCGAACGGGTCCACGGTCGTGATCGGGCGGGCGGACGAGCGGTTCGGCGGGGCCGTGACCTCGCTGGGCGCCCTGGGCGTCGTGACCGCGCTGACCCTGGACCTGGAGCCGGCCTTCGACGTCGAGCAGCACGTCTTCACGGAGCTGCCCCTGGCGGAGCTGGACTTCGAGACCGTGGCGGCGGCCGCGTACAGCGTCAGCCTGTTCACCGACTGGCGGGCGCCCGGGTTCCGGCAGGTGTGGCTGAAGCGGCGCGCCGACCAGCCGCTCGCCGGCTTCCCGTGGGCCGCGCCGGCCACCGAGGCGCTGCACCCGGTGCCGGGGATGCCCGCGGTCAACTGCACCGAGCAGTTCGGGGTGCCGGGGCCGTGGCACGAGCGGCTGCCGCACTTCCGCGCCGAGTTCACCCCGAGCAGCGGCAGCGAGCTCCAGAGCGAGTACCTGATGCCGCGGGAGCACGCCGTCGACGTGCTGCGCGCGATCGACGCGATACGCGCGACGGTCGCCCCCGTGCTCCAGACGTGCGAGGTGCGCACCGTCGCCGCCGACGAACAATGGCTGAGCCCGGCGTACGGACACGACTGCGTCGCCGTGCACTTCACCTGGGTCGAGGACACGCGGGCCGTGCTGCCGGTCGTACGGGAGCTGGAGGCCGCGCTGGAGCCGTTCGCGCCGCGCCCGCACTGGGGCAAGGTCTACGCCGTGCCGGCCGGCGTGGTGCGCGGGCGGTATCCGCGGATCGGCGACTTCCGGTCCCTGGTACGGGAGCTGGACCCGGCGGGGGCCTTCACCAACGCGTTCGTCGCGGACGTCCTCGGCGGCTGAGGAACGCTGCTGGGGAACGGGCGCGCCGGACTTCGTACAGCCCCTTTCTTAAGGCCTTGTCGAACGGTGTCCGCACGCCATAGCCTGACGCCGCGCCGGTGCCCGACCGCTCCGGCGCGGCCGCACGGACGGGAGGGGGGCTCCCCGGTGAAGCGCACGTCACGCGACATCCGCACCGCGAACCGCTACGAGGTGCTGCGCCAGATCATCGCCCGGTCGCCCACCTCCCGACAGGAGCTGGCCGCCGCCACCGGCCTCAGCCTCGCCACCGTCGCCACCCTCGTCGGCGAGCTGCTCGACCTGCGCATGATCACCGAGGTCGGGTTCGAGGACTCGGCCGGCGGCCGCCCGCGGGGCCTCGTCGCCGTCGACACGTCCGGGGGCACGCTGATCGGCGTGGACATCGCGGAGACGTACGTCCACGTCGAGCTGTTCGACCTCGCGCTGAACGTCCTGGCCCGCGCCGAGGAGGACATGCGCCCCGGGGAGAGCCGGCCGGAACAGGTGGTCGGCCATGTCGCCGCGGCCGTCGGGGCGGTGACCGCGCGGGCCGGCGTGGAGCCGGCCCGGGTGCTGGGCGTCGGGGTGAGCGTGCCGGGGCAGGTGGACCGCTCCACCGGCGTCTGCGAGTACGCGCCCAACTGGGACTGGCACGACGTGCCGCTGCTCGACCTGCTCTCCGCACACCTCGCCCACCCGCTCCACCTGGACAATCCGCTGCGCGCCTGCGCCGTCGCCGAGCTGTGGTTCGGGGCCGCGCGCGGGCACGGCGACGCCGTGGTCGTCAACCTCGGGACCGGGGTCGGCGCCGGCCTGGTGCTGGGCGGCGGGGTGCACCGGGGGGTGAGCAACAGCGCCGGCGAGTGGGGGCACACCACGCTCGTCCTCGACGGACGACTGTGCCACTGCGGCAACCACGGCTGTGTGGAGACGTACGTCGGCGCGCCGGGCATCATGCAGAACCTGCGCGAGATCGGCCCGCGCAGCCCGCTGCTGCACCCCGAGGACCAGACCGCCACGGTGGACGCGCTGGCCCGTGCGGTCGCCGCGGGGGATCTGGTGGCCGTCAAGGTGGTCCGGGACACCGCCCGTTACCTGGCGGCGGGCATCGCCGACCTGGTCAACCTGCTCAACCCCGAGGTCGTCGTGCTGAGCAGCTGGGTCGCCGCCCGGCTCGGCGAGCCCCTGCTCGACGAGGTCCGCGAGGCCGTCGCCCGGCACGCACTGCGCCGGCCGCTGGCCGCGACCGCCATCGTCCTCTCCCCGATCCCCGGCGACCCGGTCTGCCTGGGCGCGGCGACGTTCGCGCTCGAAGGGGCGTTGCAGTCCGTCGGGCAGCGGAGCGCGCAGCGCACCGCCGACGCCGGCCTCAAGGGCCGCGGCAGGCAGGGTCCCTGACCCGGCGGCAGCGCCCCGGACGGTTCCCCCGCGCCCCGGCACCGGGCCCCGCTTTCCGGCCCCCGACCCCCACCCCGTCACGTCCGGTATCCCGAACGTCACACAACGCTTCGAACCGCCTTCGTCCAACCCCTTGCCGAAGCCTTAGCCGAAGGTTAACGTCCCGCACCGCAACGCCTTTCCGAGCCATCTGGCGCTGATGCCGTACAGCGCGCCGCAGCCGTACTCGAGACAAGGACGTCACCATGCCGGCACCGATCAACAGCAACCGGTCCCGCCGATCGCTCCTGCGGACCGCCGCGGGCCTGGCCGCCGCCGGCGCGCTGACCGCCTGCGGGAGCAACAACGGCCGGGGCGGCGGGAGTGCGGGCGGCGGACTCGTGCAGTACTTCCACGCGTACGGCGAAGCGGGCACCGAGCAGGCGATCAAGAAGTACGCGGCCGCGTACGACGGGGCGAAGGTGACGACCCAGTGGATCACCGGGTCGAACTTCGAGAGCAAGCTCTTCGCGAGCCTGCTCACGGACAACGCGCCCGATCTCTTCGAGTTCCACCCGCAGATCCAGCTCGTCAAGAGCGGTCAAGTGGCGGACCTCACCGACCTCGTCGAGCCGGTCCGGGACGACTTCAACCAGGCCGACATCCGGTCGCACACGGTCGACGGCAAGGTCTACGGCATCCGTATGATCGACGACCCGCAGTTCTTCTTCTACCGCAAGTCGCTGCTGGAGAAGGCCGGCGTGGGCGTTCCGCAGACCCTCGACGAACTGATCGCGGCCGCCGCCGAGCTCACCACGGACAAGGTCAAGGGCGTCTACCTCGGCAACACGCTCCAGGCGGTCATCCGCCCGATGATCTGGGCGGCCGGCGCCGACACCCTCGACGCCCAGAACCGGCCCGCCTACCACACGGACGGGGTCGTCGAGGGGCTCGGGAAGATGCGCACCCTGTTCACCAGCGGCGACCTGCTCCTCGACGCCCCGGCCGACTACTGGGACCCGTCCGCCCTCAACCAGGGCCTGACCGCCATCCAGTTCTGCGGCATGTGGGCCATGCCCGCCCTCCAGCAGGCGCTCGGCGACGACCTCGGCGTCTTCCCCTTCCCGAAGGTCACCGCCGCCGGCAAGCCCGCCGTCTACAACGGCGGCTGGTCGATGTTCGTCAACGCCAAGAGCGACCGGGCCGAGGAGGCCAGGGAGTACGTGAAGTGGCTGTGGATCGACCAGAAGGAGTACCAGGAGGACTGGGCGCTCTCCTACGGCTTCCACATCCCGCCGCGCACCTCGATCGCCGGGTCCGCCGACAAGCTCACGTCCGGCCTGGCCGCCGACGGCGTCCGGCTCTTCACCGAGTACGGGCACTTCGACAACATCGGCTGGACCCAGGCCATGATCAAGGCGACCGAGGACGTCTTCGCCGACTGCGTACGCAAGGACGGCGACCCCGAGGCCTCGCTCGACACGTGCGACAAGGTCGTCGGCGCCGAACTCGACAAGCTCTTCGGATAGCCCGGCGGACGGACCACGCCATGTCGACGACCAGCACGCGCGGCCCCGCGCGCCCCGCCCCGGCGAAGACCGCCGCGGGCCGGTCGCGGCGCGGGCCGCGGCGCAGCGGCACCCTCGCCTTCTGGCTCTTCACCGGCCCGTTCCTCACCGGCCTGCTGATCTTCGTCTACGTCCCGATCGGCTGGAGCCTCTGGCTCAGCTTCTTCGAGGCCCGCTTCACCGTCACGCCCAGCACGTTCGTCGGGTTCGACAACTACCGGTACATGCTGGAGAACGGCACCTTCACCGGCGCCCTCGTCACCTTCACCGTCTTCGCCGCGATCATCGTGCCCACCACCTGGGCGCTCTCGCTCGGGCTGGCCCTGCTGGTGAACCGGCTGCGGTTCGCGCGGGCGTTCTTCCGGTCGGTCTTCTTCCTGCCGACGGCGTGCAGTTACGTCGCCGCCTCCCTGATCTGGAAGATGTCCCTGTTCAACGGCGTCCGCTTCGGCCTGGCCAACACCGTGCTCGGCTGGTTCGGCGTGGAGAACATCGCCTGGCTCGCCGACCCCGACCCGCCGTGGTACTGGCTGGTCATCGTCAGCGCCCGGCTGTGGCTCCAGTCCGGCTTCTACATGATCCTGTTCCTGGCCGCGCTCCAGAACATCCCCGGCGAGCTGTACGAGGCGGCCGCCCTGGACGGCGCCCGGCCCGGCTGGCAGACCTTCCGCCACATCACGCTGCCGCAGCTGCGGACGACCTCGACCGCCGTGATCCTGCTGCTGCTGATCGCGGCGTACCAGGCCTTCGACGAGTTCTTCAACCTGCTGTCGAAGACCACCTGGGGACGGCCGCCGCTCGTCGAGCTGTACTACACGGCCCTGGGCGACAGCCAGGACTACGGCGCGGGCAGCGCGGGCGCGGTGATCCTCACCCTGCTGATCGTCGTCGTGACCCTGTTCCAGGGCAAGGTCATGGGCTTCGGAAGAGGGGAGGGATCCCGGTGACCGCCACCGCACCCGAGGTGGGCGAGGCCGCTCCGGCCGCCGCGCCGCGCCGTACCGGCCGCCGCGGGGTGATGGGCTCCGCCGGCCTGTACACGGCCGTCGGCGTCGCCGCCCTGCTCTTCCTCGTCCCGTTCTACGTCCTCGTCCGCAACGCCCTCTCCACGGACCCGGAGATCACCGGTGAGGAGTGGGCGTTCTTCCCCACCGACATCCAGTGGGGCAACGTCACCGAGCCGTTCGACGACCCGACGGTCGACTTCGGGCGTGCCCTGTGGAACTCGCTGGTCGTCGGTGTGCTGCACACGGCCGGCACCCTGCTGGTGTGCTCCCTGGCCGGCTACGGACTGGCCCGGATCCCCTACCGGCACGCCGACAAGGTCTTCTACGCCGTCCTGTTCACGCTGATGGTGCCGACGGCCGTCACCTTCGTGCCCGGCTTCGTCCTGGTGTCGTCCCTCGGCTGGATCGACTCCTACCGCGGTCTGATCATTCCGGGCCTCTTCAGTGGTTTCACCTGCTTCCTCTTCCGGCAGTACTTCCTGGGGTTCCCCAAGGAGCTGGAGGAGGCGGCGCGCGTGGACGGACTGAACCACTGGGGGGCGTACTGGCGCGTCGTCGTGCCGAACTCGCTCAACTTCTTCGCCGCCATCGCGACGATCACCTTCATCAACGGCTGGAACTCCTTCCTGTGGCCGCTGGTCATCGGCCAGGACCCCAGCGCCTGGACGGTGCAGGTGGCGCTGTCGTCGTACATGACCAACCAGACCGTCAACTACCACCTGATCTTCATGGCCACGGCCCTCTCCCTCCTGCCCCTGCTGCTCGTGTTCCTCTTCCTCCAGCGCTGGCTGGTGCAGGGGATCGCCCGGACGGGCATCAAGGGCTGACGACCACCCGGCGCAACCCACGACCCACACCTCACGACTCACACCTCACGACTCACGACCTGGAGACCGATGTCTTTGCGCACCACCTTCCCGTCCGCCGGCTACGTCGAGGACGTCTCGCCGGGCCGAGGGGCCCTCGCGCCCCGCGCCTGGTACGCCTCGTCGGACGCGAAGTCCCTGTCCCTGAACGGCAGCTGGCGGTTCCGCCTGTCGGCGACGGCCGACGCCGAGGACGACTCGTTCGCCGCGGAGGGGTACGACGCGGCCGGCTGGGCCGAGGTCACGGTCCCCGGGCACTGGGTTCTCCAGGGGCACGGCGCCCCGATCTACACCAACCACCTCTACCCGTTCCCGGTCGACCCGCCGCACGTCCCGACCGAGAACCCGACCGGCGACCACCTGCGGGTCTTCGACCTGCCCGACGACTGGCCCGACCTCGCCGACGGCGGCGCCGTCCTGCGCTTCGACGGCGTGGAGTCCTGCGCCCGGGTGTGGCTGAACGGCACGGAGATCGGCGAGTTCAAGGGCTCGCGGCTGCCGCACGAGTTCGCGGTCGGCGAGCTGCTGAAGGCCTCGGGCAACGTGCTGGCGGTCCGGGTGCACCAGTGGTCGGCCGGCTCCTACCTGGAGGACCAGGACCAGTGGTGGCTGCCGGGCATCTTCCGTGACGTGACGCTGCTGCACCGGCCCGCGGGCGGTGTGCGCGACTTCTTCGTGCACGCCTCCTACGACCACGTCACGGGCGAGGGCACCCTGCGCGTCGACTCCGACGTCGACGGACGGGTGACCGTGCCCGCGCTGGACATCGATGTCGTGACGGGCGCGACGGTGACGGTGCCGGTCGAGCCGTGGAGCGCCGAGACACCCCGGCTGTACGACGGTGAGCTGGTCACGGCGGGCGAGCGGGTCCCGCTGCGGATCGGGTTCCGTACGGTCGTCCTGGCGGACGGTCTGATCCGGGTGAACGGCAGGCCCGTCCTGTTCAAGGGGGTCAACCGGCACGAGTGGCACCCGCGCACGGGCCGGGCGCTCGACCTGGAGACCATGCGCGAGGACGTGCTGCTGATGAAGCGGCACAACGTCAACGCCGTCCGCACCTCCCACTACCCGCCGCACCCGGCCTTCCTGGACCTGTGCGACGAGTACGGGCTGTGGGTGATCGACGAGTGCGACCTGGAGACGCACGGCTTCGTCGAGCAGGACTGGCGGGACAACCCCGTCGACGACGACCGCTGGACCCCGGCCCTGCTGGACCGCGCCGCCCGCATGGTCGAACGGGACAAGAACCACCCGTCGGTGGTGATGTGGTCCCTGGGCAACGAAGCCGGCACCGGACGCGGCCTGACCGCGATGGCCGAGTGGATCCACGCCCGCGACACCTCGCGCCTCGTGCACTACGAGGGCGACCTCGACTGCCGCGACACGGACGTCTACTCCCGCATGTACGCCTTCCACGAGGAGGTCGAGCGGATCGGCCGCGGCCTCGACGGCGGCACCCTCAGGCGGCGCTCGCTGCCCTTCGTCCTCTGCGAGTACGGCCACGCCATGGGCAACGGCCCCGGCGGCCTCGCCGACTACCAGCGGCTGTTCGAGGCGCACGAGCGGATCCAGGGCGGCTTCATCTGGGAGTGGATCGACCACGGCATCGAGGACGAGCGGTACGGCTACGCCTACGGCGGCGACTTCGGCGAGGAGCTGCACGACGCGAACTTCGTCTGCGACGGCCTGCTCTTCCCCGACCGCACCCCCTCCCCCGGCCTCGTCGAGTACAAGAAGGTGATCGAGCCGGTCGCGATCGTGGGCGACGGCGCGGCCGGCACCGTCCGCGTCACCAACCGGCAGGACTTCGCCGACCTGTCGGCGCTGGCCTTCGAGTGGGCGTTCCAGGCGGACGGCGAGACGGTCGCGTCGGGCCCGCTGCCGGTGCCGGCGCTCGCGGCGGGCGAGTCGGCGGAGGTGAAGCTGGGTCAGCCGCCGGAGGGCGTCCGGGCGGGAGCGGAGACCGGGTGGACGGTGCGGGCCGTCCTGGCCGAGGACACGGCGTGGGCGCCGCGCGGCCACGTGGTGGCGTGGGGCCAGGTGCCGGTCGCGCCGCGGGCGGTGCCGTCGGTGGCCGCGACCGCCGCTCCGGTGACCGACGGGGGTGTGATCACGCTGGGCCCGGCCGTCTTCGACGCCCGCACGGGCGAGCCGCGCGCCATCGGCTCCGTGGCGGTGGCCGGGCTGCGGCTGGACGTGTGGCGGGCGCTCACCGACAACGACGAGGGCGCGGCGTGGCAGTCCGACGTCCGGTACGGCGAGCTGTGGCGCAAGCTGGGGCTGCACCGCATGCGGCACCGGGTGGACGCGGTCGAGCCGGGCGAGGACGCGCTGACGGTGCGGACCCGGGTGGCGCCGGCCGGCTGGGAGGTGGGCCTTGCGACGGTGTACCGGTGGACGTCGGACGGGACCCGGCTGCGGCTGGAGGTGTCCGTGACCCCGCAGGGCGCCTGGACGGTGCCGCTGCCCCGGCTCGGGGTGCGCCTCGGGCTGTCCGGGGCCGACGCGGTGACCTGGTTCGGCGGCGGCCCCGGCGAGGCGTACCCGGACACCCGGTCGGCGTCGCGGGTCGGCCGCTGGCGGTCGACCGTCGACGGCCTCCAGACGCCGTACGTCCGTCCGCAGGAGAACGGCGCCCGCGCCGACGTGCGCTGGGCCGAGCTCGGCGGGCTGCGGATCGAGGGCGAGCCGGAGTTCTGGTTCAGCGCCCGGCGCTGGACGACCGAGCAGCTGGACGCGGCGCGGCACCGCACGGACCTGGTGCCGGGCGAAACGGTGTGGGTCAACCTCGACCACGGCCAGCACGGCATCGGCTCGCAGTCCTGCGGTCCGGGCCCGCTGCCCCGCTACTTCCTGGACGTCGCGCCGGCCGCGTTCTCCTTCGTGTTCTCGCAGACCGGCCCGGACGTGCGCGCCTGACCCGGTCCCGGGGCCGGCCGCGCACCGCCCGGCCGGCCCCGGCTCCCCCGCCCCCGACGTCCTGGCCGTCGACCGCTGTCCCGGCCGTCGCGGGATGGCCGAAACCATGGTGGTCGCCGTACGCCGGTCCCCGGCGGAGCCATCACACCCGGCGGTCCGGGGAAGGATCGACCGCATGACCGATTCCGCCCTGTGGATCTCCTCGTTGACCGCGGGTACGGCCGTGCTGGCGAGCTGGGTCACCAGCCGTGGCACCGCCCGCGCGGCACAGATCCAGGCGCACACCGCCGAACGGACCCAGCGTGCGGTCCGGGTGAGCGAGGCACGCCGGACGGCCTATGTCAGCCTCATCGAACAGGCCCACAAGATGGCCGAGTTGTACTGGAAGGTTTCGGACATCCACGCGGCGGCGGCCCCCCGGAGCGAACAGCTGCCCGCCCTGAAGGAGGTCAGGGCCGGTCTGCGCGAGGAGTACCCGAAGCTGCGGCACTTCATCTGGGTCATCACCCTGGAAGGGCCCGACGAGGTGGCCGAGGCGGCGGAGAACCTGCGGCTGTCGACCAGGCCGCCGTACCGGGCGCTCGAAGCGGCCATCACCGGGGACCCCACCGCCCTCTCCTCGTTCGACCAGTACTACGACCCCTTCTGGCTGTCGCTGACGGACTTCGTCACCCGGGCCCGTTCGGCGGTCCACGGGCTGTAGGACGGGCAGGGCCGCACCGACCGGGTGGACCGGCCGTGCGGCGGCCTCCGCCGGTGGTGGAGGATGACCGCCATGGACGGCTACGACGGCGCCCCGCGCCCCCGCGAGGTCCGGCCCGGCGAGTACCCGCTGTGGGACCGGGCGCTGGACCTCGTCAACCGGGACCTGGCCGCACTGCTGCCGGGCACCGGCCCGCTGCGCCTGCTGGCCCTGCCGCCCTGGGCGGCGGAGGAGGACGAGGACCCGCGCGAGCACGTGTACGTGGCCCTGCCCGACGGGCGGTGGCACGGCAACGACCTGTGGCACGGCTCCACGGCCTCCGTCGCGGCCGCGAGCGCCGAGGTGGCGGAGGCCGCTCAGGAGACGGTCATGGGGGTCCTGTGGCAGGTCTGGCCGGTCTGCGCCGAACACCGCCTCGGGATGCACCTGAGCCAGGACGAGGACCCCGCGGTGTGGTGGTGCGCGGGCGGCGAGCGGGACCCGGCCCATGCGCGGGCGCCGGTGGGCGGGTTGGACGCGCCGCGCCGCCCGCGCGGGGACCGCCGCGAGCGTCCGTGAAGGTCAGTGGTCCGCGCAGCAGGGTGTCGGGTCGGGCACCTCGAAGGGGACGAGGGTGCCGCCGACGGGCATGGCGGTGAGGACCGGTTCCCCGTCGTGCCACTGGGGCCGCACATGGTCCCGGGTCACCAGCCGGACGTCCGGCGGGACGCGTCCGGCTCGCCCCTTCTTCCACTGTTCCCTCAACTGCCCCTGGCCCTCACACTGTTGGCCATCGCACGCGAGCAGTGTTCATCTTCCCGTCCGTTCCCCGCGTCCCCCGGAGCTCCCCCCATGAGACGACTCCTCGGCGCCCTCGCGGCCGCCGCCCTGGCCCTCACCGGCCTCGCCGGCACCGGCGCGACACCCGCGGCGGCCGCCGCCGGCGGCACCTTCACCGTCCTGACGTACAACGTGGCCGGCCTGCCCGAAGGCCTGAGTTCCGGTCACCCGGCGACCAACACCCCGCTGATCTCGCCCCGGTTGGGCGCCTACGACCTCGTCAACGTCCAGGAGGACTTCAACTACCACGCGGCGCTGTACGCGGGCGACGACCACCCGTACCGTACGGCCACCAGCGGCGGGGCCGGCATCGGCGACGGCCTGAACACCCTGTCGGACCTCCCCTTCGAGGACTTCGAGCGCGTCCGCTGGAACGACTGCACCGGCACCGACTGCCTGACCCCGAAGGGCTTCACCCTGGCCCGGGTCCGCCTCGCGGAGGGCGCGTTCGTGGACCTCTACAACGTCCACACCAACGCCGGTGACACGGACGAGGCGCTGGCCGCCCGCCGCGCCAACGTCCAGCAGCTGTCGGACTTCGTCCAGGACAACTCCTCCGGCAACGCGGTGATCGTGATGGGGGACACGAACACGCGCTACACCCGCGCCGGGGACAACATCCGCACCCTCGTCACCGAGAACGGCCTGACGGACGCGTGGGTGGACCTGGTGAAGGGCGGCACCCCGCCGGCCCAGGGCGCGGACGCGCTGCTCTGCCCGGCCACCGCGCCGCCGGACGACTGCGAGGTCGTCGACAAGATCCTCTACCGGAGCGGTGCGCTGCTCTCCCTGACGGCGACCGGCTACCACAACGAGTGGGCGGCCTTCCTGGACTCCGCGGGCGGCAACCTCTCCGACCACTTCCCGCACACGGCCGGCTTCTCGTACACGCTCGACCCGGAGCTGACGGCGAGCGACTTCTTCGGCGGCCCGCACGGCACGGCGTTCAACGACGCGGACGACCTGCCGGCGACCGTCTCCCCCCGCACCCTGACCCTGAGGGGCGGCGCACGCCTGGACGCGGTGTCCCTGACGCACGACGGCGGCACCTCCCTGACCCACGGCGGCACCGGCGGGACGGCGGCGTCCCTCACCCTCGGGGCGGGCGAACACCTCACGAGCGTCCGGCTGACCCAGGGCCAGAAGGACGACCGGACACGGATCTTCTCGGCGTCCTTCACCACGGACCGGGGCCGCACCCTGTCGGCCGGCACGGCCACCGCGGATACCAGGACCTTCACCGCTCCGGCGGGCCGGCAGATCGTGGGCTTCACGGGCCGCGCGGGCGACGAGGTGGACAAGCTGGGCGTGGTGTACGCGCCGATCGGCTGAGCTGTACGCGCCGATCGGCTGAGCCCGGCGCGTACCCGGGGAATCCGTCCGGGCCGCCCGGTGAGGGCCGTCCGGACGGAGCCCGCCGCCGGGGCCGCGGTCAGACGCGGGACACCGTCCCGCAGCCCTCGAAGGCGTCGGCGCCGACGTCCTTGCTGCGGTCGTACGGGTCGGTGGCCGGGCCGGAGGGCCGCGGACCCGTCGGCTCGGCGGTCGCGAACTGCGGGTGCAGGAAGCCGTCGTGGACCTCACACGCCGAGTTGGCGAGGTCCTGGTCGTAACTGCGGACGAGCAGCCGGCCGGACGTCACCTGGTAGCGCGCCGGGTCGGCGAGTTCGGCGTCGATCACGCGGCGCACGATCGTGCGGGTGACCTCGGTCGAGCCGTCGGTGCGGACGACCGGATAGACGAAGGTGTAGTCGGCGTGCACGGCGACGCCGCCGTACTCGCCCTTCCCGAAGGTCATACGGCCGCGGGTCTTGACCACGTCACCGACGAGCCGGACCTCCTCGGGGTCGAAGCGGCTGAACAGCTCCAGCGGGTCGTGGGCCTCGTCCGGGGCGCTCAGGGAGGTGTCCAGGTGCTCGACGAGCTCCGGTTGCAGGGGGTCGAGCACCGCGAACGCGGCCGTGGGGCGTCCGCCGCGCAGCGTCTTCTCGTCGAGGTTGGCGCCGACCAGCAGTTGCCTGGTCAGGCGCAGCGCCTGTGCGACCCGCTCCTCGGAGACGGAGCCCACCGCCCGCGCGGCCGGCAGGACGACACCGGCCTCGCCGTCGGCCCAGTCGAGGGCCGGGGAGCCGGCGAACGGCCGGTCGAGGGTGGGGGTGTCCTCCGGGGCCTCGGCGGGCGGCCCGGTCGGCGCGGCCGTCTCCGGGGGCAGGGGCGAGGCCGCGACGGCCTCCGGCTCCCCCGCGCCGAAGAGGTCCCCGGGCAGCAACGACGGCTTCAGCGCCACGGCGAGCAGACCGAGCGCCGCGGCCACGCCGAGGACGGACCAGACCTTCCGGCGCCGAGCGGCCCGTCCGTCCAGCTCCCGCCAGGCGGGCCCGGTTCGCCATCCCTCCGGCTCACCCTGCCGCCGCAGCCGCTCGGTGACCATGCGGGCGCGCGCCGACGGCTCCTTGGGGGCGGAGTCCGCGCCGCGTTCGCTCTCCTCCAGGAACGCGCGCAACGCGTCGTCGGACAGGGACGAACCGCCCTCGGGCTCTTCGGGGGATCTGCCGACCACGCTGCTGTGCTTCCTTCCTCCGGCCGGGTTCCACCGACCGGGTTCCACTGACCGGGTTCCTCCGGCCGGGTTCCTCCGGCCGGGTTCCTCTGACGGGGAGTGAGGCCGGGAAGAACCGCCCACCCCGAAATGATCAGGAGTGGGGACGATCTAAGGGTTGTGCGGGTGGAAGCACAAGACGTTCACAGGTCTCCTCCGGGGCGAAGTGAGCATGATCACGTCACAACTGCCGCGAAGCGACAGCTTCCCGGCACCCTCTAGGATTCCCCTGACCTGCCCAGAGACCCCGTTCCCCTACCAGTGAGGGACCCCATGCCCCGAGCCGGCCTCACCGTCGACCGCCTGGTCGCGGCCGCCGCCGATCTCGCCGACGAGGTCGGGTTCGACAACGTCACGCTCTCCGCGCTGGCCCGCCGCTTCGGCGTCAAGGACGCGAGTCTCTACTCACACGTCAAGAACCTCCAGGACCTGCGCACCCGCGTCGCACTCCTCGCCGGGGGCGAGATGATCGACGCCATCGCCGAGGCCGTCGCCGGGCGCGCCGGCCGGCAGGCGCTCGCCGGGTTCGCCGGGGCCTACCGGGAGTACGCGCTACGGCATCCGGGACGGTACGCCGCGACGCAGATCCCCGTCGACCAGGCCGACCGGGACCTCGTCGCCGACGCCCCCGCCTTCCGCCGCACCACCGAGATCACCTACGGCATGCTCCGCGCCTACGGCCTGGAGGAACCCGACCTCACCGACGCCGTCCGCCTGCTGCGCAGCACCTTCCACGGCTACTGCGCCCTGGAGGCCGGCGGCGGCTTCGGCGCACCCCGCGACGTGCGGCGCTCGTGGGAGAAGGCGGTCGACGCCCTGCACACGGCCCTCGTCCACTGGCCGCGCGAGGAGGAAGAAGAAGAAGAGGAGGAAGGGAAAGGCTGAGCCCGTCTACTGGTGCGCCCAACTACCATGAAACCCCCGCACTTGTTGCATTCTATGATGCAGCGAGCATCGGGAGTCTTCACGCGTTCAACGGGGAAGCAGTCTGGCCGGGGTTACCAGGCGGCCTCGCTCGAAGAGGTCTCGGGCGGCACTGTTCTTAAGGTGCGGCCTAAGGCGACTGTACATGGCGGAGATGCTGCGATCGCACTGCCCGGATTGCACTAGTGGATAGACATCCAGGACTCGTCCCCACGTCTCACAAGCCGCTTCGAGGTGGCCGACTTGCAGTTGCCGCTCGGCCAGCATGGACAGATAGCGGACACTGGTCCGCCGGAATACGGTGGGGCGCAGCTTGTCGGACTCCTTGAGTGAGGCGATGGATCCTGCTACGTCGCCCAACTCGTAGCGCACTTGACCGACGTGGTAAGCCAGCGAAGAGGGATTGTAGGAGCCGAACGTTTTGGACTGCGACTCGGCTTTCTCCATGGCTACCTCAGCTTCATTAAGGCACCGCAGAGCCGTTCGGTCGTCGCCCTCCTGCGCAGCCGCATGTGCTTGCTGTCCCGCAAGAAATGCACGCATCCTGGGGCCCGCCTGAGGAGACGCAGCGGCTGCCGCATCTGCAAGCCTCAGCGCCTCAGCGCTGTGACCCAAGTCGACTGCCTGGACACTCATTCCGCGAAGAGTAGTGCAGTACGTCAAGTGATCCTCTGCGGCACCGGCCAATTCCAGTGCTTTGAGGTAATACCGCTGCGCTATTCCATGTACACCCTCATCAACAGCCATGTAGCCAGTGAGATACGAAAGATCCGAAGCAGCAGCCATCATGGCCTTGCGGACATGCTCTGGAGCGTCGGCGCGCAAGTAGGGGACCACGGCGTTGACCATGTATGCGGCAGCCAAGGGACGCGCTGTCCGTCCGCCGAATTGATCGTCCAGATCTGAGAGCCGTTCGGTCATTGCAATAACTGACTGAACGTCCGGCATCCCTATACGCTGCACCTTTCCTTTATGGACGGCCTCCATCCGTCCCATCACGTCCGGCCAATTGGGCACGGTGAGGGCGACAGAGAAAAGACCGGCCCCCAGAACACTCCGACGGGACGGATCCATGTCGCGCCTCCCCAGGTCAAGTAGTCCTTCCGCCGTACCGGAGAGGTAGCTCGACGATTCGGCAGGAGGCTGAGGAAAGCCCGCTTCGCTGTGCGTGATCGGACGGCCGAGTTTCCGCGCCAGAGCTTCCAGAATCAGCGGCCGGACGTCCTCCTTCGGCATGTGCCCATTGAGCCACTGGTGCACCGATGGCTCTCGGTATCGGAGCGGCGTCCCGCGTTGCGTCCCCAAGCGGTTGACCTCCTGCGCGAATTGTCGCAGCGTCCACCTGGTCTCCCTGTGCAGCCGCTCAAGCTCCGCGTTCGGTTCCCGATGGGCCACCACTCCTCAACTCCCCTCACCGCGAAGCCACTTAAAGCTCTTAAGTCCTGCCGCTGTTGCAACAGTACCGCTCGGCGTAGCGGGGCGGTTGTCTAGCTAGAGCGAGCAACGAGCAGCGCAAGGGACGAGGCCACAGTGAAGGACCCCGACATGGATCACGAGTTCGCCCGTGAGACAGACGGTATGAATCAGTTGACCGCCCTGATGCAGGCGGGTGGGTTCTGGCGGCTCGCGCCGGAGTGGGTGCCCCGGAGCGGCTACGCATCGCCCGCATGGCCGGTGCTGCTCCGGGTCCGGGACGGGCTGGAGCGCAGGAGTCGCCGTGAACAGTGTTGAGAGGCCACGTGAGCACCCACGCGTGTGGGAGCCGGGGGAGGTCGTGCACGACACAAGCTCGGGCCGTGTGGGGCGTGTCATGGGCCACGTCGGCCCCCACTACCAGCTCCGTCCGCTGAACGGCGGCAGGGAGTGGGAAGCTGAAGCCGATGACATGCGTCCGGCCATACAGTCCGACGCCCTGAGCGATGCGGTGGCCGAGGTGAACACCCGCACGCGCCGAGGCCTCTGAGTGTCGGACGAGAGCACCACCGGCCCGTTCGCCGGCCCTCCGTATGCGAAGAGTCCCGCAGGTTGGTGGACCGAATATGGGGAAGCGCTGGACGTCAAGTCTGGAGTGGTCTGCTTCCCGCCCGGTTCCCAACACGTTCCGTGCCGTCTGGAGTCGTGCAAGCACGGATGTCGAGAACCGGATACCTGCGGTTTCATCATCGGAACGGCAATCAGAATCCCCGCCTCTGCCGGATCCCACCGAATCTTCCCCATGGGAAGACATTCAGTGCAGGGGCGGGTTCCCAAATCCCGGAGGAACCCTATGCACCAGGTGATCGCCAGTCCGCAGGGTGACAAGTTCATCATCGCGCGCCCCGGAGCGCGTAAGGGGGTACATGTTCCGTTCGCCATGCATCGAGAACTTGCCGATGCCGTGGCCGGCGGTCAGGCGGTACCGGGGCGGCTTGCCGACGCCGCGCGGCAGGCATGGGGGATCGACCTTGCTGGGTGCCCGGCCAAGGGCACTGTTCTGGTTCGCCCCCTCACTCCACTGAATTACAGCCGGGCAACATGGGAAATCAACAAGGGGTGCAACTTCAACTGCGAGCACTGCTACCTTGCCGAACGAAAATTTGAGGGCCTGTCGCGCGAAGACAAAGATCGGCTTCTCTTAATGCTCCGCGACGCGGGTGTTCTCTGGCTCCAGTTCACCGGGGGTGAGCCCACCATTGACCGCGACTTCACTCACTCCTACCGAACGGCCTACGGGCTTGGAATGCTCATCGAACTTTTGACGAACGGGTCTCGACTGCACCGGCCGGAAACCATCGGGCTTCTTACCGCGATGCCCCCGCACAAGGTGACAGTTTCCCTCTACGGCGCGTCTGACGAAAGTTTCGATTCCCTTACCCGTAAGCCGGGCGCTTACAAGCTGCTCCTGAAAGGGCTCAAGGCCGCCAAAGAGGCGGGCGTGTCACTCGAACTCGCATTGATCGTCACCAAACATAACGCGCACGAAATTGAGGCCATGCGAGAAATCGCAGGTGAGTACGCGGCGACGTACATCGAATACGCGAATATCTCGCCCACCTATGACGGCAATCCGGAACCGCTCGCCGCTCAGGCTCCCGGCTTTCTGGACCGGTCCACGGTCTTTCAGGGATGCCCGGCCGGCCACACTTTCTTCCACGTGGATCCCCACGGGTTTGCCACCATGTGCAAGGTAGGTCGCGAGAATCCTGTAAGTCTTATGGCTGAGGGACTGGACGGCCTTTCTCGTCTTCCCGCCATTGCAGATACCCAAATGCTTCGCTCCGGTGGCTGTAGCGGCTGCCGACTCTCGGCAACCTGCCGGGTCTGTCGGCCCCTTGCCAAGGCGTACCAGGCGGCGAAGGCACCACTGAACACCTACTGTCAACACGGAAACGGAGACGACACAGCATGAGCGCCGTAGCAGTCGAGATCACTCCCCGTCCGCCGCTGGGGCTGGTTCCGGCCCCGGCCGACCAGCCGAAGACCTATGAACCCGTCGGGCTGGTCATCGTGGACGACGTGGAGTCGCTGACCGAAGGCACCGTGCCGGGGTGCAACGACGACAACCCGTACCGGTAGCCACGCCGATACAAGCGCGGTCCGTGCGGGCTCCGTGGCGTTCTCACGCTGCGGGGTCCGCACGGACCGTCGTATGAGAGTCTGGGGACCGTGGCAACGCAACGAATGTCATTCGACGATCTACCGCCCACCGTGCTTTCTCACGTCGAAACTCACGCTGGGGAGATCATCAAGACCGAAACGGTAATTCAGGGCTTCAACAGCGAAATCGCGGCGCGGATTTTCACCACTGACGGTTCCTTCTTCGTCAAGGGCCTGAGAGCCGACCACAAGCGCGTATGGACTCAGAGCCGGGAGGCCGAAGTCAACCCGTATCTGCGCGGGATCGCACCCGAGCTTCATTGGCAGGTGAAAGACGCCGGTTGGGTGCTCTTGGGATTCGAGGCGCTGGACGGCCACCACGCCGACTACTCCGCAGGCTCACCGGATCTTCCCAAGGTGGCTGATCTGCTCTGCCGACTGGGGGAAGTCCCCTGTCCCGCAATCGAGTTGCGGCACGCGGAACAGCGCCTCGAGGCGTACGTGGCCAAGCCCACGGACGTTGCACACTTCGCGGGCAACTCCCTGCTTCACACGGATCTGAACAACGAGAACGTCATGGTGGACGGCCCAGCTTTCCTCGTTGACTGGGCTTGGGCAACGCGCGGTGCCGCATGGCTGGACGCTGCCCATTGGGTCGTGTGGCTCATGGCGGCGGGCCAGCTAGAGCCCCAGTCAGCGGAGGGATGGGCGGCACGTGTTCCCGCATGGAAGACGGCAGCACCGGAAGCCGTCACGGCCTTCGCGCTGGCGTCAGCGAACCTGTGGGAAGACATCGCCTCAGCGGACCCGGGCACATGGACAACCACTGTCTTTGATGCGTCCCAGCGCTGGGCGGAGCACCGGAAGACTGTCTGAGTCCCTAAGAACTGGAGCGGGGCGCGTAGCTCCTCACGGGCAGCAAAAAGCGCCCCCTTCGGGCCCAGGCGGCTCCTCCTCAGTCCTCCCTCCGCTCCCCCGCGCTCCGCTCCACGCAGAACTCGTTGCCCTCCGGGTCGGTGAGGACCGCCCAGCCGGTGCCGTCGGGGTTGCGGCGGTCGTCGGCCAGGGTGGCGCCGAGGGCGATCAGTCGTTCGACCTCCTCGTCGCGCGTGCGGTCCTGCGGCTCGAGGTCGAAGTGGATGCGGTTCTTGGCCTTCTTGCCCTCCGGGACGGTGACGAAGAGCAGGCCCGCGTCCTCGATCAGCGCCCATTCGTCGCCCGGCTCGCCGTCCGTGTGGAGCGGCCGGTCGAGGACCCGCGACCAGAAACCGGCGAGCGCATGGGCGTCGGAGCTGTCGATCGTCACATGGCGGATCGTGGAAGTCATGCGGGGATTCTCGTGCAGGCCCCGACGCCGGGCAACAAAGAATCGAACGGCTTCGTATCGGCGTCGGCACCGGCGTCAGGGCTTCTCCACGACCACCCGTACGGCGTCCCCCGAGAGGTCCACCCGGACCGCGGGGCCCTCGCTCCAGCGGACCCGGAGCCCGTGGGCCCCCTCCTCCCGGACCGACACGGTCTGCGCCAGCGGGACGGGATCCGGTTCGGCGGTCAGCCGGGCGAGGGCGACGAAAAGGCTGTCGCCGTCGCCGGTCGTCCCGGCCAGCGACTCCCCCAGTCCGAGGACGGGCAGGGTCTCGGCGCGCGCCTCCCCCTCCGCCGCCCACCCGGTCACCCGTACCGGCGTGCCCGGCGCGGCCCCCGTCACCAGATGGGCCCGCACCTCGGCCGCCCCGCGCACGAGCACCACGCTCGTCACCCGCGCCCCGCCGCCCGCCGTGTGCCGGGAGGCCGCCCAGCCCTCACCGACCCCCAGCGGCTCGATGCCGGTACGGCTCGGGTCGTCCCCGACGATCACGCTGTTGTCGTACGACGAGGAGGGCGCCGTCACCGTCGAGTAGGCGAGCCGCGTGTAGTACGGGTCGTAGCGGACGTCCTCGCTGCCGTGGTTGTGGAGGCGGACCACGCCGTCCGAACACGTCGACTGGAGGAGCCAGTTGGGCGCGGCGATCGGGGTGGACGCGTCCGCGCGCTCGGCCGGGCCCGGCGTCTCCGGCGCCGTCCACACGGCGTGCTCGGGCGGGAGCAGCAGACCGAGGAAGCCCTTGCTCGCCCAGTACGGGGAGGCCGGGCCCGAGTAGCCCTGGAGCACGGAGGGGTCGGGGCCGTGCCAGCCGAGGGTCAGCAGGCCCCGTCCGTCGACGGCGCCCCGCTCCAGGAAGTACTTCAGTGCGCCGGAGGCCAGCCGGCGGGTCTCGCCGGGCGGCAGCGGGGTGTGTCCGGTCAGGGCGCCGAGCCAGAGGGGGGCCGCCGTGGCGAACCGGTAGGTGAGGGAACGGCCCTGGCGCACCGGGGCGCCGTCGCCGCCGAACAGGCGGGCGTGGTCGGCGAGGTGGCGTGCGAGCCGGCCGCCGTAGAGGTCGAGCAGGCGGGGGTCGTCGGCGAGCCAGGCGTGCAGGACCGGGTAGAGGTGCATCGCCCAGCCGTTGTAGTAGTCGAAGGCGCGGCGCTCGCCGTCCGTGTACCAGCCGTCGGCGACGTACCACCGCTCGATGCGGTCCAGGCCGCGCTCGACGGCCGCGCGCGCGGCGTCCGTCGCGCAGCCGGCCGCGTCCAGGAAACCGCCGACCGTCACCGGGAACAGCTCCCAGTTGCACGGCCACGGCCGGGCGGTGAGCGCGTCGGCGAGCCAGCCGGCCGCCCGCTGCCGTACGCGGTCGTCCAGGCGGTCCCACAGCAGGGGCCGGGTCAGCCGCAGGGCGAGCGCGATCGAGGCCGCCTCGACGAGCGGCTGGCCGTGGTCCTCGATGCGCGGCCAGACGCCGGACACACCGGCCGCAAGGCCCTCCGCGTAGCGTTCCAGGGCCGTCTCGTCACGGCGGAAGGCGGCGAGGAGGAAGGTGCGGGCGTAGCCCTCCAGGCCGTCGGAGAGACGGCCGGACCAGCTCTCACGGTCGCCGGGGAGGTGGTAGAGCGCGTGGTCCGCGGTGGCGTACGGCTCCACGGCGGCGAGCAGGGCGTCGGCGGCCGCCTCCCAGTGGGCGCGGGTGTAACCGGTGCGGGGACTGAGGGCGTGGTCGGGCGGCGGCAGGTGCATCGGCGCTCTCTTCCGTCGGGGGCCGGGACCGGCCGGCGTGCCGGTCCCGGCGCGGTCAGGGGCCTGGGGGCGTCCCGGTTCCGGTCGGGGCGCCCCCAGGGGCTCATCCCGCCCGCACCTTGCCCCTGGGGACCAGACGCAGGTCGAGGAGCGCATCGCGGACCAGGCCCGCGTACACGGTGGCGCCGTACGCGGAGGTGTGGGTGTTGTCCCGTTTCTCGTTGTAGAGGTACAGCGCCTTGGAGCCCTCGACGCCCAGGGACTCGACCAGCGCCTTCGTCAGGGCGGTGAGGTCGATCAGCGGGACGTCCCGGGCGGCGGCGACCTCGCGGATCACCGCCGGGTGGTCGACGCCGAGGCCGTTGACCAGCAGGGCCGTGCCGTTGTTCAGCGTGCCGTCGGCGTTGAACCAGCGGCGCACGATCGGGGTGACGAGGACCGGCTCACCGCCCTTCTCGCGGACGCCCGCCACCAGCGCCTCCAGGTTCGCCCGGTAGGTCGCCTCGTCGGTCGTCTTGTCGTTGTGGGCCAGCTGGACCAGCACCAGGTCGCCCCGGCGGATCTGGGGCTGCACGGTGGCCCACAGCTGCGGGTTCCCCAGGTAGCTGACCGTACTCTCCCCGGAGTCCGCGTAGTTGGCGACCGAGACGCCCTTGCGCAGGTACTGCGGCAGCTGCTGGCCCCAGCCGGAGTAGGGGTCGCCGGGCTGGTCGCAGACGGTGGAGTCGCCGACCAGGAAGATCTGGCGGGTGGCGGAGGTCCCGCCGCGCGAGGCGCCGGCGAGGCGGGCCGGGGTGACGCGGATGTCCGCGAGCGCGGGGGCCGAACCGCCGAGGACGAGGTCCAGACCGGCGGTCCCGGCGGCGCCGGTGGGTTCGCCCTCGGGGATACGGACGTTCACCGTGAAGCTGCGGGCGACGCGTTCGCCGGCCGGGACGGCGGTCTCGGGGAGGAGTGAGCGCCGGGTCTCCCCGCCGACGGCGGTGCTCGACGCCGCCTCGCCGCCGAGGAGGACCGTCACGTCGTAGGTGCCGGGCGGGACGTCGAAGTGGCAGGCGGTGTCGGCGCAGTTCTCGATGCCGAGACCCGGGCCGCCGTCGTGGGCCTGGGCGGCGGGGACGGCCGTCAGGGCGGTGGTCAGGGTCAGCGCCGCCAGCACGGCTGGGGTGAAACGTCTCACTGCGGCTCCTCGATCACGGGTGACAGGGCTGGCGGCTGGACGGTACCGCCTTCAGCAAGCGCTTTCTAGACCCTTGACTCACATCCAGCGATTGCCAACTCCTCGAATGCGAAAGCCCTTTCGCGAAATCGATTCAACTGTCACCCTCACTCACACCCGCACCACCCCCACATGTCTCGAAGGAGGCACCCCCATGTCCGAAACCGCACCGAACAGAACGGTCGGACGCCGCGCCTTCGTCCTCGGCACCGCGGCGGCCGCGGGCACGGCCGCGCTCGCCGGGCCGCTCGCCGCCCCCGCGTCCGCCGCGACCTTCGGCTACACCGACGACGGCTCGAACTACGTCGTCGACACCGGCGCCAGCCTCGTCTTCAAGGTCAGCAAGACCAACGGCGACCTCACCTCGCTGGTCTACAAGGGCACCGAGTACCAGGGCTACGACGGCAAGAACTCGCACATCGAGTCCGGCCTCGGCACCTCCACGGTGACCATCACCCAGTCCGGCTCGACGATCCTGATCTCCGTCACGTACGGCACGCTCAAGCACTACTACGCGGCCCGCAGCGGCGAGAACAACATCTACCTGTGGACCAACAAGGCCGACAGCTCGGTCAGCGCCACCCGTTACATCGTGCGCGTCAAGGCGGGCCTGTTCCTCAACGACGAGCCCGATTCCTACACCTACGCGCCCACCACCATCGAGGCCTCGGACGTGTTCGCGAAGTCCGACGGCCAGACCCGCTCGAAGCACTACTCGAAGCTGCGGGTGATGGACTACGACTACATCGGCTGGACGACCGGCAGCGTCGGCCTGTGGATCGTGCGCAGCAACCACGAGAAGGCCTCCGGCGGGCCCTTCTACCGCTCGCTGCTGCGCCACCAGAGCGCGGACGGCGGCGGCCTGTACGAGATCCTGTACTACGGCCAGAACCAGACCGAGTCCGAGCGCTACGGCCTCCAGGGCCCGTACGTCATCGCCTTCACGGACGGCGGCGCGCCCTCCTCCTCGCTGTACCCGGGAACCCTCACCACCTCGTGGGCGGATTCGCTCGGCCTGTCCGGCTACGTGGCCTCGGGCGGCCGCGGCCGGGTCGCGGGCGTCGGGATCACCGGGCGGGACACGGCGTACGCCTACACGGTGGGGCTCGCCAACTCGGCGGCGCAGTACTGGGGTTCGGCACGCTCCTCGGACGGATACTTCTCGATCACCGGGGTCCTGCCGGGGACGTACACGCTGACCGTCTTCAAGGGCGAGCTGGCGGTGTACACCACCTCGGTGACGGTGTCCGCCGGCGGAACGACCACGCTCAACACCATCGCGATCCCCTCCTCGAACGATCCGAGCAACGCGAGCGCGATCTGGCGGATCAACGACTGGAACGGCACGCCCGGCGGCTTCAAGAACGCCGACCTGATGACGTACGCGCATCCCTCCGACGTGCGGGCCTCGGCCTGGACCGGCAACGTCGTCATCGGCAGCGGCACCGAGACCTCGGCCTTCCCCTGCTACCTCTGGAAGGACGTCAACAGCGGGCTGCTGGTGTACTTCAAGCTGACCGCGGCCCAGGCCGCCGCCGCGCACACGCTGCGCATCGGAGTGACGACGGCCTACGCCAACGGCCGTCCGCAGGTCGTCGTCAACGGCGCCTGGACGTCGTCGATCCCCTCCCCGCCCACGCAGCCGAGCACCCGGTCGCTGACCAACGGGTCCTACCGGGGCAACAACTACACGTTCACCTACAGCGTTCCGGCGAGTGCCTGGCTCACGGACACCAGCCAGTACAACGTGCTGAGGATCGACGTGGTGAGCGGTTCGGGGACGACGGCCTATCTCAGCGCGGGCACCTCGATCGACGCGATCGACCTGCTGGCCTGAGGCGGACGGACGTCATGTACCGCGCGTCCACTGCTGGTTGGCCGCTCCGTTGCAGGTGTAGGTGATGAGCGCGGCGGAGTTGGCGGTGGACGCGCCGTTCACGTCCAGGCACTCGCCGGTGGTGCGGGCCTTGACCAGCCAGTAGCTGCCGGAGGCGGTCAGGCTCCACTGCTGGGTGGTGGCGCCGGCGGAGCAGTTCTCCTGGGTGACGTCGGTGGAGTTCTCCTGGAGGCACAGCGAACTGCCGCGGCCGACCAGCTGGTAGTAGCCGGTGCCGAGGTCCTTGAACCACCACTTCTGGTTGGTGCCGCCGTTGCAGGTGTACTGGCTGATCGCGGCGGCCTGCCACAGGGACTGGTTCGGCACGTCCGCGCACTTGGAGCTGTTCCGGGCGATCAGCGTGTGGTACGTGGCGCTCGTCCCGCTGATCGTCCCGGCCGTGGCGTCGACCGTGACCTCCGGGTACCAGGACATCGACATCGTCGTCGTGGTCGGGAAGGCCAGCGGCAGCCACACGTACCGGGAGTCGTCGACGGTGCCGCCGAAGGAGTTGCCCCAGCGGTCGCCCAGGTAGAGGTAGGAGGTGCCCGAGGATCCCGTCACGGGCAGGACGTACGCGGTCTGCGATCCGTACGCCGTCGAGTCGCCGACGTTCGCCATCGAGCTCCACGGGCCGGCGAGGGAGGTGGCGGTGGCGTACTGCTGCTGGTTGGCGCTCCAGCCGGTGGCGCCCGAGGTCAGCATGAAGTAGACACCGCCCCGCTTGAAGAGGGCCGGGGCCTCCCGGTGGCCACCCGCCCAGGGGTTGGCGACCAGGCTGTCGATGCCGAGGTAGTCGGCGGTCAGCTTGTAGAGGTGCAGGTCGTAGTTCTCGTTGGCCGCCGAGACCATGTAGCCGGTGCCGTCCGTGTCGACGAACGTCGTGATGTCACGGGACATGTAGGTGTCGAACGGCCGGAAGCTGCCCTGGTAGGTGTAGTTCCCGTCGACGGTGTCGGAGACGGCGACGGCGGCGCGGGCCTCGCTGTAGTCGGTGCCGTTCTCCTTGTGCATCCACATCACGTACTTGCCGGTGGCGGCGTTGTACACGACCTTCGGGCGCTCGATGTTGGCGGTGGCCAGCTCCGGGTCGCTCGCCTGGGTCAGGACGTGGTTGCGGAACTCCCAGGTCTTCAGGTCGGTGGACCGGTAGGCGTCCACGTACCGGAAGGTGTTGTCGGCGTTACGGTGCTCGCCGAACCAGTAGTAGTACGAGCCGGCCTTGAGGACGCCGCCGCCGTGGGCGTGCACGGGGCTGCCGGTCGTGTCGGTGAACTGCGTGCCGTTGGCGATCGTCTGCGGTGCGGCCTGGGCCGGTCCGGCGGTGGCGAGGGCGCCGGCCAGCGCCAGACAGAGGGCGAGCAGGATCGCGTACGCACGTCTTCTCATGTCACGCACTCTCCTTCACGGTGTCGGCGGCCGTGTCCGCCACGGGGACGCCGAAACGGGGGGTGCCGTCCGGGTTCCAGCCGAGCGCCTGGAACCGGGTGTGGCGGTTGGGGTCGTCCAGGGGTTCGCCGTCGATCTCCCGGTAGGAGCGGGCGTGGTAGATCAGGACGTCGGTCTCGCCGTCCTCGGCGACCGTGAACGCGTTGTGGCCGGGGCCGTAGACGCCGCCCGCCTCGCTGGTGGTGAACACCGGGACCGGGGACTTGGTCCAGGCTGCGGGGTCGAGGAGGTCACTGTCGGCGTCGGCGGTGAGCAGGCCTAGGCAGTAGCGGTGGTCGGTGGCGCTCGCCGAGTAGGTGAGGAAGACCCGGCCGTGACGCTTCAGTACGTACGGGCCCTCGTTGACCCGGTGGCCCCGGCACTCCCAGTCGTACTCCGGCGCGGACAGGCGCACCTGGGGTCCGGTGAGCGTCCAGGGGTCGGCCATCGCCGAGAGGAGGATCACGGTGTTGTGGCCGCCGAGGGAGGGGTCCTGCTGGGCCCACGCCAGGTACCGGGTGCCGCGGTGGGTGAAGGTGGTGGCGTCCAGGGAGAAGGTGTCCCAGGCCGTCCCGATGCGGCCCTTCTCCGTCCAGGTGCCCTCGAACGGGTCGGCGGCGGTGTTCTCCAGCACCCAGATGCGGATCGCCCACTCGTCGTCGGCGGGCGCGGCGGCGAAGTAGACGTACCAGGCTCCGTCGATGTGGTGGAGCTCCGGCGCCCAGATGTGCGCGCCCATGTCGCCGGCGGGGTGGGCCCGCCAGATCACGGATTCGGCGGCGGTGGCGAGACCGGCCAGGGTGCGGGAGCGGCGCAGGACGATGCGGTCGTAGTCCGGGTGGGTCGCCGTGAAGTAGTAGTGGCCGTCGGTGTGGCGGTGGACCTGCGGGTCGGCGCGGTGCGGGACGAGGGGGTTGGGGTGCACGAGGTGGCCTCTCGCCGGAGTGCCGTTCGGTACCGCGAACGGCATGTGGGATGACGAACGCCGAAAACGTAAGGGCGGGGTGGGAGCGGGTCAACGGGTACGACGGGGCCGTGTGCGAGCGATGGGCCGGGCGGGTGCGGGGAGCGGGTGCGGGGCGCCGCGGGAGCGGGTGTGCGGGGAGCCGGACGAAGGCGGGCGCGGGGCGCCACTGGAGCGGGTGCGGGGCGCCGGACGAAGGCGGGTAGCGGGTAGTGGGTGCGGGACGGTGGTCCGGCTCCCGGGCGCCGAGGGCGGTGGGCGGGAGCCGCGGGAGCGGCTGCCCGTGCCCCGTGGAGCCGGTCGGCAAGACCGGCGACCGGGACCAGCGCTCCGCCGAGGGCGCGCCGATCTTTGACCCGTGCCTTCGGGTCGGCATCGCGCGTCCACGTGAGGCGCCCGCCGGCTCAGCGGAGCAGGCGGGCACCTGTGAGGCGTCGGACCGGTCAGGTCACGCGGTTCCCTTCACCCAGTCACCGCAGTGGTATGCCTCTTGGTTGATGCCGTCCTGGCGGCAGACCCGGAACGCGAAGTAACGCCCCTCGCTGAACTCGTCGTCGAAATTCCAGTCCTCGTAGGCGAGGTCGGTGTCGATGTAAAGGTTCTTCCATCGGTGGTAGGTCGCACCCGCATCGTCGCTGAGGTTGATGTGCAGCACGGTCCCATGGCCGTCAAGCATGTCGTCCCAGACGTTGAACGTGTCGTTGGAGCTGGTGAAGAGCGCGTCCGCGATCTTGAGCGACGGGTAGGTGGGATCGTAGGCAACCGCGTAGTACGTCGCCGTTCCGGCCGCTTGCGCGGGAGCGGTCACCGCAGTGGTGATGCCGACGGCGGCCATCGCCGTTGCGAGCACGGCACCGAGTCTCTTGGTCTGGATTTTCACTTCGTGTGGCTCCTCTTCGTGGCCGAACGCATTGATGTGGACCGTTGGTCCGTCTCCAGCCGCGGCTGTCACGCAGCCGCTGGTCGGAGTCAGCGGGACAGGGCCGCAGAGGTACCGTGCCCGCGTCCGTCCTTCGCCGATGTGCGGCCTTGTCAGGGTGCGGGACCGTTCGGGGACGAGTCATCGCCAGCGCGTGCACACTCCTGTCGCCATTGCGTCTACACGATGGCGGGGCATTCCTTCCTGCGGTACTCCAGCGGCGTCATCGCGTATTCACGGCGGAATGTCCGGCTGAAGTGGGCGGTGTCCGTGAAACCCCACCGGGAGGCGATGGTGTGGACGGGCACGGTGGCCATCGCGGGGTCGGCCAGGTCGGCGCAGGAGTGCTGTAGGCGCCGACGGCGGATCGACGCGGCCACCGAGGTGTCCCGTTCCTGGAAGAGGCGGTGCAGACGGCTGACGGATATGTGGTGCGCGGCCGCTACCACTTCCGGCGTGAGCCGAGGGTCGCGCAGGTTCTGCTGGATGAAGGCGTCGATGCGCAGTGTCAGCGTCCGTCCACGGGTTTCCGGAGTGAGGCTGTTCTCCCTCTCCAGCACCTGGGCGAGGGACGCCGACAGCAGATCCACCACGACGGTCCCCAGCCTGGGGCCGTCGCCCGGTCCGAAGGATGCGGTGTCCGAGGTCAGCTGGGCGATGAACCCGATGAGCAGGGCGACGATTCCCTCGCCGCCGGGTATGCGCTGCGCGAGGAGGCTGTCGACGCTGTCGGTCGGCACGGACAACAGCGCTTTGGGAACGAGGAGCGCCAGCCCGGTCAGGCTCTGCTGACCCTCTTGTGTCCTGATCCGCATCTCGTTGGGCCGCGAGGTGTCCAGGAGAGTGAGATCGTAGGGGCGGTGCGTGGTCAGGCGATCGGCCCGGCCCTGCTGGACGAGGTCCACGCTGCCCTGGCGCACGAGCGACACTTGGTACGCCTCGGGATCGGACTGCCGGACGAGCTTCGGTGTCCGCCGCACGGTTACCGATGGGACGCGCACTGACCTGACCGCCACGCTCCCGAGGTTCAGGACGCGATCGGTAACACGTAAATCGGACGCGTCCTCGCTCGAAAGCTCCATGGGCACATGGGTCTTGATGACATATTCACGCCAGGCGTCGAACCGGTCCGCCAGGGGCATGTCCTCGGTCCGGAACACCGTCTCAAGCATTGCTTTCCTCCCCCTGCCACGCCGCCCCTGTCGCGGCCCGGAGCGCGGCATCACAAGGAGATTGAACACGAACGTGGTCCCGCCACCGGTTCTCGCCGATCGGCGGCCGGGGCCGGAGGACGGAAAACGCGAGGGTGTGGCGGTTTCCCGTGGCTCACGGCGGCCGGGCGGACAGGCAAGCAGCCGAGCCGATCAGCGACCGGAACCCGTCGGCGAAATCGAGGTCAGGTGAAGAGCCGAGGGGCAATCCCGTGCGCGGCAGTTGAGCACGACCGGAACTCATGGAAGACGGCGCCGTCCCGGCCGTCCGGACACCGGGGCGGCCCGACCCCGCCCCGTTCATGGGGCTCAGCAGCAGCCTGCGGGACTGAACAGAAGAACTTGTCGCCGCTGCGCAACGGACACCCGCACCTCCGAACGGCCCTGTCCGTATGGTGGGCGTCCTGTTCACACAACGGACGCCGCAGGTCGCGCCCGGCCGCGTCGGCTAGCGTCGTCACATGACCAGCGACATCCCCGAATACTCCGCCCCCCTCACCGAGGCCCTCGCAGCCGGGCCGGTCATCCTGGACGGCGGCCTGTCCAATCAGCTGGCCTCCGCGGGACACGACCTGAGCGACGAGCTGTGGTCGGCGCGGCTGCTGGCGGAACGGCCCGAGGCGATCACCGAGGCGCACCTCGCGTACTTCCTCGCCGGCGCGGACGTGGCGATCACCGCCAGCTACCAGGCAACCTTCGAAGGCTTCGCCAGGCGCGGGATCAAGCGCGAGAAGGCGGCCGAGCTCATCGCCCTGAGCGTCGAGCTGGCACGGGACGCCACGCGGGAGGCGTGGGCGCGGGGCGTGCGACGGCCGCTGTACGTGGCGGCCTCGGTCGGGCCGTACGGCGCGATGCTGGCGGACGGCTCCGAGTACCGGGGCGGGTACGGGCTGAGCGTCGCGGAGCTGGAGGCCTTCCACCGGCCCCGCCTGGAGGTGCTGGCCGCCGTCGGACCCGACGTGCTGGCCCTGGAGACGATCCCGGACACCGACGAGGCCGAGGCGCTGCTGCGGGCGGTGCGCGGACTCGACGTGCCGGCCTGGCTGTCGTACTCCGTCGCGGGCGACCGCACCCGCGCCGGGCAGCCCCTGGAAGAGGCGTTCGCCCTGGCCGCGGACGCGGAGGAGGTCATCGCCGTCGGCGTGAACTGCTGCGCGCCCGAGGATGTCGACGGCGCGATCGAGACCGCCGCCCGGGTGACCGGCAAGCCGGTCGTCGTCTACCCCAACAGCGGCGAGAGCTGGGACGCCCGGGCCCGCGCCTGGAACGGCCGCTCCACCTTCGCCCCGGAAGAGGTCCTCGGGTGGCGGGACACCGGCGCCCGGCTGATCGGCGGCTGCTGCCGGGTGGGCCCGGAGGCGATCGCGTCGATCGCGCGGACGCTGGCGGCGGGGTAGGCGCGGCGGCGCTCACGGCCGGCCGGCGCGGTCGGCGCCGGGGGCGGGGCGGACGGCGAGCACGTGAGCGGGCGGTCGGGACGTACGGCGCCCCGGACAGCCGGCGGATGGCGTCCGGCGTCCACGACGCACGAGACGACCGACGCCCGGGACAACCGACGCACCGGACGGCCGACGCACGAAACGGCCGGCGCACCGGACGACCGACGCACGAGACGGCCGACGCACGAGACGGCCGACGCACGAGACGGCCGGTGCACGTAACGGCCGGTGCCCAGGACGGCCGCCGGGCGGTCACTGGCCACGGACCCCGCCGACGCGGCGCAGACGGCGGACCGCCGACCGGAGTTCGGTCGCGCGCAGGGGGCGGGCGATCAACGCGTCCGGCGAGGCCGGAGCCGCGTCCGGCGAGGCCGTGGGGTCGCTCGCCCACAGGGCCAGTTCCCGGTCGCGCGGACCGTGGACGGTGTGCGCGACACGGTCGCCGTCGCCGTCGCCGTCGCCGAAGACGCACACGGGGTGCGTCGCGTCCCAGGCCTGCCAGCCCGGGTCGCCGATCTCCGCGAACCGCACCCAGGCCCGGTGCATCGCGTCGGCCAGTGACTGGGGGGCGCCCTCGCCCGCGAGCTGCGCGGACTCGGGCACGTCCCCGGTGTCGAAGACGAAGCCCAGCTCCAGGGCGTGGCAGGAGCCGAGGCCGGGCCGCAGGGACGGCCAGGCGAACTCGTACACGTACGACGAGCCGGGGCGGGAGTCGGCCAGGCGGTGCAGGGGCAGGCGCAGCAGGTGGTCGGTGACCATCTGGCCGACGGTCTCGGCGGTCCCGGCCTCCGGGTGCAGGGCGCGGTAGCCGCGCGGCACGTCGTGACCGCAGTGGCAGCGGGCCATGGCGCCGGCCAGAACGACGGCGCCGAGGCGGTCGACGCGTTCCAGCAGGCCGCCCGGGACCAGCCACAGCCGGTACTCGTCGCGGGTCCAGCCCAGCAGCAGGTCGGCGCCACGCGCCGCGTCGCCGTCGACGAGGGCCTTCAGGGGGTCGCGGGGCACGAGGTCGCCGTCGATGACGATGCCGAAGGCGGGCCCGCCGAGCACCGGGCTGCTGAGCCGGCTGATGTCGGCCTGGGCGCGCAGCAGCTGGTCGCGGTCGACGGCGGCGAACGCCTCCGCGGTGGCCGGGACCCGCAGCCGGTTGGCCATGCGGCGGACCATGCGCCGCACCTTGTCCCGCTCGAAGGCCTCCGGTGCGCCGCTCTGGAGGACGGCCCGCCGGAACAGGCCCTGGGCCGGGGGCGCGGCGATCAGGGCGCCGGTGCTGATGGCGCCCGCGGACTGCCCGGCCAGGGTGACCCGTGCGGGGTCGCCGCCGAAGGCGTCGATCGACTCGTGCACCCAGCGCAGCGCGGCGAGCTGGTCGCGCAGGCCGGGGTTGGCGGGGGCGTCCGGGAACAGGCCGTACCCCTCCACACCGAGCCGGTAGTTGACGGAGACGAACACGACGCCGTCCCGCGCGAAGTGCCGCCCGTCGTACACGGGCACCGCCGAGGAACCCCTGGTCAGTGCGCCGCCGTGCAGCCACACCACGACCGGCAGCCGGGCGCCGGGACCGGGCTCGGGCGTCCACACGTTGAGGTTGAGGCAGTCGTCCCCGTCCACCACCGGGTCGGACAGGTACCGCGCGAAGGCCTCGGAGTACGGCGGTTTCGGCGCCGTCGGCCCGAAGGCGCCCGCGTCGCGCACACCGTCCCAGGGTTCGGGCGGCTCGGGCGGCCGGAACCGGCGGGGCCCGAAGGGGGGCGCGGCATAGGGGATGCCGCGGAAGACGGCGACGCCGTCCTCGTGGCGGCCGCGCACGGCTCCGTACGGGGTGCGGACCACCGGGTCCGCCGGGTCCGCCGGGTCCGCCGGGTCCGCCGAGTCCGCCGCCACGGGGTTCGTCCGGCCTGCCGTCATGAGCCCACCAGCCCTTCGCCGCGCTCCTTCGCCGGTTACACCAGAGCACCACAGCAACGCCCGGTATTCCGGTGCGTGAGCCTCCCGGAGGCCGTCCGGCGTGCCCGGGGGCGTCGGAACCGGCCTGGGCGGCCGCTGCCGACGGCGCCGTCGCCCCGCGCCGGCCGGGAGCACGCGCCATGGGCCGTCCGGGCGACGCGCCCGCCCCGCGGGAGCCACGCGGGAGCCAGGCGGGAGCCAGGCGGGAGCCGACGGCGCGCCACCGGGACCCGGGCGTCGGCACCGTCCCGGCTGCCGCCGCCCGGTCAGCGACGGGTTTCCGGCCCGTTCCCCCCGGGTGCCTGCCGACCGGCGGCAGGCCCGTTCCCGTTTTCGATACCGAACCCGATCCGAACCGTTCCGGTTCCCGGTGTCTTCCCGACACGCTGAGGCGCACCTAGGATAGCAAGCGCTTTCTGCGAGCCGCCGGACAGGATCGCGGCTCCGAAAGGGCGGTGGTCGATCTTTCGCTGGCCCTCGGGCGGGCCGGAGAGGTGGTTCCCGATGGTCCGCACGGGCAGTGCGAGCATGACGGCCGGACCGACGCTGGCGGTCGTGGCCCGGGAGGCGGGCGTCTCCGTGCCGACGGCCTCCAAGGTGGTCAACGGCCGCGAGGACGTGGCACCGGAGACCCGACGCCGCGTCACCGAGGCCCTGGACCGGCTCGGTTACGTGCGCCGACCGCGCTTCGACGCCACGAAGCCGCCCCGGCTGGTGGACCTGGTCGTGGACTCGCTGGAGAGTTCCCTGTCCGGCGCGGTGCTGCACGGCGTGGAGGAGGCGGCGCACGACGCCGGTCTGGACGTCGTCGTCTCCGCCGCGCTCTCCCGCACCCGGGCGGGCCGTCCGCAGCGCGGCTGGCTGGACAAGCTCGCCGCGCGCGGCTCGGCGGGGGTGCTGTTCAACCTCGCCGAGCTGACGGACTCCCAGTACCTGTGGCTGGAGCAGCACCGCATCCCGTACGTGATGATCGATCCGCTGGTCGAGCCTCCGCCGGGCGTGGTGTCGGTGGGCGCGGCGAACTGGCACGGCGGGGTGACCGCGACCGAGCACCTGCTGGCCCTCGGGCACGAGCGGATCGCCGTGATCGCCGGTCCGCGGCGCAGGATGTGCAGCAACGCGCGGGTGGCCGGGTACCGCTCCGCGCTGGCCTCGGCGGGCGTCGCCCACCGCCCCGAGTACCTCCGCCACTGCGGCTTCGACCAGTCCGTGGCCCGCCTCCGAACGCATGAACTCCTCGATCTGCCCGAGCCGCCGACGGCCGTCTTCGTCTGCTCCGACCACATGGCGCTCGGTGTCTACGAGGCCCTGGCGGAACGGGGGGCGAGGGTGCCGCGTGATGTCAGCGTGGTCGGCTTCGACGACCTCCCCGAGTCCCGCTGGACCACACCGGCGCTGACCACCGTGCGTCAGCCGCTGGCGGAGATGGCGGCGACCGCCCTGCGGCTGCTGGTGCGGATGATGGACGGGGAGCGCCCGGAAGGGACCCGTACGGAGCTGTCGACGCGGCTGGTGGAGCGGGCGAGCACGGCGGCCCCGGCCGGGTGAGGCGCCGACCCGCCCGCCGCCGTCGCCGCCGGGCGCTCCTCCCCTTCCGGCGGCAGGCCGCCCCCCTCCCCCGCCCCGCAGCCGGTCAGCAGCGCGGAGAACGCCGGGAGCACGGAGGCCGCCGAGAGCACGAAAGCCGCCGGAAGTGCGGAGGCCGCCGGAAGCACGGAGGCCGCCGGAAGCACGGAGGCCGCCGGGCGCACGGAGGCCGCCGCCCGCGCCGTCGGCCGGGCCGTACCGTACGCGTCAGGCGGCCGTCCTGCCGCACGGGCGTTCCGCGGACATGCCCCTCGCCGCGGTGGGGCGCGTAGTCTCGGGCGGGATGAACACCATTCCTCCGCGGCTCGACCACCTCGTCCTCGCCACCCCCGATCTGGCGGCGACGGTCGCCGAGTTCACCCGGCGCACCGGGGTGGCGCCCGCCCCCGGTGGCGCGCACGTCGGGCTCGGCACCCGCAACCACCTGGTGGGCCTGGGCGGTCGCGCCTACCTGGAGATCATCGGGCCGGACCCGCGGCAGCCCGATCCGCCCGGCCCCCGCCCCTTCGGCGTCGACGGGCTCGGCACCCCGCGGACCGTCACCTGGGCGATCGCCGTGCCCGACCTGGACGGCACCGTCGAGGCCGCCCGCGCGCGGGGCTACGACCCCGGCGACGTACGGGCGATGAGCCGGCGCCGGCCCGACGGCACGCTGCTGGAGTGGCGGCTGACCGAGGGCGGCGACCCCCACCCGTCCGGCCTGGTCCCCTTCCTGATCGACTGGGGCTCCACGGTCCACCCCACCGCCTCGGGCCTGCCCGGGACCCCGCTGCTGGAGGTGTCGGCCACCGCCCCCGACCCCGACGGGATCCGCCCCCTGCTGACCGCGCTCGGCACCGGCCTCGAGATCGCCGAGGGTCCGGTGGGGCTCTCCTTCACGCTGGACACACCGCGCGGGCCGGTGACCTTCACCTGACGGAGGGGGCACATCCCCGCGCGAGCGGCCGGCAGGTGTCCGTTCCGTTCAAGACCGGGCATCCGCCCGCTGCCTAGGGTGGCCCCATGACTCCACGATTCGATGCCGTCGGCCTGGTCGTCGCCGACATGGCCGCCTCCGTCGCCTTCTACCGCCGGCTCGGGTTCGCGTTCCCCGACGGCGCCGAGCGGGAGCCGCATGCCGAGGCCGGACCGCCGGGCGGGGTGCGGTTGCTGCTGGACACCGAGGAGACCGTGCGGTCCTTCCACCCCGCCTGGCGGGCGCCGGCCGGCGGCGGCCGGTCCTCACTCGCCCTGCGGTGCGAGGGACCGGCCGAGGTGGACGCCGTCTACGAGGACCTGGTGGACGCCGGGTACCACGGGGAGCTCACGCCGTGGGACGCCTTCTGGGGCCAGCGGTACGCCGTCGTGCACGATCCCGACGGCAACGGGGTCGACCTGTTCGCGCCGCTGCCGCAGTAGCCCGGTCAGCGTCGTACCGGTCAACCGCCGTACCTCGCGGGCCAGATGGGCCTGGTCGGCGTAGCCGACGCGGGCGGCGGTGGCGGCGTACGGGAGGCCGCCGCGGGCCAGCGCGAGGGCCCGCTGGAGGCGCAGGACCCGGGCCAGGGTCTTGGGCCCGTAGCCGAAGGCGGTCAGTGAACGGCGGTGCAACCGGCGTGCGCCGAGGCCGAGTTCGTCGGCGAGCGCGGCGACGGGACGGCCCGCCGCCAGGCCGGTGACCAGGCGGCGCAGTGCGGGGTCGGGCCCGGCCGCCCCGTCCGGTCCCGCCAGTTCCAGCGCGAGGCGTTCGAGTGCCGTCGCCGGGTGCGCGGCGGCCTCGACGCGGGCGCGCAGCCGCCGTACCCGGGCGGCCGGCCACAGGTCGGCCAGGTCCACGCGCCGGTCGCGCAGCTCGTGGGCGGGCACGCCGAGGAGGCCGGGCGCCGTACCGGGGTAGAACCGCAGGCCGGCCCAGCTCGCGGGCGGGCCGTCGGGGACGTGGGCGCCGGTGTCGGGGCCGGCGACCAGGAGTGCGCCGCCGTTCCAGAGCAGGTCCATGCAGCCGTCGGGCAGGACGGGGTGCGCACCGCCGCTCGCCGGGGTGTTCGTCCACACGACGGCGCCGGGCAGCCGGGAGGGCCGTTCCGCGTACACGGGTCCCAGGCTACGGCGGCCGGCGCTGCTCGGGAACCGGCCGCTCAGGCGGTGCCGCCGGCGGTCCCGGCCGGAAGGTGCGGGCCGGCGGCGAGAGCCGAGTTGAAGTTGGTGAATCCGGCCACCTCGACGGCCTGCGCGCCGACCAGGGGGCTGTCCGCGTCCTTGCGGGCGATGTCCGGGAGCCGGTGGGCTTCCTCGGGGCTCGCGACGACCATGGCCCACGCGGCGTTGTAGCCGTCGGGGCGTGCGGGTTTCTCCTCCGCCGCGAGGACCCTGGTGGCGTCCCCGTGTCCGCCCAGCCGCAGTGCGCCCAGTTCGGTCAGGGCGTCCGGGCCGGTTCTGGCGGCCACGACGCACCAGCCGGACGCCGGTGTCCTGCGCACGGCCTCCACGAGGCTGCCTTCGCTGCCCGGGCCCTGGAGCGTGATGTCCGGCAGGACCAGCACGACGGGCCCCTCGGCGAGCGGCAGGGCGGTGCGGATGGCCCCGCTGAGGTCGTCCCCGAAGGAATCGTCCTGGTACACGAAGATCATCTGGATGTCCCGGGTGTAGTGCGCGAGGTGGGCGACGACATCCAGCTTGTCGGCCCTGAAGACGACCACCACGCGGACTCCGAGCCCGGACCTGGCGAGTTCCACGACCGCCTCCAGGCTTTTGTCGATCACGGAGACGCCCGGCTCCAGGCAGTGGAGTTCCTTGGAGTACGGGGCGCCGAAGCGCACGCCGAGGCCCGCGCAGGGCAGGACGACGGTGACGTCGGCTTTCGGCGTGCTCACTGGTGGCCTCCCGGCTCCGCTTGCCGTGTCAGCGCAGTTCGGCCTCGATCAGGTCGGCGGCCGCGGACGGTCCGCCGTCCTGGTCCATCCGCTTCCTGAGGTCCCGCAGCCGGCCGGCGACGTCGGGGTCCTCGACCAGTGCGGTCACGGCCGTGCGCAGCGCCTCGGGCGTGATCTCGCCGGCGGGGACCTCGCGGGCCACGCCGAGTGCGCGCAGTGTCTGCGTGTTGAGGAACTGGTCGGCGCCCCGGGGGATGGTGACCATGGGCACCTCGCAGCTCAGCGCCTCCAGGACGGCGCCCATGCCGCCGCGGCTGATGAAGGCGTCGGCCCGGCGCAGTACGGCCAGTTGGGGGATCCTGCCGTGGACCTCGAGGTTGGGCGGCAGGGGACCCAGGGCGGCCCGGTCGGCCTCCCGCCAGACGTGCAGCACCACGTGCCATCCGGGCAGGCCGCCGAACGCCTCGACGCAGCTCTCGAAGAAGCCGGGTTCGTCCGCGTAGGAGGTGCCGAGGGTGACGAGCAGGAGCCGGTCGGCCGGGTCCGTGCCGGGGGGACGCTCGTACCGCCCCTGGTGGGAGCGGTCTCCCAGGCAGGCCCCGACGAACGTGTGGACGGCGGGATCGATGCGGTCGGCGTGCGGCTGGAGGAACCTGGGGATGAGCCCGAGGGAACGGTCCGGCCGGTTGGCGAAGGTGTAGACGTCCATGTCGGCGAAGCCGTGCCGGTCGAGCCAGTCCCGGTAGCGTCGTTCGTGGGCTTCGTGGCGGGGGTCGGGCCGGGCGTCGCGGGCGGCTTCGGCCCGCTCCTCCTCCGTGGGGTCCCAGTCGGACATCTGGGCGAGCATCACGGCGGGTACGCCCCACCGGCGGGCCAGGATGCGCGCGTAGGGGGTGAGCCAGTCGTAGAGGACGAGGTCGGGCGGATCGTCCGCGTAGGCGGCGGCGAGTTGCGGGAGAGCCTGCATGCTGTCGGCCAGACCGGCCTCCATACAGCCGACGGGTCCCTTTTTCAGCCAGTCGCCGGAGTCCATCCCCAATTCACATCTGTAGGTTCTGGGTTCCGCTCCTGCCGAGGCAGCGACATCCGCGTATTTCTCAGGTATGGCGTAGGTGACCCGGTGTCCGCGGGTGGCGAGCTCCCTGATGACTTCCAGGCTCGTATAAATATGGCCGGGTGCCGCCGCATTGAACATGGCAATGCGAGGCGCCCTTCCCCACCGCGATAAAAACATGGCGACATGCTAAAGAGTGGTTCGCGACGGTGACAAGACCACAAAGCCGTCGCGGATCGTCGAATAAATTCGACAGCGGCGGGCCGGGTGGGCTGCTGTTAGCATCGCCGAATGACATCGGGATTCGGGGGCGATGCATGAGCGACGACCAGGGTGCGCTGATATCCGCTCGGGGCCTGGTGAAGCGCTATGGAGACACGGTGGCGGTGGCCGGCATCGACTTCGAGGTGCGGGCCGGTGAGGTGTTCTCGCTGTTGGGACCCAACGGCGCCGGAAAGAGTTCCACGATGCGTATGCTCAGTGGTACGTCCGCGCCGAGCGGCGGAAGCCTGCGCATCCTCGGCATGGACCCCGTGTCGGACGGTCCCGCTGTCCGGGCCCGGTTGGGGGTGGTGCCGCAGAAGGACAATCTGGACCGCGAGCTGACGGTTCTGGAGAATCTGACGACATACGCCCGGCTCTTCGGGCTGGGCCGGAAAGCCGCCCGGCTGCGTTCCGTGGAACTCCTGGAGTTCGTACGGCTCTCGGACCGTGCCGGGGACCTCATCGACGCCCTGTCGGGCGGCATGATGCGCCGGCTGGCCATCGCGCGGGCGCTGGTGAACGAGCCGGACATCGTCCTGCTGGACGAGCCGACCACCGGACTGGACCCACAGGCCCGCCATCTGCTGTGGGACCGGCTGCGGGAGCTGAGGCGGGACGGCGCGACCGTGGTCCTCACCACCCATTACATGGACGAGGCCGAGCAGTTGAGCGACCGCATCGTGATCGTGGACGGAGGGCGGATCGTGGCCTCGGGCACACCCCCGGAGTTGCTGCGCGCCCATGGTTCGCCGGAGATCGTCGAGCTGCGTTTCGACGAGGGCGGTGACCTCCCCGGGCCGGCCGTGCTCCGGTCGCTGGCGGAGCGGGTGGAGGTGCTGGGGGCCCGGGTGCTGCTCTATGTGAAGAGTGCCGCGGAGGCGTCGGCCGCGGTCCACCGGGCCGGGCTGCGGCCGAGCGGGACGCTGGAGCGCCGGTGCACCCTGGAGGACGTCTTCCTGCGCCTGACCGGGCGCGCGCTCGCGGAGTAGCGGCGATGGGGAACGGGACACTGCGCGTCACCCGCTTCCATCTGACGCTCTACCGCCGGACCTGGCGGACCGGCGTCTTCACCGGGTTCCTCATGCCGCTGCTGTACCTGGGTGTGGTCGGCATCGGCGCGGGCGGATACGTGGAGCACGACGTCGAGGGCCTCGCCTTCGTGGCGTTCCTGGCGCCGGGCCTGCTGGCCGTCGTCGCCTTCCAGACGGCGGCGGAGGAGGCGGGCTTCCCCCTCTACTCCGCCCTCCGGCTGACCGGCCGGTACCAGCGGCTGCTCACGGCGCCCCTCGGCGTGGGGCAGGTGCTGGCGGGTCACCTGCTCTTCATCGCCGTCCGCGCGGCCGTGTCGGCGGTCGCCTTCTGCGCGGTGGCCGTGCTGCTCGGCGTGTTCGACAGTCTGTGGTGCCTGCTGCTGGTGCCGGTCGCCATGCTGCTGGCGCTGTCGGCGGCGGCGCCGCTGTTCGCCTTCACCGGACGGCTCACCAGCTCGGCCAACCTGATGACCGTGTCCCGGCTGGTGGTGCTGCCGCTGTCGATGTTCTCCGGGGTGTTCTTCCCGGCGGGGGACCTCCCGGCGCTCGTGCAGCCGCTGGTGCGGGTCTCCCCCCTGTGGCACGGGGTCGAGGTGTGCCGGGCGGTCTCCGGCCGGTTCGCGGCCGGCGCCGGTCCGGAGCCGCTGTCCCTCGCCGGCCACCTGGGGGTTCTTCTGTTGTGGGCCGCGGCCGGTTTCGTCCTGACCCTGCGGGTGTTCGAGCGCCGCCTGTCCGACTGACCGACTCCGTCCAGAACGCGAGGTCGCCTTCCATGTCCCGCTCCCCGACAGCCGCGAAGCTGCACCGCGCCGGCACGTTCGTGTCCCGGGGGGTGCTGCTGAACCGCCGCGCCTGGCCGAACTTCGTCTCCACGCTCCTGGAGCCGGTGATCCTGCTCGTCGCCCTCGGCCTGGGGATGGGCGCCCTGATCGGCGAGATCACCGTCGAGGGCCGGACCATGAGCTACGAGGAGTTCGTCGCCCCGGCGATGCTGGCCACCGCCGCGGTGTCCGGGGTGGTGAACGAGACCACGTACTCCTTCTACGCCAAGCTCACCCAGCGCCTGTACGAGGGCTATCTGTCGACTCCCCTGACCATCGGCGAACTGGCCGTGGGCGAGACCGCGTGGGCGCTGCTGTGCGGGGGGATCTACTCGTCCGCGTTCCTGGTGTCCATGGCCGCTCTCGGCCTGGCCCCGTCGTGGTGGATGCTCCTGGCGCTGCCCGGTGCCACGCTGATCAGCCTGGCGTTCGCGGCGGTCAGCATGGCCGCGACCACGTTCATGCGCCGGTGGGAGGACTTCGAGCAGGTGAGCATCTGGATGTTCCTGATGACCATGTGCTCCGGGACGGTCTTCCCCGTGGAGGCGTATCCGGGCTGGGGGCAGGCGATCGTCCGGCTCACCCCTCTTCACCAGGGAGTGGCACTGCTGCGGGACCTGTCCGTCGGCCGTCTCACCGCAGGAACGGCGGCCCATGTCTGCTATCTGCTGGCCATGTCCGTGGCGGGCTTCGCGGTGGCCCGGCACCGGCTGAGCCGGCTGCTGACCCGTTGACCGCCGCGAGGAACCGGGAAACCAGGGGAGGCGTCATGCGTGTGCTGGAACGTACGGGCCCTTTGCAGTCGGGGCTCTGCCAGGCGGAGTGGATCCACATCGTGTGCGAGGGACGGGAGCCGTTCGGCTGTCCCCGGGTCGACGTGGACGTGCCCGGCTCCCTCGGTGAGCGGCAGGTCGAGGACGCCGTCGCTCTCCTCGTCGCCCGCCACGAGGTGCTGCGCACCACCCTCGCCGAGGACGAGCAGGGCCGGGTGGTGCAGCACGTGTGGCGTCCGGAGCGGGTGCCGCTGCGCCGGCCGGACGCGCCGCTCGAGGCGCCGTTCCGCATCGGCGAGGAGTGGCCCGTCCGGGCGGCCCTCACCCGACGGGACGACGGGCAGCGGCAGTTGACGCTGGTGTTCGCCCATATCGCCGTCGACGCCTGGTCGATGGGCATCCTGACCCGGGAGACGGAGGTGCTCCTGGACGCGGCCGCGCGCGGTACGCCGCCGGAACTGCCCGCCGCGGACCACCATCCCGTCGACCGGGCCCGCCTCGAACACTCGGAGCGCGGCCGGGCCGTCCGGGACCGCAACCTGCGTTTCTGGGAGGAGGAGTTCCGCCACCTGCCGGGCGGTCCGTTCGCCGTTGCGGAGATCCCCTCACCCGTCGGGTGCCATCACGTCGTACGGGACTCCGCGGCGCTCGGGCCGGCGCTCTCCCTCGTCGGGCGGCGGTGGCCGGCGGCCTCCGTGTTCCTCGCGGCGGTGGCGCTGGCCGTGTCCGCGGCGTCCGGCCAGGACCGCGTGGCGCTCGCCACCACGTGGTCGTCCCGGGAGAGCCCGCCCTCGCGGCGGATGGTGGGATCGGTCATGAGGGACGTCGTCCTGGCCGTCGACGTCCGGCGGGAGAGCCGGTTCGACGAACTGGCCGAGGCCGCCGTGCGCGCCGCTCTGCGGGCCGCGCGACGCAGCGACGTCGACGTCCTGGCCCTGTGGGAGGCCGAGGCGCGGGCCGGCCGCCGCCGCGGGGCGCGCACCCATCCGGGGATCTTCGTCAACTTCCACTACACGGCGGACGAGGGGTCCGCGGACCCCGGCGGCTCCCCCGCCCCCGGTCCGTCGTCGCTGCTCGCCCACGGCACCACCACGTACACGCGCGCTCCCGAGCTGCCGTTCGAGGACGGTCCGCATCTGCTGTACCTGGCGGTGTCCGCCGGTCCCGAGGGGTGTGCGCGGCTCTTCCTGTCCGCCAACGAGGCGGTGTTGGACCGGGAGGGCGCCGTCGCCCTGCTGATGCGCGTCGAGGGTGTCCTGGCCCGGTTCGCCGAGGATCCCGAGCTCGTCTGCACGGAGTTCCTGCCGCGGCCGCGGCCGCCGGGCGACGGGTGGGTGACGGTCGACGGGTCGTGGACCGACCTCCGTCTGGTCCAGCGGGCCTTGCGGGAGCATCCGGGGGTCACCGGCGCGCGGGCCTTCGTCGAGGACGGTGAGCTCCGTGCGGAGGTCACGGTCACGGGGCCGGACGTCGGTGCCGTCGCGCTGCGCAGGTTCCTGCTCAACAGGGTGGGGCCACGGTCCGCCCTGGTCGTCCCGGACCGCTTCCTGATCGACCGGGAGCCCGGCGACGCCTGCGCCGGGGCCGGGGCCGGAGCCGGAGCCGATGCGGCGGCCGGGGCGGGCTCGGCAGCCGGGGCGGGCTCGGCAGCCGGGGCCGGCACAGGGTCCGACACCGGGTCCGGCAGCGGGTCCGACACCGGGTCCGACAGCGGGTCCGACACCGGGTCCGACACCGGGTCCGACACCGGGTCCGACACCGGGTCCGGCAGCGGGTCCGACACCGGGTCCGGCAGCGGGTCCGGCAGCGGCCGTCCGGCCTCGGGCCGGGAACAGGCCCTGCACGACGCCGTGGTCCGGGCCAACGGGCTGGAGTCGGTACCCCTGCACGACGGCTATGTGGAGGCGGGCGGGCGCCTGACGCGCGTGGCGGAGGTGTTACGCCTGCTCGCGCGGGACGGGCTCACCGGACTGCGGTTCAACGACTTCCGGCTGCCGTGCGATCTGTCCACGCTGGCCTCCCGTCTGCGCGGCCAGGACGCTTGTGACGGATCTCCGCGGGAGTAGGAGCGGCGTTCGGCGCGTGCCCTCCGACCGGGAGCCCGGCACCGCACGGCCGCACGGCTTCCCGTCCGTCAGCACCCCCCGGGCGTCCTGCGGTACAGCGCGTCGTCCAGGACGAGGAAGTCGAGGTCCATGGAGCGGAACGCCGCGAGCGCGTCCGCGGCGCTGTTCACCAGGGGCTCGCCCCGGTCGTTGAAGGACGTGTTGAGGAGGACGGGCGGCGCGCCGCGGCCGGCGAGCGCCGCCAGGACCGCCTCGACCGCCGGCGCCGTACCGGGAGCCAGGACCTGCGGGCGGGTGGTGCCGTCGACGTGCACGACGCCCGGCGCGACACGGCGGGCCTCGTCGGTGACACGGGCCGCGCCGAGCATGTAGCGGCTGAGGTGTTCCTGCCGCTCCCACAGGGTGCCGGCGTACTGCGGTGAGGTGACGCCGGCGAACGGGCGCCACTGCTCCCGGTGCTTGATCCGGTTGACCCGCTCGTGCACCGCCGTCGTGTCCGGCACCGCGAGGATGGAGCGGTGGCACAGGGCGCGTGGGCCGACCTCGGCCCTGCCCTGGGCGACCGCTCCCACCTGCCCGTCGAGCAGCAGGTCGGTCACCTGGTCGGGGTCGAAGCCGGTGCGCAGCAGCCCCTGTACCGCGGTGGGTCCGACGCCGTCCGCCCGGACGTCCTCGCCCAGATAGGGGCTGATCGCACCGCCCGGCCGTTGCGGCGGGCGTACGCTCCACGCGGCCCCCAGCGCCACTCCGGCGTCGTGCGGGACGGGCGGGACGAACAGGGGCCCCGGCAGCAGTCCGTTGGCGCTGCAGTTGAGTGCCACGCCGCCGGCCAGACAGAGTTCCGCCACGCCCGCGAGGCGCCGGGCCGTGGCGGCGAGGGAGGTCACCGCGTCCTCGATCAGGCGCTGTGCCGTGTACGCGACGAGCACGGCCGCGGGGTCCTCGTTCAGCCGGTCCGCCGGGACGGAGGGCCGGTCGGCGCCGGCGAGTTTGGCGTAGAGCTCGCGCCAGGCGGTCACCGTGGCTCCGTAGTGGGATCCGATCTCGTCGATCGTGGCGTGCCCGTCGTTCTCCGGCAGCGGGGGTACCGCCAGCCGGAGGCCGTCGCCGTCGGTGTCGACCAGTGTCTCCACGACGAGCCCGCGGGCCCGTCCGTGAGCGGCCAGCCCCATGGTCCTGCCCGCGTCGAGGTGGTGGAAGCCGAGCCATTCGGAGGCCCCGTCGTACGCGTAGCCCAGGGAGGTGGTGCGCGGCCGGGCGTACTTGCGTTCGGGCTCGCGGTCGTAGGAGAAGGACCAGATCGTGGTCGACTCGTTCTCGCCGTTGCCGTCGACGACGAGGACGCCCGCCTCGGAGAACGGTGAGGCGTAGAAGGCCGACGCGGCGTGCGCCCGGTGGTGGGGGACGAGGACGATCTCGGGGAGGCGTCCGGGGAAGTCGAAACCGGTGGCGTGCATGGCCAGTTCACGCTCGTCGGCGAAGAACCCGGGGAACATCTGGTCGATGTCCCAGCCGATGGCGATCGTGTCGAGGTCGTCGACGGTGATGCCGGCCTGTTCGAGGCAGAACCGTGCCGCACCCGTGGGTTTGTTGAAGCCGTCCCCGATCGCATGGCGGACTCTGTTGTGGCGCTCCTGCTCGGAATAGGCGATGACGTTTCCGCTGCCGTCGACCAGGCAGGCGGAGGCGTCGTGCCAGCCGGCGGGTGGGGCGTTCACGCCAAGGATCCACATGTCGTTCTCCCATGGCTCGTCGGAGTGGGACGGAGGCGGTGATCGCGGGCGGCGGGAGCCCTCGCTCAGTGTGGGGCGGCCACCGGGCGGGACGGGCGGTGCAGCGCGAGCGCGCGCAGGCTGCACGGGCGCAGGAAGTCCCCGGCGACGTAGCCGTCCACACCCTGGTCGCGCAGGCGGGCGAGAACGACGGGGACGCGCCTGAGCAGGCCGCCGGCCTCCACGTAGGTGAGGGACATGTCCACGTCGTCGAGTTCGTTCGCCGCCTCCACGGCTGCTCGCAGGACCCGTTGCCGGGCGTTCCGCTCACCCGCTTCCGGCGGCGTCGGTTCCCCGGGCGCGGGGGCGGGGGACGAGGTGGCGGAGGGCGCGGTGGCTCGAGGCTCCGTGACGGTCCCGGCCACGGGTGGTTCCGTGGCGGGGCCCGTTGTGACGTGGAGGTGGTCGGGCACGAGCAGCGCGTGCCGGAAGTCCAGGTGCGCCAGGAGGAGTTCGCGCAGTTCCAGGGGGGAGGGGCCGTCGGGGCGGACGACGACGTGGGCGGACGTCGTCCCGTCCGGTTCCCGGCGCGCGCTCGCCGAGACGACCCCGTCGTGCCCGCGCAGGATCTCCTCGGCGAGCCCGAGGTGGAACCACGCCCCCCGCACCGAGATCCAGCCCTCCTCGACCTGCCGTGGCGTCAGGGCGCTCAGGCGCCGTGCCTCGGCGGCGGTCAGGTCACCGGCCGAGGCGAGTCCGACGAGGACCGCCTCGACGCCACGGGCGATCCCGGTGGCCTCGGCAGGAGTCAGGACCGCCTGGTTGGCCGCGAGGAAGAGCTCCGCGCGGCCGTGCTCGCCGCGCGCCAGGGAGGTGTACAGGTTGAAGTCGTCATAGTGCTCCTCGGGTCCCGTCTCGGCGGTCAGCGAGCCGCCGTCGGGCAGGGAGCCGCCGTCGGGCAGGGGGCCCGGTGCGGTCGTGTCGACCTCGGGCCCGGCCTCGCGCTCCGTGCCCCACTCCGTGTCCGGGTCGGGGCCGAGGTTCACGAAGACGGCGGACCGGCGCCAGGCGCCGCGCCCGCGGTTGATGAGGGAGTCGGCCTGGAGGAGGCCGTAGACGTCGTACTGGCTGTGGCGGGCGCAGCGGAGCACGGACTCCTGGACGCGGTGCACGGCCGTGACGAAGTCGGGCGCGTCCGAGAGGTCGATGTTCAGGATGATGTCCCGCATGACCGAGGCGACGAGCCTCTTCGTCCGATCGGGCTCGCGCGCGGGCCAGGTGTAGGAGAGCGGGACGACGGGTTGCCGGCAGACGACCGAGAGGGCGGTGGCCAGCGCGGTGAGGAAGACCGGTCCCAGAGGCAGGCGGTGCTTTTGGTGGATGAGGCGGAGGGCCGGTCCGAGGGCGGGTGAGTCCAGGCGGACGCGCGTGTAGCGGACGCGTTCCGGAACGACGGCGGTGGGGAAGATGCCGGCCGGTGCGGCGGAGAGGACACTCCGCCAGTGCGCGAGGGGGGTGCCGTCGTCGGCGTCCGCCTCCGCGAGGGCGTGGTCGAGCGGCTGGCAGGTGACGGGCGGGAGCGCCGGCGGGCGGCCCGCTGCCGCCGCTCGGAGGACCTCGGTGAGTTCTTCGCGCAGGACCTGCTGTCCCAGGTAGTCGATCGCTATGTGGGCGATCACCAGCAGGAGCCGGCGGTGTCCGGCGGCGTACCGTACGACGGCGGCCCGCAGTGGTGTCGTGGTGAACACGTCGAGCGGGGCGTCGCAGAAGGAGTCGAGTTGCTCGGTTCCGGTGGGTTGCTCGGTTCCGGTGGGTTCCTCGGAACCGGCGAGTCCCTCCGTACCGGCGGGAGAGGCGGTGCCGGCAGGAGAGGCGGTACCGGCAGGAGAGGCGGTGCCGGCCGCGGCGTCGGGGCCGGAGAGGTCGAACCGGTGCAAGGAGACGGGGGCCGGGGGCCAGACCGTCTGCCGGGGGTCTCCCCTGTGGTCGGCGGGGAAGGTGGTCCGCAGCACCTCGTGCCGCTCCACCATGACGGCGACGGCGGCGGCGGCTTCCTCGTGGGACAGACCGGCGGGCAGGTCCAGCCAGAGGCACTGGCGCGGGTGGCGCGGCCGCCCGTGTTTCCTGTGGTAGAGCCACTCCTGCTGGGCGATGCCGTACTGAAGGGGTCCGCTCCGGACGGGCCGGTCGGTCATCGTCGCCTCCCTGCCCGGTCGCGCGGCCTGTACCGCCTGGCCGGCGCGGCGGGCTCGTCGCGGGAACGGTGGACGCCCGGTCCGGCGGACCGGGTGCCCGGCGGGTCGACGCGCTACCGCAAGATCGGCCGCCACGTAGCCTGGCACACGAAGGTAAGGGCCACAAGCGCTTTCTAAGGCGTCGGCCGGTGAGGTACGTCATCGGCGGTTCCCCGACCAGTCCGGTGAAGCGGCGGGCCGGGGCGACCCGGGAGACGCCCGCCGTGACGGCGAGGGAGGCCACCGTCCAGGGGTGGGCCGGGTCGTTCTGGACGAGCCGCAGCACACGGCCCACGACGGGGTCGGCCCTCGCCCGGTACCAGGCCGGCGCTGCCGCCTCGGGCCGGGAGAACCAGGCCCGCAGGGCGGCTATGACGAGCAGGTCAAGCAGGTCGAGCAGGTCGAGCAGACGGTCCAGGACAGCCCCCTGGCCGGGTTCGTCCCGGCCGGTCTCCTCCGTCAGCAGCGGAGTGAGCGGCCACTGGCGTACGGCATCTGGTGCTGCTGTCGGCCCGGGGCGAGGAGCGGGCACGGCCGACCGGGAGGCGCTGCGCCGACTTCCTCGTCGAGCTGTTCGAGGAGATGCCCGACGGCCACGACGCGCACCTCACGGACGGGGTGCGGCAGGTGCTGGGCCGGGAGCCGCGCGACTTCGCGGAGTTCGCGAAGGAGGCCGCGGCGGCGGGCACCCGGGCGTGACGCCGGGCGTTCACTTCTCGGGGGGCGGGGGCTCCTCCCCGTTCCCGTTCCCCTTGGGGAAGGTCTTCGCGTGCGTGCGCAGCCGGCCGGTCACGTCCTCCGGCGGCAGGAACCGCGACCACCGCTCGGGGAACTCGGACGGCATGTCGGGGTCGTCGGGGTCGTCGTGCGAGCGGGCGGCGGCCATGCGGGCGACGTACTCCGCGGCCTCCTCCTCGCGCAGCCGCTCGTTGGCGGCGCGCGCCGCGGCGGTCGCGGCGGCCGGCCAGACCCGGTCGATGGCGGCGTTCACGGCGGCGCCGACGAGCACGGCGAAGGCGGACACGCCGATCCACAGCAGGACGGCGACGGCGGCGGCGAGAGAGCCGTAGATGGTGGCGCCCTCGATGGTGCTCTGGAGGTAGATGCGCAGGAGGAAGCTGCCCAGCACCCACATCGCGAGGGCCACCAGGGCGCCGGGCACGTCCTCGATCCACGGGGAGCGCACCGGTACGGAGACGTGGTAGAGCGTGGTCAGGAAGGCGATCGACAGCACGATCACGACCGGCCAGTACAGGACCTGCACGACCGTCGTCGACCACGGCACGATCCGGACGACGGCGTCGGGCCCGGCGACCATCAGCGGCAGCGCGACCGACCCGATCAGCAGGGCGGCGATGAACAGCAGGAACGCCACCAGGCGGGTCTTGACGATGCCGCGGACGCCGTCCAGGCCGTACATGACGGTGATGGTGTCTATGAAGACGTTCACCGCGCGGGAACCCGACCACAGGGCGAACAGGAACCCGATGGAGATGACGTCGGGCCGGCCGCCCGCCATCACGTCGTCGAGGATCGGCTGGGCGATCTGCGTGACGCCCTTGTCGGACAGGACGGTGCGGGAGGCGTCGAGGAGGTTGCTCTCCAGGCTGCTGATGGTGTCGGTGCCGGTCCAGTCGTCGACGTAACCGAGCAGGCCGATGAGGCTCAGCAGCAGCGGCGGCACGGACAGCAGGGTGAAGAAGGCGGCCTCCGCGGCGAGGCCGAGGATGCGGTACTCGATGCAGGAGTTGACGGTGTCCTTGAGCAGCAGCCAGGCGGTCCTGCGCTTGGAGACGTTGCGGTAGAGGGCACGCGCGCGGTGGAGACGCCCGAAGGGGACCTCGGGCTGCTCGGAAGGCTGACTTGCTGGCTGCACGCCTTAAAGGTATCCGCCGTACGGGGCTGCGCTCACCTCCGGTGGGAACCGGCCGCGGTCGCCGCCGGCGCGGGGCACGCGGGTCTGGTGCCCGGACCCGCCACGGGCGCGACACGCACGGGTTCGGTGCCCGGACCCGCCACGGGCGCGACACGCACGTGCGCCCGGACCCACCGTGGCCGCCGCGGCAGGCACCCGCGGCCGGCCCTGCCGGGGGCTTGGCACGCGTGTGCACCCCGTCCTCGCCGTGGGGGTGGCACCTCGCGCGGGTGTCGGCCCCCTCGGGGCGTGCCACCGCACCCGGGTCCCTGCCCCACCGCGGGCGTGCCACCGCACCCGGGTCCCAGCCCCACCGCGGGCGTGCCACCACACCCGGGTCCCAGCCCCACCGCGGGCGTGCCACCACACCCGGGTCCCAGCCCCACCGCGGGCGTGCCACCGCACCCGGGTCCCAGCCCCACCGCGGGCGTGCCACCGCACCCGGGTCCCAGCCCCACCGCGGGCATGGCACCACACCTGGGTCCCTGCCTCGCCGTAGGCATGGCACCGCGCGGTGGTGCCCGGCCGTCGTCGTGCCGGGCACGTGCGTGTGAGGCCGTCGGTGTCCCGTGGTCATGAGCGGTCCGGCCGGGGGTAGGTTCGCCGTATGGCAGGCAGCACGCACACCGTGACCAACCAGCCCCCGCCGCTGCTCGGGTACGACGTCTACGGCGCCGACCGGGCCCTGGTGGACGCCGTGGAACGGCATCTCGATCCGGAGCTGCTCGACGAGGCCCGGGGAGATCTGTCGGCCCTGGGCCGGGCCGCCGGGTCGGCGCAGCTTCACGAGTGGGCGATCCAGGCGAACGAGAACCCGCCCACCCTGCGGACCCACGACCGTCACGGTCACCGGATCGACGAGGTCGAGTTCCATCCGGCCTGGCACCGGCTGCTCGGCAAGGGCGTGAGCGCCGGGCTCACGTCGGCGTGGGCCCGGCCGGGCGGGCACGTACGGCGGGCGGCAGGATTCCTGGTGTGGACGCAGGTCGAGGCGGGCAACGGGTGCCCGCTGTCGATGACCCACGCGGCCGTGCCCGCCCTGCGGACCGACCCGGAGCTGGCCGCCGAGTGGGAGCCGCGGCTGACGTCGACGCTGTACGAGCGCGAACTGCGGCCCGCCCGTCTGAAGGCGGGCGCCCTGTTCGGCATGGGGATGACGGAGAAGCAGGGCGGCAGCGACGTCCGGGCGAACACGACGTCGGCGCGGCCGCTCGCCGAGGACGGGACGTACGAGCTGACCGGGCACAAGTGGTTCTGCTCGGCGCCGATGTCCGACGGCTTCCTGGTACTGGCCCGGGCGCCGGAGGGGCTGACCTGCTTCCTCGTCCCCCGGGTGCTGGAGGACGGCACCCGCAACCCGTTCCTGCTCCAGCGGCTGAAGGACAAGCTGGGCAACCGGTCGAACGCGTCCGCCGAGGTCGAGTTCGACGGGACGTGGGCGCGCCGGGTCGGCGAGGAGGGGCACGGGGTGCGGACCATCATCGGGATGGTCGCGGCGACCCGGCTGGACTGCGTGCTCGGCTCTGCGGGCCTGATGCGGGCGGCCGTGGCGCAGGCGGTGCACCACTGCGCGTACCGCGAGGCGTTCGGCGGGAAACTCCTCGACAAGCCGCTGATGCGCAATGTTCTGGCCGATCTCGCGGTGGAGTCGGAGGCGGCCACGACGCTCGGGCTGCGTCTGGCGGCGGCCTACGACGACGGCGGTGAGCAGGAGCGGGCGCTGCTGCGGATCGCGGTGCCGGCCGCGAAGTACTGGGTGACCAAGCGCTGTACGCCGGTGACGGTGGAGGCGGCGGAGTGCCTGGGCGGCAACGGGTACGTGGAGGAGTCGGGGATGCCGCGGCTGGTGCGCGAGTCGCCGCTGAACTCCGTCTGGGAGGGCGCGGGCAACGTCCAGGCGCTGGACCTGCTGCGGGCGTTGCGCAGGGAGCCGCAGGCGCTGGACGCGTATCTGCGGGAGGTGGGACGGGCGCGGGGTGCCGACCACCGGCTGGACGCGGCGATCAAGGACCTGCTGACCGAGCTGGCCGACCTGGAGGGAGCCGAGGCGCGGGCGCGGCGGCTGGCGGAGCGGTTCGCACGGGTGCTCCAGGGTGCGCTGCTCGTACGGTTCGCGCCGCCGGAGGTCGCCGACGCGTTCTGCGCGTCGCGGCTCGGCGGGGACGGCGGGTCGGCCTTCGGCACCCTGCCCCACAGCCTGGACCTGGCGGCGCTGGTGGAGCGGGCCCGGCCGCTCGTCTGACCTGGGACGGGGCAGATGCGGGGGTGGTGCTGCGCCGACACGGCACCACCCCCGCCGCACGGCCCTGCGAGGCCGGTGACGCCGCTCGGGACGGCGCGCCACAAGTTTTGGACAGCAAGTGGATGTTGGCCAGGGTTGCAGAGGGTTGCAACGTGTCGGACTCGCTGTCCGGACTGTGCCCCTCCGTGATGTGCGGACGGCAAGATGGGACTCCGAGTGAGACCGGAAACAGTCGGCGCAGGAGCTTGACACCCGGTCCTGTGCCTGTGTGTCCACCGGGAGGCTCCAGTGGCGAAGTCGCCGATGACCGGGCCGCAGCTCGCGGCCGTCGATGCCGCACGAGCGGCGCGGATGCTCAACGAGGTGCGCGACGCCAAGCTCTCCGGCCGGCGGGCGAGGATCGCGCCCCGGCCGGTGATCGAGCAGTCCTGGGAGCGGATGCTGCGCAGCGGCGTGGACCCCGAGCACGACTTCAGAGCCGGGCTGCTCAGTCGGGAGGAGGTGCGCCGGCGCCGTGAGGAGTCACCGCTGCGGGAGGTGCTGCCGGTGCTGCGGGAGGGGCTGCTGTCGGTGGCGGACGCGGCCCACCACATCATGGTCGTCGCCGACGACGAGGGCCGGGTGCTGTGGCGGGAGGGCTGTTCCCCGGTGCTGCGCAGGGCCGACGGGCTGGGTTTCGAGGTGGGCGCGGACTGGCGGGAGGACGTCGTCGGGACCAATGGGATCGGAACGCCCGCGGTGGTGCGCCGGCCCGTCCAGGTGTTCGCGGCCGAGCACTTCGTGCGCTCGCACACGGCGTGGACCTGCGCCGGCGCCCCGATCACCGATCCCCGGGACGGCCGGCTGCTGGGCGTGGTGGACGTGAGCGGGCCGCTGGAGACGATGCATCCGGCCACGCTCGCCTGGGTCGACGCGGTGGCCAAGCTCGCCGAGGCGAAGCTGCGCGAGCTGCACCTGGGGGCACTGGAGCGGCTGCGGGCGGTGGCGGCGCCGGTGCTGGCCCGGCTCGGCGGCCGGGCGGCGGTGGTGGACCGGGGCGGCTGGACCGCGGCCGTGAGCGGGATGCCGTACGCGGCCCGGATCACCCTGCCCAGGTCGGTCTCGCCGGGCCGCCGGTGGCTGCCGGTGCTGGGGCTGTGCTCGGTGGAGCCGCTGGCGGGGGGCTGGCTGGTGCGCGCGCTGGAGGACGCCGCGGAGCCGCTGCCGCGCGGCACCACCCGGATCGAGCTGGATGTGACGCGGCCGCGCCGGTGGTCGGTGGCGGTGACCGGCGGGGCGGGGTCGTGGTCACACGAACTCAGTCCCCGGCACGCCGAGTTGCTGTACCTGCTGGCGGTGCACCGGGGCGGGCGCAGTGCGGCGGGGCTGGCGGCGGACGTGTTCGGTGATCCGGGGCGGACGGTGACCGTCCGGGCCGAGTTGTCCCGGGTGCGGCGGTATCTCGGGGGACTCCTGGAGCACCGGCCCTACCGGTTCTCCGAGGACGCGGAGGTGGCGGTGCTCCTGCCGGACGACCCGAAGGACCTCCTGCCGCACTCCATGGCGCCCGCGGTGGCCGAGGCGCGGGCGACGGACCCCGTGTCCTGACGACGGCCGCCATGTCACGCCCACGACTCCCCGACGTCCCCGGACCGCCCCGTTCCCCGACAACGCGTTGCCCGACTTCCCGTTCCCCGGCATCCCGTTGCCCGACTTCCCGTTCCCCGACAACCCGTTGCCTGGCATCCCGCTCGCCGACATCCCGTTCCCCGGCATCCCGCTCCCCGGGATCGCCGGCCTCTCGAACTTCCTCACGTCGGCCGTCAGTTCCGGGACGGCCACGGCGCCCGCATCCCGGCCACGACGCCCGCGACCCGGCCCCGGCGCCCCCGGCGCCCCCGGCGCCCCCGGCGCCCCCGGCGCACCTCACCCGCCCTGGCCACGGCTTTCGTGTCGTGTTCGGGGCGGATGCGGATTTCGTACCGTGGGGCGCTCACGCCTCCCTTTTCGTGCCGTACGCCCACGTGTGTCGCGGCGACTTCCGCACATGTGCGAGGTCCGGGCCCGGGCGGGCGCCCACTGCCGTAGCATCCCCTACGGTTCACCCCACCTGCTCCTCGGTCAACGTAAGGATCACCAGGCGCAGTTGGCCCCGCCTCGGGAGGACGAATGAAACATCGTGGCCGACATCGCCGGCACAGGCGGGGCAGGGCACTGCGTGCGTTCCTGACCGGAACGGCGCTGGCGCTCACCGCCGCCGCCACCATGATCAGCGCCTCCCAGGCGACGGTCACGGACGGCCCCGGGGCCCTGGAGCCGCTCACCGCCTCCACCGACACCGAGGCCCTGCGGCTGACGGAGAACCTGGTGCCGCAGGCCTCCCTGGACCGGCTCGCCGCGGAGATGGGTCCGCCGGTCGGCGTCGGTGCGGTCCTCGACGACGCCGACCGCACCCTGCGCGACGCGGCCGGCTGTACGGACGCGGAGCGGCGGGCGCTGCCCGTCTCCCCCTCCGCCACGCACGCCTACTGCTGGGACGCCGAGGACACCCGGGGCTGGCAGCCGGGCGCGGTGACCACCTCCGGCGAGGCCGACGACGACGGGCTGTGGGGCGCGCACCGGGTGATCCTCTCCGGCTGGTCGCGCAGCGCCGGCCCGAGCACCGACCGGGGCCTGGCCCGGGTCGCCTTCGTCGACGCGGGCGAACCGGACCGCCTCGCCTACACCTGGGCGCTGCTCGCCGTACCGGTCGAGGGCGGCCGCGACTACCGGGGGCTGGTCTCCCATGTATCGGGCATGGCCTGGTCCGAGGACAAACTGCTCGTCACCGCCGACGAGGAGGACGGCACCGCGCTGTACGTCTACGACCTGAACCGCGTCCAGCGCGCCACCGTCGGCGGTGCGGCGATCGGGCGGGTACCCGGCGGCTGGTCGGCGTACGGCCACCGCTACGTCCTGCCCGCCGTCGCCTCCTACCGGCTGGACGGCGGCGCGGACGCCCCGCGTCCGACCACCGTCTCCCTCGACCGCAGCACCTCCCCCGACACCCTGGTCGCCGGGGAGTGGACCCTCGACGACAGCGACCGGGGCGCCCGGCTGTGGCGGTACGCCCTCGACCCGGCGCCCGGCCGGACCGGGCTGCTCGCCTCCGACGCGGCCGGACGGGTCCGGGTGACCGAGGCGTACCGCACGAAGGCGACCGGGGTGCGGGGCGTGCTGGCGCACGGCTCGGCCTGGTACCTGACCCGGGCGGCCGCCGCGGACCGCAGGCACGGGACGCTGTGGCGGCAGGACACCGACGGGGCACGGGGCGCCACGTGCGGCGCCGACGGCAGCCACACCTGCTGGAGCACCCGGACCGAGTCCCTGTCCTACTCGGCGCAGACCGGCGAGGTCTGGACGCAGTCCGGCCGGGTGCTGTTCGCGCTGCCCCTGGCCTCCGTCGACCGGTCGGCGAAGTGACGGGCGCGATCGACAGACCGGCGGAACGGATGATTCCCTGACCGGCATGACCAACATTCCCGTGACCACCTGGTCCCTGGAGCAGACCGCGTCGAGTGACCTGCTGCCGGCCGCCGCGCCCGAGGGCGACGTCCGGATCGTCCGCTCCGAGGTCCCCTCGCCCGAGTTCAGCCGCTTCCTGTACGCCTCCGTCGGCGGCGACATCCGCTGGACCGACCGGCTGGGCTGGAGCCACGCGCGCTGGCAGGAACACCTCGAGCGGCCGGGCCTGGAGACCTGGGTGGCCTACGACCGCGGCACGCCGGCCGGGTACGTGGAGCTCGAACCCGGGGACGACGCGGTGGTGGAGATCGGCTACTTCGGTCTGATCCCCGCCTTCCGCGGCCGGCGGATCGGCGGGCACCTGCTGTCGTACGGCACGGCCCGCGCCTGGGACCTGGGGGACCGCTGGCCCACGCTGCCGCCGACCAAGCGGGTGTGGCTGCACACGTGCAGCAAGGACGGCGAGTACGCCATGGACAACTACCTGCGGCGCGGCTTCCGGCTCTTCGACACCAAGGTCGAGGAGGAGGCCGAGGTCGCCTCCCCGGGCCCCTGGCCGGGCGCATACCCAGCTTGACCTGCGCGGACAAGACACCGTGCAGCACATGTGACCGATGCCACCCTTGTCTCACTCTTCGGGACAAGGGTGTCCGCATGACGGACGAAGCTGGACTGTGTCCAGATCGCCGTGACACGCTTTCTTCATGTCTGGAACTGGAATTGCCTTGGTGAGTCGGCGGCACGTCGACCTCGGCCGCATGTCCAGCGCCATCTGTCCGGCGAGCTGACGAGCCGCAGCACCGCCGACACGCACCCTTCCAGCACTTCCCGCCCGCGCAATGGCGCGCAGGTATGCCCATGCGCCCGTACGCGCAGGTCAGCGTCGCATTCCGCCTGTCCCGAAGGACGTATTCACCATGGCCGCCACCCCGCAGAACCCTGCCGCCTCCGCGCCCCGCCGCAAGGTGAGCCGTCACCGCGGTGAGGGGCAGTGGGCCGTGGGTCACTTCACCCCGCTCAACGGCAACGAACAGTTCAAGAAGGACGACGACGGTCTCAACGTGCGGACGCGCATTGAGACGGTCTACTCCAAGCGGGGCTTCGACTCGATCGACCCCAACGACCTGCGCGGCCGGATGCGCTGGTGGGGGCTCTACACCCAGCGCAAGCCCGGGATCGACGGCGGCAAGACCGCGATCCTGGAGCCGGAGGAGCTGGACGACAAGTACTTCATGCTGCGGGTCCGTATCGACGGCGGCCGGCTCACCACCCAGCAGCTGCGCGTGATCGGCGAGATCTCGCAGGAGTTCGCGCGCGGCACCGCGGACATCACCGACCGGCAGAACGTCCAGTACCACTGGATCCGCATCGAGGACGTGCCGGAGATCTGGAACCGCCTGGAGGCGGTCGGTCTGTCCACGGTCACCGCCTGCGGTGACACGCCCCGTGTGATGATCGGCTCCCCGGTCGCGGGCATCGCCGAGGACGAGATCATCGACGGCACGCCGGCGCTGGAGGAGATGAAGCGCCGCGTCCTGAACAACCAGGCGTACTCGAACCTCCCCCGGAAGTTCAAGACCGCCATCTCCGGCTCGCCGGTGCTGGACGTGGTCCACGAGATCAACGACGTGGCGTTCGTCGGCGTCCGCCACCCCGAGCACGGCCCCGGCTTCGACGTGTGGGTCGGCGGCGGTCTGTCCACCAACCCCAAGCTGGGCGTGCGGCTGGGCGCCTGGGTGCCGCTGGACGAGGTCCCGGACGTCTACGAGGGCGTCCTGTCGATCTTCCGCGACTACGGCTACCGCCGGCTGCGCAACCGCGCCCGGCTGAAGTTCCTGGTCGCCGACTGGGGCGCGGAGAAGTTCCGCCAGGTGCTGGAGGACGAGTACCTCCAGCGCAAGCTGACCGACGGCCCCGCGCCCGAGGAGCCCGTGGCCCGCTGGCGGGACCACGTCGGCGTGCACCGGCAGAAGGACGGCCGCTACTACGTCGGCTTCGCCCCCCGCGTCGGCCGGGTCGACGGCACCGTCCTGACGAAGATCGCCGACCTGGCGGAGGCGCACGGCTCGGGCCGGGTGCGCACCACGGTCGAGCAGAAGATGATCGTCCTCGACGTCGAGGAGGGCCAGGTCGACTCGCTGGTCGAGTCCCTGGAGGCGCTGGACCTCACCGCCAGGCCGTCCACCTTCCGGCGCGGCACCATGGCCTGCACCGGCATCGAGTTCTGCAAGCTGGCCATCGTCGAGACCAAGGCGCGGGGCTCCGCGCTCATCGACGAGCTGGAGCGCCGCCTGCCGGACTTCGACGAGCCGCTCACCATCAACCTCAACGGCTGCCCGAACGCCTGCGCCCGTATCCAGGTGGCGGACATCGGCCTCAAGGGCCAGCTGATGCTCGACGACCGCGGCGAGCAGGTCGAGGGCTACCAGGTGCACCTCGGCGGCGCGCTCGGCCTCGAGGCCGGCTTCGGCCGGAAGGTCCGCGGACTGAAGGTGACCTCCGAGGAACTGCCGGACTACATCGAGCGCGTGCTGACGCGCTACCAGGCCGAGCGTACGGACGGCGAGCGGTTCGCCACCTGGGCCGCACGCGCCTCCGAGGAGGCCCTGTCATGAGCGAGCGGGCGGCCCCCTTCTACTGCCCCTACTGCGGCGACGAGGACCTGCGTCCGAGCGAGCAGGGCCACGGAGCCTGGGAATGCGCGGCGTGCAACCGCGCATTCCAGCTGAAGTACCTCGGGCTCCTCGCCCGTGGCGTTCAGCGAGCCGACAACGGAGGGGATGACCGGATATGACGACGGCTCAGGAAGCCCGTGTCGAAGAGGAGTTGAAGGCACTGGCCGAGCAGGCGGGACGCGACCTGGAGGACGCCTCCGCACTGGAGGTCCTCCAGTGGGCCGTGGACACCTTCGGCGAGCAGTTCTGTGTGACGTCCTCCATGGAGGACGCCGTGGTGGCCCATCTGGCGTCCCGCGTCCGCAAGGGCGTCGACGTGGTGTTCCTCGACACCGGCTACCACTTCCCCGAGACCATCGGCACCCGGGACGCGGTCGAGGCCGTGATGGACGTGAACGTCATCACCCTCACCCCGCGGCAGACGGTCGCCGAGCAGGACGCCGAGTACGGTCCCAAGCTCCACGACCGCGACCCGGACCTGTGCTGCAAGCTCCGCAAGGTCCAGCCGCTGGAGGAGGGCCTGCGAGGGTACCGGGCCTGGGCGACCGGGCTGCGCCGCGACGAGTCCCCGACCCGGGCGAACACCCCGGTCGTCGGCTGGGACGACAAGCGCCGCAAGGTCAAGATCTCCCCCATCGCCCGCTGGACCCAGGACGACGTCGACGCCTATGTCGCCGAACACGGTGTCCTGACCAACCCGCTGCTGATGGACGGCTACACCTCCGTCGGCTGCGCCCCCTGCACCCGCCGGGTCCTGGAGGGCGAGGACGCGCGCGCCGGCCGCTGGGCGGGCCGCGCCAAGACCGAGTGCGGGCTGCACGGATGACGGGCACCAAGGTCATTCATACGACTCCCACAGCTCCTGTTGCTACTGCTGTTACAGAAGCGATCACTGCGACCCAGGAGAATCACGTGACGACCGGAGCCACCGTCTGGCTCACGGGTCTGCCGAGTGCCGGCAAGACCACCATCGCGTACGAGCTGGCCGGCCGGCTGCGCGAGGAAGGCCACCTCGTCGAGGTGCTCGACGGCGACGAGATCCGCGAGTTCATCTCGGCGGGCCTCGGCTTCAGCCGCGAGGACCGGCACACCAACGTGCAGCGCATCGGCTTCCTCGCCGATCTGCTCGCCCGCAACGGCGTCAAGGCGCTGGTGCCGGTGATCGCGCCGTACGCCGACAGCCGTGACGCGGTCCGCAAGCGGCACGAGGCGAGCGGCACGGCCTACGTGGAGGTGCACGTGGCGACGCCGGTCGAGGTGTGCAGCGAGCGTGACGTCAAGGGCCTGTACGCCAAGCAGGCGGCGGGCGAGCTGTCCGGCCTCACCGGCGTCGACGACCCGTACGAGGTGCCCGCGTCACCGGATCTGCGGATCGAGTCGCAGAACCAGACCGTGCAGGAGTCCGCGGCGTCGGTCCACGCGCTGCTCAGCGAGAGGGGACTGGTGTGACCGCCGTCACCAAGACCAAGGGGGGCGAAGAGGGCACCGACAGCCCGTACGCCCTCAGCCACCTCGACTCGCTGGAGTCGGAGGCGGTGCACATCTTCCGCGAGGTGGCGGGCGAGTTCGAGAACCCGGTGATCCTGTTCTCCGGCGGCAAGGACTCGATCGTCATGCTGCACCTGGCGCTCAAGGCGTTCACGCCGGCGCCGGTGCCGTTCTCGCTGCTGCACGTGGACACCGGGCACAACTTCCCGGAGGTCATCGAGTACCGCGACCGCACGGTCGACCGGCACAACCTGCGGCTGCACGTCGCCTCGGTGCAGGACTACATCGACCGGGGTGTGCTGAAGGAGCGGGCGGACGGCACCCGCAACCCGTTGCAGACCCTGCCGCTGACGGAGAAGATCCAGTCGGAGAAGTTCGACGCGGTCTTCGGCGGCGGTCGCCGCGACGAGGAGAAGGCCCGCGCCAAGGAGCGGGTGTTCTCCCTGCGGGACGAGTTCTCCCAGTGGGACCCCCGCCGTCAGCGCCCCGAGCTGTGGAACCTGTACAACGGGCGTCACGCCCCCGGCGAGCACGTCCGCGTGTTCCCGCTGTCCAACTGGACGGAGCTGGACGTCTGGCAGTACATCGCCCGCGAGGAGATCGAGCTGCCCCAGATCTACTTCGCGCACGAGCGTGAGGTGTTCGCGCGCGGCGGCATGTGGCTGACCGGCGGCGAGTGGGGCGGCCCCAAGGACGGCGAGACCGTCGAGAAGCGGCTCGTCCGCTACCGGACCGTCGGCGACATGTCCTGCACGGGCGCCGTCGACTCCGACGCGGTGACGCTGGAGCAGGTCATCGCCGAGATCGCCGCGTCGCGGCTGACGGAGCGCGGCGCCACCCGCGCCGACGACAAGCTCTCCGAGGCCGCGATGGAAGACCGTAAGCGCGAGGGGTACTTCTAAGCATGAGCACGACCACGACCGAGGAACTCTCGGCCACGACCCTGCTGCGGTTCGCCACCGCCGGCTCCGTCGACGACGGCAAGTCCACCCTCGTCGGCCGGCTGCTGCACGACTCCAAGTCGATCCTCACGGACCAGCTGGAGGCCGTGGAGCGCGCCTCGGCGAGCCGTGGCGCGGAGGGCCCGGACCTCGCGCTGCTCACGGACGGCCTGCGCGCCGAGCGCGAGCAGGGCATCACCATCGACGTCGCGTACCGCTACTTCGCGACCCCGCGCCGCCGGTTCATCCTCGCCGACACGCCCGGCCACGTGCAGTACACCCGCAACATGGTCACCGGTGCCTCCACGGCCGAGCTGACGGTGATCCTGGTCGACGCGCGCAACGGCGTCGTCGAGCAGACCCGTCGGCACGCGGCGATCGCGGCCCTGCTGCGCGTCCCGCACGTCGTGCTCGCCGTGAACAAGATGGACCTGGTCGAGTACCGGGAGTCCGTGTTCGCCGCGATCGCCGAGGAGTTCACGGCGTACGCGACCGAGCTGGGCGTCCCGGAGGTCACCGCGATCCCGATCTCGGCGCTCGCCGGGGACAACGTGGTGGAGCCCTCCGCCCACATGGACTGGTACGGCGGCCCGACCGTCCTGGAGCACCTGGAGACCGTCCCGGTCAGCCACGACCTGGCGCACTGCCACGCGCGGCTGCCCGTGCAGTACGTGATCCGGCCGCAGACCGCCGAGCACCCGGACTACCGGGGCTACGCGGGCCAGATCGCCGCCGGCACGTTCCGGGTGGGCGAGCAGGTCACCGTCCTGCCGTCCGGGAGGACGACGACGGTCGCCGGGATCGACCTGCTCGGCGAGTCCGTCGACGTGGCGTGGACGACGCAGTCGGTGACGCTGCTGCTCGCGGACGACATCGACGTCTCGCGCGGCGACCTGATCGTGCCGAGCAAGGACGCGCCGGCCACCACGCAGGACGTCGAGGCCACCGTGTGCCACGTCGCCGACCAGCCGCTGACCGTCGGGCACCGGGTGCTGCTCAAGCACGGCACCCGCACGGTCAAGGCGATCGTCAAGGACATCCCGTCCCGCCTCACGCTCGACGACCTCTCCCTGCACCCGCACCCGGGGCAGCTCGTCGCCAACGACATCGGCCGGGTGAAGATCCGCACCGCGGAGCCGCTGCCGGTGGACTCCTACGCCGACTCGCGCCGCACGGGCTCGTTCATCCTGATCGACCCCAGCGACGGCACCACGCTCACGGCGGGCATGGTCGGCGAGTCGTTCGCGGCCCCCGAGCCCGTCAAGGACGAGGCCGAGGACGACGGGTGGGACTTCTGAGATGACCACCGACCACCGCGCGACCTGCCCGAAGGGGGGCGGCCTCGTCGGCAGCGGCCCGCTCCGCGTCGGGCCGGGCGCGGTGGCGCGAGGTGCCCGGTGAGGTCCGCGCCGAGTCGGCGCGCCCTCACCCGCCGAGCACCGTCCCGGACGAGACGAACAGATTTGCCGAACTCCCGGCCACGACCCGCAACACCGTGACCGCCGGGCCAACGAGAGGAACACCTCCCGTGCCTGCCACACCCAGCCTCCGCCGCGCCTTCGCGGTGATGGCCGTCCTCCCCCTGCTGGCCCTCGCCGCCTGCGGCTACGGGTCGAAGGCCCAGGACGCGTCGTCCGCCCAGCAGATCGCCGCCGGGGCGGAGAAGATCGACGGACTCGACTCCGTGAAGATCGGCTACTTCGGCAACCTGACCCACGGAACCGCGCTCGTCGGGGTGAACAAGGGCTACTTCCAGAAGGCCCTGGGTGCCACCAAGGCCACGTACCAGGTGTTCAACGCGGGGCCGTCCGAGATCGAGGCCCTCAACTCCGGCTCCATCGACATCGGCTGGATCGGCCCCTCCCCCGCCATCAACGGCTACACCAAGTCCTCGGGCAAGAACCTCCGCATCATCGGCGGCTCGGCCTCCGGCGGCGTCAAGCTCGTCGTCGACCCGGACAAGATCAAGTCCGTGAAGGACGTCAAGGGCAAGAAGATCGCCACCCCCCAGCTCGGCAACACCCAGGACGTCGCCTTCCTCAACTGGATCGCGGAGCAGGGCTGGAAGGTCGACGCCGAGAGCGGCAAGGGCGACGTCTCCGTCGTCCGCACCGACAACAAGATCACCCCCGACGCCTACAGGTCCGGCTCCATCGACGGCGCCTGGGTGCCCGAGCCCACCGCCTCCAAGCTGGTCGCCGAGGGCGCCGAGGTGCTCCTCGACGAAGCGGACCTGTGGCCCGACAAGAAGTTCGTGATCACGAACATCATCGTGTCGCAGACCTTCCTCGAGGAGCACCCGAAGGCCGTCGAGGCCGTGCTGAAGGCGTCCGTCGAGGCCAACGCGTACATCGGCGCCCACCCCGACGAGGCGAAGACCGCCGCCAACGCGCAGTTGGAGTCGGACTCCGGCGCGGCACTGCCCGCGGACGTCCTGGACCCGGCGTGGGAGTCCATCCGGTTCACCGACGACCCGCTCGCCTCCACCCTCAAGACGGAGGCGGAGCACGCGGTGCAGGCCGGTCTGCTGGAGGACCCGGAGCTGGACGGCATCTACGACCTCACCCTCCTGAACAAGGTCCTCGCGGCCGAGGGCGAGAGCACCGCCGACGACGCCGGCCTCGGCGCCGAGTAGACCCCAGTCGCATGAGTTCCCAGGAGGTGACCACCATGGCCACGACCCTCGTCAAGGCGGACAGCGCCGAGTCGGTGGGGTACGCCGCCCGCATCGAGCACGTCTCGAAGTCCTTCGCCGGGCCCGCGGGGCAGCAACTCGTCCTGGACGACATCAGCCTCGATGTCGCGCCGGGCGAGTTCGTCACCCTGCTGGGTGCCTCCGGCTGCGGCAAGTCCACCCTGCTGAACCTGGTGGCCGGGCTCGACAGGCCCACCGCCGGCAGCATCAGCACCGACGGGCGTCCCGCTCTGATGTTCCAGGAGCACGCCCTGTTCCCGTGGCTGACCGCGGGCAAGAACATCGAGCTCGCCCTGAAGCTGGGCGGGGTCGCGAAGAACGAACGGCGCGACCGGGCCGAGGAACTGCTCGAACTGGTCCGTCTGAAGGGCTCGTACGGCAAACGGGTGCACGAGCTGTCCGGCGGTATGCGCCAGCGTGTCGCGATGGCGCGCGCCCTCGCGCAGGACGCCCGGCTGCTGCTGATGGACGAGCCGTTCGCGGCCCTCGACGCCATCACCCGGGACGTGCTGCACGACGAACTGACCCGCATCTGGTCGGAGACCGGACTGTCGGTCCTGTTCGTCACGCACAACGTGCGGGAGGCGGTACGGCTCGCCCAGCGCGTCATCCTGCTCTCCTCCCGGCCCGGCCGGGTGGCCCGCGAGTGGACGGTCGGCCTTCCGCAGCCCCGTCGCATCGAGGACGCCCCCGTGGCCGAACTGTCCCTGGAGATCACAGAAGTCCTGCGTGGGGAGATCCGCCGTCATGGCCAGCACTGACACGAAGACGACGGACGGGCGTACCGGGAGCGCCGACGACGACCGGCAGACCGCCTCGGTCGAGGCGGGCCTGGACGCCCTGGAGACCGGTGTCACCGGCCGTACGTCCTTCCGTCAGACCTTCGTCGGCAAGATCCTGCCGCCGATCGTCGCCGTCGCGGTGGTCCTGGTGGTCTGGCAGGCCCTGGTCTCCTTCAAGATCGTCGACGATCCGACCAAGCTGCCCTCGCCCGCCGACGTCGGCGGCGAGTTCCGCGACGCCTGGCTGGAAGGCAGGTTCTTCGGGTACATCTGGACCAGCGTCTCGCGCGGTCTGCTGGGCTTCCTGCTGGCGCTCGCCATCGGCACCCCGCTGGGTCTGCTGGTGGCCCGCGTGAAGTTCGTGCGCGCGGCCATCGGGCCGATCCTGTCCGGGCTCCAGTCGCTGCCGTCGGTGGCCTGGGTGCCGCCGGCCGTCATCTGGCTGGGCCTGAACAACTCGATGATGTACGCGGTGATCCTGCTCGGCGCGGTCCCGTCCATCGCCAACGGCCTGGTCTCCGGCATCGACCAGGTGCCGCCGCTGTTCCTGCGGGCGGGCCGCACGATGGGCGCGACCGGGCTGAAGGGGGCCTGGCACATCGTCCTGCCGGCCGCGCTCCCCGGCTACCTGGGCGGTCTGAAACAGGGCTGGGCCTTCTCCTGGCGTTCGCTGATGGCGGCGGAGATCATCGCCTCCTCCCCCGACCTGGGCATCGGCCTGGGCGCGCTGCTGGAGAACGGCCGCAACGCCAGCTCCATGTCGATGGTCTTCGAGGCGATCATCCTGATCCTGTTCGTCGGTATCGCGATCGACCTGCTGATCTTCAGTCCGCTGGAGCGGCGGGTGCTGCGCGGCCGGGGTCTGCTGGTGAAGGGCTGACATCGCATGCGCAGAGAGCCGGTCCTCCTCGTCATCGCCCACGGCAGCCGCGATCCGCGGCACGCGGCGACCGTCCACGCCCTGGTGCGCCGGGTGCGGTCGCTGCGGCCCGGGCTGCGCGTGGAGACCGGCTTCCTGGACTTCGCCGTCCCGTCCGTGCAGGGGGTGCTGGAGTCCCTGGCGGCGGAGGGCGTCCGTGACGTGGTGGCGCTGCCGCTGCTGCTGACGCGCGCCTTCCACGCGAAGGCGGACATCCCGGCGGTCCTGCGGGACGCGCCGCCGCAGCTGCGGATCCGCCAGGCGGAGGTCCTCGGACCGTCGCCGCTGCTGCTGTCCGCGCTGGAACGGCGGCTGTACGAGGCGGGGCTGTCGCCCGCCGACAGGTCCTCCACCGGGGTCGTGCTGGCCTCGGCGGGGTCCACCGACCCGGAGGCGATCGCGGTGATCGCCGATATCGCGCGGGAGTGGTGGCACACCGGTTGGTGCGCCGTGCGGCCCGCGTTCGCCTCCGCCTCCCTGCCACGCACCGAGGACGCGGTGCGCGAGCTGCGGGAGCTGGGCTGCTCGACGGTGGCGGTCGCCCCCTACGTCCTGGCCCCCGGCTTCCTGCCGGACCGTATCGCGCGGGGCGCGGCCGGAGCGGACGTCCTCGCCGAGGTGCTGGGCCCGGCGCCCGAGGTGGCGCGAGTGCTGCTGGAGCGCTACGACGCGGCGCGGGTGCCACGGCTGACGGCCATCGGCGCGTAGGCCTACCGGGCCCGGGGGCTGCTGCCCCCGCCGGTCACCACCGCCTTACCCCGTCGACGGTGTCCGCCGTCCGTTTCCGGAGGCCGCTTCCCACAGCCGGCTCCCGCCGTCCGTTCCCACAGCCGGCTCCCGCCGTCCGTCCCCACCGTCCATTCCCACAGCCGGCTCCCGCCGTCCGTCCCCACCGTCCATTCCCACGGCCGGCTCCCGCTGTCCGTGCCCGCCGTCCGTGCCCACCGTCCGTTCCCACAGCCGGCTCCCGCCGTCCGTGCCCGCCGCCTGCTCCCACAGCCGGCTCCCGCCGTCCGTGCCCGCCGCCTGCTCCGCCTCGCCCCCGTACGCGATCCCGGCGGTCCGCAGCACGGTCTCGCCCTCGGCCCGCACCCTCCGGTACGGCGCGACGGGCTCCTCGCCGTCGACCGGGCCGCCGACCGCCCCGGCCCCCGATGACGACGTAGCGCACAAGGCGAGCCTCGCGCAGTCGGGCCGGCGACCCGTCACAAGGTTGTGGGGGAGCGGGAAAGGCGTGCCGGAAGGGGCTCCGCCCCGCGGCGGGGGTCATTCCCCGGTCATCTCCACCAGCTTGACCACGGTGTTCCAGTTGCGGGTGGTGGCGATCAGATCCTTGTTCACACGGCGCTTGGAGAGGTGTTCGGCGAGCTTCGAGCGGCCCAGGCCGTCGGGGGCGTACAGGTACAGGGCGCGGTCGCCGAGGCGGAACTCCTCGGGCAGGAAGGCGGCCCGGTCGATGCCGGTGAAGCGGTCGGGCCCTACGGGGCCGGAGAAATAGGTGACGTGGAGCTGTCTGGCCTCCAGGTCGGCGGCCGGGAACGGGCAGGCCTCGGCGACGGCCTTCAGATAGGCGTGGTCGCGGACGAGCACGTCGACGCCGAACCCGAACCGTGTCTCGATCGCGCCCGCGATCTCCGCGGCGAGGGTGTCCTCGTCGCCGCGGTCGGCGCGGAACACGGCCTGGCCGCTCTGCAGATGGGTGCGGACGGCGCCGAGTCCGAGGCCCTCCAGGAGGGTGCGCAGGTCGGCCATCGGGACCTTCCGCGCCCCGCCCACGTTGATGCCGCGCAGCAGCGCCGCGTATGTCGTCGTCATCCGGCCACCCTAGAAGGCTCTTGACGATCGTGCCGCGGGGCTGTCCGGCGACCGGCACCGGCCGGATTCCGCGAAGGCGCCTCGCCGCGGGCGTGCCGGGCGTGTCCGGGCGTCAGGGCCACCGCGCGTCGAGGGCGATGACGTCCCCGGTGAGCCGGATCCGCGCGGTACGGGCGGCAGGTGACGCGGACCGCGCGGACCTCGCCGCGATCACCGGGCGGACCCCGCTGCCGTACGCGGCCGGCCCTCCTCGAAACGGACCAGGACGTCCAGTCCGCCGTCGGGGTTGGCGGTCGCGGTGATCTCGCCGTGGTGGGCGAGCACCACGGCCCGGACGATGGACAGGCCGAGCCCGGCGCCGCCGTCGGAGGGCGACGGGCCGCAGTCGCCGCGGACGAAGGGGTGCAGCAGCCGGTCCACCCGCTCCGTGGGAACGATCCGGCCGGTGTTGACCACGCGCAGGAACCCGCCGTCCGCCGTGCGGCCCGTGGACACGGTGATCCGGCCGCCCGGACGGTTGTGCCGGACGGCGTTGCCGATCAGGTTGGCCGTCATCCGCTCCAGCAGCACGGGGTCGCCGCGCATCGGCGCGGGGCGCAGATCGCGGTGCGCCGTGAGGCCCTGCGCGCTCAGCGCGGCGGCGGCCAGTGCGCCGGCGGTGACCGCGGCGAGGTCCACCGGGCGGGACTCGCCCGTGCCCGCCTGGCTGTGGGCCAGCGCGAACAGTCCGTCCAGGGTGCGGCGGCTGCGGTCGACCGCGTCCCGCACGTCCTCGGCCATGGCCAGCAGCTCTTCCCGGCTCGGTGCGCCGTCCAGGGTCACGTCGATCGCCGTACGCATGGTGGTGAGCGGGGTGCGCAGTTCGTGCGCGGCGTTGGCGGTGAACAGCCGTTGGCTCTCCAGCGCCCGGTCACGTTCGGCGACGCCGCGCTGGATCCGGTCCAGCATGTCGTTGACCGTCTCGGCCAGAGCCGCGAGTTCGTCGCGCGCCGGGCTCACCGGCATCCGGTCGGACAGGTTCTCCGCGGACAGCCGCCGGGCGGTGGCGGAGATCGTGCGGATCGGCCGGAGCACCCGGCCGGCCACCAGCCAGCCGAGCAGCCCGGCCAGGAGGGCGACCGCGGCCAGGGCGATCCATCCCTGGCGCACCAGAGCGGCCAGGGTGTCGTCGCGCACCTGGCGTGCCAGCTCCGACGGATCCGGCGGCGGGAGGGGATCGCCGGTGCCGGTTTCGGTGTAGCGGACGACGACGGTGCGCGCGGTCAGGCTCCGGCGCGTCAGCAGGTAGGTGAACGAGCTGAGCAGCATGCCCGTGGTCAGCACCAACGCGGTGTGGAGCAGGGTGAGCCGGCTGCGCGCGGTCAGGCGGACGGGCCTCACCGCGTCACGTCCGGAGCCGGTAGCCGGCGCCGGTCACGGTCTCGATCAGCGGGGGGTCGCCGAGCTTGCGGCGCAACGTGCCGACGGTGATCCGGACCGCGTTGGTGAACGGATCGGCGTGCTCGTCCCACACCTTCTCCAGCAGGGTCTCCGCGCTGACCACGGCGCCGTCGGCGGACAGGAGCTGCGTGAGCACGCCGAACTCCTTGGGCGCCAGGGACAGCAGCCGTCCCGAGCGTTCGGCGGTGAACCGCGCGGGATCGAGGGTCACGTCGGCGGCCCGCAGCACCGGCGGCCGGGCGGGGGCGCTGCGCCGGGCCAACGCGTGTACCCGGGCCACCAGTTCGGAGAACGCGAACGGTTTGCCGAGGTAGTCGTCGGCGCCGAGGAGGAGCCCGTCGACCCTGTCCTCGACCGCGCCGAAGGCGGTCAGCATCAGGATGCGCGCGGTCCCCCGGCCCGCCAGCCGCCGGCACACGGTGTCGCCGTGCACCACCGGCAGATTGCGGTCCAGCACCACGACGTCGTACGCGTGCAGCTCGCTCTTCTCCAGTGCCGCCCCGCCGTCCGGCGCGAGGTCGACGGCGAAGCCGTGCTTGCGCAGCCCGGTCGCGATGTATCCGGCCAGAGGCTGTTCGTCCTCCACCAAGAGCACCCTCATGGGCGCCGATTATCCCCACCGTGACCTATGGATCACGTATGGGCGGGCGAACGGTCGCCCTTACGCGCGGCCCGGTAGACCTGCCGGTGATCACCTCCCGACGGCGAAAGGCAATCCCCCATGGCGACTCGTTCCTCACGGCGTGCGGTACTGGGCCTGCTCGGCGCGGCGTCGGCCGGCGGGCTCGTGGCCGGCACCGCCGTCCCGGCAGTGGCGGACGACAACTCCGGGCCGGTGCCCGAGGGTCTCCTGCCCGGCGGCGAACTCGACCGGTACGTGGCGGACAAGGCGGCGGCGGACGAGTTCTCCGGTTCGATGCTGCTGACCCGCAGGGGCCGGACCGTGCTGGCCCGCTCCTACGGCATGGCCGACCGGCAGCGCTCCGTCGCGAACGGGCCGGGCACGCTCTTCGCACTGGCGTCGGTGACGAAGCTGTTCACCGCGGTCGCCGTCGCGCAGCTGGCGCAGCAGCGGAAGGTCACCTACGGCGCTTCGCTGGGCAGCTACCTCGACGGCTTCCCGTCATCCGTCGCGGACGGCGTGACCGTGCACCATCTGCTCACCCACACCTCGGGGTTCGGCGACACCCGGGCGTTGCCCGGCTACGAGGCCGCCGAGGCCGGCTGGACCACGCAGGAGCAGACCATGAACGGCATCACGGACCTCATCCGCGAGGCCGAGCCGAGTTTCGCCCCGGGCACGGGCTGGTTCTACAGCAATGCCGGATACCACCTGCTCGGCGCGATCGTGGAAAAGGTGACCGGCATGTCGTACTACGACTACGTGCGGCAGTACGTGTTCACCGCGGCCGGGATGACCGACACGCGCTTCCTCACCAGGCCGGAGTGGCAGGCGGGCCGGAACATCGCGCATCCCTACCACCGTGACGCACAGGGGCAGTGGGCCGACGGGATCACGCAGTTCGGGTACGTCGTCGGCACCCCGGCCGGTGACGCGTTCACCACCTGCGCCGATCTCGATCGCTTCGGGCGTCTGCTGGGGCAGGGGAAACTGCTCGACCCGGACTGGACGGCTCTAACGCTGAGCGGGAAAGTACCGATGGTCCCGGCCGGCACGGCGCCGGCCGACGGCACCGGCGTCCCCGCGCAGGCCCTCTTCCAGTGCTACGGCCCGATGGGGGCGCTCGTCGCCGGCCAGTGGGCGTTCAACCACGGCGGGGGCAACTCCAACGGCATCTCGACCTCGTTCGAGGTGTACCCGGAAACCGGCTGGGGCGTCATGGTGCTGTCCAACTACGCCGGTGACGTGGTCCAGTCGGTCTCGGGGCTCGCACGGGAGCTGATCGCCACCGGCCGGTGACCTCGACCCGCGCACCGCCCGGGTCCGGCAGTCGGCGGCCCTGCGGTGGAGGGGACGTTCGAGGACGCCGTCGGGCGGCCGTCGCGCCTCGTGGGGGTGGGCGCGACGGCCGTGGGCCCGGTCCGGCGGAACGGACGGGGCGCGCTGGACTCCGGCCGATCGACGGCTCGTCGATCACCCCCTGCCGACGGCTGTGAGGTGTTCGACGAGGTCGCGTCATGACGAAGGGGACAGCTGCCGGACGGAGCGGACAGCCGCGCCGCTCCCCTGATCACCACCCCCGAGACCGCCGGCATAGATGTAAGGGCCCGCCTCCTCCCGTGCGGTGAGGCGCCGGGGTCCGAGGGGAGGAGCCGTGCGGCCGGTACGTCACCGGGCAGCACGACGAGATGGCTTTATGCCGCCCCTACCGTCGAAACGGAAGGTGGCGGCAGGGGGCCGCCACCGCACCTCAAGGGGGCAGCCCGTCATGGGGAACGGAGATTCACGGGTGCGGGGCATCGCCGCGCGGGCCGGCGGCTGGAGCGCCCGGCACCGCTGGGCGGCCGTCGGCATCTGGGTGCTGTTCGTCGTCCTGGCCATGGGGCTCGGGTCGGCGGCGGGCCGGGTCGACGTCGACGACAGTGACCAGCTCAAGGGCGAGACGCACACCGCCGCCCGGATCGTCGAGGACGCCGGGATCGAGGAGCCGGCCGGTGAGACGGTCCTCGTCCAGGCGAAGGACGGCGATCTGAAGGCCACCGACGCCGAGTTCCGCGCGGCCGTCGAGGCGGTCGTCACGGCCGTCGAGGGCACCGGCGAGGCCACCGACGTCACCTCGCCGTACGACACGCGGACGATCTCCGAGGACGGCCGCAGCGCGCTGGTGCAGTTCGACATCAGGGGCGACTCCGCCACCGCGGGCGAGCGGGTGGAGCCGGTGCTGAAGGCCGTGGAGGGCGTGCAGGAGGACCACGCGTCGCTGCGGATCGAGGAGATCGGCGGCGCCAGCATGATGAAGACGTTCGACGACGCCTTCGGGGACGACTTCCAGAAGGCCGAGTACTCCGCGGTGCCGGTGGCCCTCGGCATTCTGCTCATCGCCTTCGGCGCGCTGGTCGCGGCGCTGCTGCCGGTGCTGCTGGCGATCACCGCGATCGTGGCGACGATGGGCCTGATGGGCGTCGTCAGCCACGTCATGCCGATGAGCGACACCGCGAACTCCGTGATGCTGCTGGTGGGCCTGGCCGTCGGCGTCGACTACTGCCTGTTCTACCTGCGCCGGGAACGGGAGGAGCGGGCCGCCGGCCGGGACGCGCAGACCGCGCTGCGGATCGCCGCCGCGACCAGCGGCCGCGCGATCGTCGTCTCCGGTGTGACGGTGTGCGTGGCGATGGCGGGCATGCTGTTCACCGGGCTCGCCGAGTTCGAGGCGATGGGCCTGGCCTCGCTGATGGTCGTGGCCGTGGCGATGGTCGGCTCCGTGACGGTGCTGCCCGCGCTGCTGTCGCTGCTGGGCGAGCGGGTCGAGAAGGGCCGGATCCCCTTCCTGCGGCGCCGCGGCAACAGCGGTAACGGCGGCAACAGCGGTAACGGCGGCAACGGCGGGAGCCGGTTCTGGACGGCCGTCCTGAAGGGCGTGCTCGCCAAGCCGGTCGTCTCCGTGGTCGTCGCGACCGGCGCCCTGCTCGCCGTCGCGGCGCCCGCGCTCGGCATGAAGACCCAGCAACTCACCCTGGACCAGGAGTTCGGCGACTCGCTGCCCATCGTCCAGACGTACAACCGGCTCAACGAGGCGTTCCCCGGCGGCTCCGAGCCGGCCGAGGTCGTCGTGAAGGCGAAGGACATCAACGCACCCGAGGTGAAGGCGGCGCTCGCCGACTTCCGTGAGCGGGCGGTCGATTCGGGCGCCTCGCGCGGGCCCGTCGAGATCAAGCTGCACGACGCGCAGAACGTCGCCTTCGTGTACGTGCCGCTCGTCGGCGGCTCCGACCTGGACAAGGCGGGCGCGAGCCTGGACACGCTGCGGGACGAGGTGCGGCCGGCGACCCTCGGCGAGGTCGACGGCGTCGAGGCGCCGATCACCGGGCAGGTGGCCGGTTCGAAGGACTTCAACGACCAGCTCGCCGGAGCCGTCGTCCCGGTCTTCGCCTTCGTCGTGGTCTTCGCCTTCGGACTGATGCTGCTGTCGTTCCGCTCGCTGACGGTCGCGCTCACCTCGATCGTGCTGAACCTGCTGTCGGTGGGAGCGGCCTACGGCATCCTCGTGGCGGTCTTCCAGCACGGCTGGGGCGCCTCCCTGGTGGGCGCGGAGGGCGTCGGTGCCATCGTCACCTGGCTGCCGCTGTTCCTCTTCGTGATCCTGTTCGGGCTGTCGATGGACTACCACGTGTTCGTGGTCTCCCGGATCCGTGAGGCACGGCTGCGGGGCCGGACGACGAGGGACGCGATCACCCACGGCGTCGTCACCACGGCGGGTGTCGTGACCAGCGCCGCCGTCATCATGGTCGCCGTCTTCGCGATCTTCGGCACGCTGTCCATGCAGTCCATGAAGCAGATGGGCGTGGGTCTCGCGGCGGCGGTCCTGATCGACGCGACGGTGATCCGGGGCGTGCTGCTCCCGGCGGTGATGGCGCTGCTGGGCGAGCGCAACTGGTACCTGCCGAAGTGGCTGCACCGGCTGCCCGACCTCACCCACGACGAGGCGCCGGACGCCGTCGCCGCGCCGGTGACGCACGACGACAAGGGCGAACCCGTACGGGTCTGACGCGCACGGCCTTCCTCCGGCCCGGGGGCCCGTCGACCACAGGGGAGTCGACGGGCCCCCGCGCGTGCGCGCCGCCGTAGCGGTACGCGCCGCTCCACACGTGCGGGTCGCTCCACACGCGCGTGCCGCTAGGGCAGTTCGGCCTCGATGAGGTCGGCCGCCCTGCGCGTGCCGCCCTCCCGCGCCATGCCGGCCTGGATCTCCTTCAGCCGCCGGGCGACCTCGGGGTCGTCGACCAGGGCGAGGGCGAGGGCCCGCAGGGTCTCGGCGCTCGCCTCCCGCGTCGGCAGTTGCCGGGCGACCCCGAGCGCCTGGAGCATGTCCGCGTTCCCGAACTGGTCCGCGGCCTGCGGTACGGCGATCATCGGGGTCGCCGTGGCCAGCCCCTCCTGGCTGCCGCCGGCGCCGGCGTGGGTGACGAACAGGTCGGCCTGCTGGAGGATCGCCCATTGCGGGACCCAGGAGCGCACCTCCACGTGCGCGGGCACGTCGCCCAGTTCGGCCGGGTCGACGTGTCTGCCGACCTGGAGCACCAGGTGCCAGCCGGGCAGGTCCGCGAAGGCCGCCACGCAGGCCCGGTAGAAGTCGGGCTGCTTGGTGAAGGCCGAGCCCAGCGAGACGAGGACGACCCTGGCGGCCCCGTCGGGCCGCGTCCAGGTGCCCTCGGCACCGCGGTCGCCCTGGCAGGCGCCGACGAAGCGGTACACCCGTTCGTCGACCCGGTCGGCGTGGGGCTGGAGCGCCCTGGGGATGAGCACCAGGGAGCGGGCGGGCCGGCCGGCGAAGGAGTCGGGGTGCTCGGTGATCCCGTGCTCCGCCAGCCAGGCGCTGAAGCGGGCGTAGTAGGCCCGGCCGCGTTCGGTCTTCCTCGGCTCGGCCCACATCGGCTCGGCGACCTCCTCCTCGTAGCCCTCCCAGGCGACCATGCTGGGCGAGAGGGAGATCGCGGGCACGCCCCAGCGGTGGGCGAGGACGCGGGCGGGGTAGGAGGCGATGTCGTGCAGGACGAGGTCGGGCTCGTCCCCGGCGTAGGCCTCGGTCAGCTGGGGCAGGGCCTGGATCGCGTCGTCCAGGAAGGGTTCCACGTTGTCGAGGAGGGTGGTCCCCCAGGCCGATGGGTCGGCCTCGGGCGAGGGCAGGGTGGAGTGCCACGGTCTCACCTCGGCGCCGGTCCCGGCGGCCTTGTCGGCGAGGGCGGGCGGGATGGCGTAGGTGACGCGGTGCCCGCGCGCGACGAGTTCCCGGATCACCTCCAGGCTGGGGTTCACATGGCCGTGGGCGGCGATGGAGAACATGGCGATGTGGGCGGGAGCGGTCATGTCGCCGACCGTAAGCGAGACGAGACGTCTCGTGCAATCGAATTCTCGTCCCTCACCCGTTCGCCGGGTGCGGGCCGCCTGCGCGGCACCCGGCACGGGCGCCCCGCACGGCCGGCCGGGACAGGTGGCCCGCGCCACCGCCCCGCGCCGGCGCGGACCACGCCTCAGCGCTGGTAGCGCGCCAGCACCAGGTTCCCGTCCTCCTCCAGTCGTCGCCGCAGCTCGGCCAGGCCGATCGCGCCGCTGTAGTACTCCTGGAAGGCGGGGGTGGCGACCTTGTCCTTCCACTCCGGGTAGCCGCGGACGGACTGGGCGGGTGCCGGGCTCAGATGGCCGGCGAGCGCGGTGCCGGTCGCCCAGTCGTCCTCGGTCGTGCGCAGGGCCGGGTCGGCGAGGGCCCGGGTGCCGGTGGGCAGCATCCAGTCGCCCAGGGCCAGCCGCACCATGTTCGGCGGCTGGAGGAGGAAGTCGACGAACGCGGCGGCCTCCTCCTTGTGCGGGCTGTCCTCGGCGATGGACAGGGTCTGCGGGCTGACGCCCTGGGTGAGCCCGTCGGCGCCGGCCGGGGCGGGCAGCACCTGCCAGTCGAAGCCCTCGGGGGCCTGCTGGACGATCTGCTGGCGGTAGGAGAAGCCCAGCGGGACCATCGCGTACTTGCCGGCGAAGAAGCCGGGCAGGGTGTCGGAGCCGCCGCTGCCGAGCAGCGAGTCCGGGGCGCTGCCGTCCACGCCGACCTGGTCGTGAACGGTGCGCGGCACGACCTCGTCGCCCTCCTCGAAGCGGACCGTGACCTTTCCGTCGGCGCCCCGGTGGAAGAGCCGGCCGCCCGCCGACAGGGAGAGGTTGAGGGTGGCGGAGACGGGGTCCTTCAGCGGCCAGGCCACGCCGTACCGGCCGTCGCCGCCGAGCCGCTCGGTGATCTCCCGGAACTCCGTCCAGCTCCACGGCCGTTCGGGCGTCGGGATGCGCACCCCCGACTCCCTCAGCCAGGTCGCGTTGGCGATGAGGACCCGCGGTTCCTGGAGGAAGGGCACGCCGTAGACGCCGTCCCCGAAGGTCGTCGTCTCCCAACTGCGCGGCGGGATGTCGGCCTCCAGCCGCTTCGACAGCAGGCCGGTGAGGTCGGCGAGGTAGCCGCCGTAGGCGAAGTCCGCGAGGTCGTCGGAGGCGTCGTGGATGACGTCCGGTGCCTCGCCGCCCTCGAAGGAGGTCAGGAGCTGGTCGTGGACGCTGTCCCAGCTTCCCTGGACGTACTCCACCCGGACGTCCGGGTGGGCCGTGTTCCACTCCGCCACCAGCTCCTTGTTGGCCTCGACGGACTCCTCCTGCCAGGCCAGGGACTGGAACCGGAGGGTGACCCGGCCGTCGTCGCCGTCGCCGCCGCCCGCGCAGCCCGCCAGCAGCAGGACCAGGGCCAGGACGCCCGCGGCCGCCGCGCGCATCAGCTCTTCACCGCCCCGGCGAGCATCCCGCCGGTGATCCGCCGCTGGATCACCGCGAAGACGACGAGCGAGGGAAGGGTGGCGAGGAAGGCGGCGGCCGCCAGCGGCCCGAGGTCGGCGACGCCCTCGGCACCGATGAAGTGGGTGAGGACGACCGGCAGGGTCTGCTTCTCCGGCGACTTCAGCAGCACCAGCGCGAAGAAGAACTCGTTCCACGCGGTGACGAAGGCGAACATTGCGGTCGCCGCGATCCCCGGCGCGAGCAGCGGCGCCGTCACCGACACCAGCGTGCGCAGCCGTCCGGCCCCGTCGACGGCGGCCGCCTCCTCCAGTTCGACGGGCACCGCGCGCACGTATCCGACGAGCATCCACAGCGCGAACGGCAGCGCCCACACCACGTACACCATGACCAGCCCCGCCAGGGAGTCGATCAGCCGCAGGTTCTTCAGCACCAGGAACAGCGGGACGATCACCAGCACGAGCGGGAACGCCTGGCTGACCACCACCCAGCCCGTCGCGGCGCGCGCGAGCGGGGTGCGCCGGCGGGCGACGGTGTAGGCCAGAGGGGTGGCGAGCAGCACGGCGATCAGCGCGGCCCCGGCGGCGGCCAGCAGGGAGTTGCCCGCGGCGCGCAGCAGCGGCTGCTCCTCGAAGGCCTGCCGGAAGTTGGCGAGGGTGGGGTCCGCCGGGATCCACGACGGGTGCAGACTGCCCAGCTCCCTGGGCGACTTGAAGGCGGTGGAGACCAGCCACAGGAAGGGGAAGGCCAGGAAGACGAGATAGGCCAGCAGGGCGAGGTACTGGCCGGCCCGGCCCGCGGTGCTCGTCCTCATGACGCGTCACCTCCTCCGAGCCGGCCCACGAGGAACAGGGCGAGCAGCACCGAGATCACCACGACCATCACGCATCCCATCGCCGCCGCGTAGCCGAACTGCCCGTAGCGGAAGGCCTCCTCGTAGGCGAAGAGCATCGGAAGCCGGGTGCGTCCGCCGGGGCCGCCGCTGGTCAGGACGTAGACCAGGGCGAAGGAGTTGACGTTCCAGATGAAGTTCAGGGCCGTGACGGCGAGGGCGACGGGGCGCAGCGCGGGCCAGGTGACCGTGCGGAAGCGGCGCCAGGCGCCCGCGCCGTCGACCGCGGCGGCCTCGTGCAGTTCGCGCGGGGTGTTCTGGAGTCCGGCGAGCAGGGCGACGGTGGTCTGCGGCATGCCCGCCCAGACGCCGACGGCGATCACCGCGGGCAGGGCGGTGGACAGGCCGCTCAGCCAGTCCCGCCCGTCGCCGAGGCCGAGGTCGCGCAGGGTCTCGTTGAGGACACCGGCGTCGGGGCTGTAGACGAGCCGCCACATGATGCCGACGACGACCTCGGGCATCGCCCAGGGGACGATCGCGAGGGCGCGGGCGAGCCAGCGCAGCCGCAGCTCCTGGTCGAGCAGCAGGGCCAGGCCGAGGGCGAGCAGGAACTGCGGGACGGTCACCCCGACCGCCCACACCAGCCCGATGCGGAACGACTCCCAGAACAGCGTGTCGTGCCACAGGTCCCGGAAGTTGAGCGCGCCGATCCACTGCGTGGGCGTGGTCCGGCCCGACTGGGCGTCGGTGAACGCCAGCAGGATCCCGTACAGCAGCGGGCCGGCGCTCAGCACCAGGACCGGGATCAGCGCGGGCAGGACGAGGAACCAGGCGCCGGGTCTCCCGGTGCGCCGGGCCGGCGGGCCGGTGCCGGGCGCGCGGCGCACCGTGCGGCTCTCCTCGGTCGTCGTCGGCACGAAGCGATCCCCCTTCCCGGCGGCTGCGGCGGGCTCCGCCATGGTCGTGAAGGGTCGGTACGCCGTCAAGGGCACCGCACACCGGCCCCACCTGTACGAATGCGAGACTGGCCGTCGGACGGCCGGATTCCGGCGCCGTCCCCGGGGCCGGACACGGCCCCCGCGGCACACGGCACAGCGGTACACGGCACAGCCGTACATGACACGGAGGCGGACGATGGACGAGGCACGCGCGCGGGAGGTACTGGCCGCTGCGGGGGTACTGCCGGGCCCGGCGCGGGACGCGCGGCTCCTCGCCCTGGGCGAGAACGCGGTGTTCGCCGCCGGGGACCTGGTGGTGAAGGTCGGCCGGGACGCCGAACTCCTGGACCGGGCCCGGCGCGAACTGGGCATCGCGGTGTGGCTCGCCGAGGCGGGCGTCCCCGCGGTGCGGGCGGCCGAACCGGAGGCGCTGCTGGTCGAGGGCCATCCGGTGACGGTGTGGCACCGGCTGCCCGACCCGGTACGGCCCGCGGGGCCCCGCGATCTGGCCGGACTGCTGCGGACCGTGCACGCCCTGCCCGCCCCCTCGCCCTCCCTCGCCCTGCCCCCGCGCGATCTGCTGTCCGGTGTGGAGCGCTGGCTGCGGCTGGCGGGGGACGCGATCGACCCGGCGGACGCCGCCTTCCTGCGCCGGCGCCGCGACGGTTTCGCCGCGTCCGCCGCGGCGCTCACCCCGCATCTGCCGCCCGGCCCGATCCACGGTGACGCGCTGCCCCGCAACGTCCACGTCGGCCCGGACGGTCCGGTCCTGGTCGACCTGGAGACCTTCTCCGCCGACCTGCGCGAGCACGATCTGGTCGTGATGGCCCTCTCCCGCGACCGCTACGGGCTGCCCGCCGAGGCCTACGACTCCTTCACCGACGCGTACGGCTGGGATGTCCGGGAGTGGGAGGGCTGCGCGGTCCTGCGCGGGGCCCGGGAGACGGCGAGCTGCGCCTGGGTCGCCCAGCACGCGCCGACCGACCCCGGGGCGCTGGCCGAGTTCGGACGACGGGTGGCGTCGCTGCGGGACGGGGACGCGGCGGTGCGCTGGTACCCCTTCTGAGACGGGCGGTCAGGCCCCTGTCCCCATCGGACGGTCAGCACCCTGTCCCCATCGGACGGTCAGCCCCCCTGTCCCCTCGGGGGTTCAGACCTTTTCGTCCGCGAGTTCCCGCACCGGCCAGGTCCCGTCGACCACCGCCTGGGCGTCGCCCTTGCGGCGCAGGAAGTCCTGGAAGTCCGCCGCCCACTCGGCGTACCACTCGATCTGGCGGCGGTGCAGCTCCGCCGGGCCGAGGGCCGCGATCTTGGGGTGGCGCTCGGCTATCGCGCCGGCGAGCCGGGCTGCGGCGAGGGCGTCGGCCGAGGCGTCGTGCGCCGCGTCGAGGGGGACGCCGTACTCGGCGCAGACCGCTTCGAGGTTGCGCTTGCCGCGACGGTAGCGGTCGGCCCGGCGGTCGACGGTGTACGGGTCGACCACCGGGGCCGGGTCGAGGCCGCCCAGGCGGTCGCGCAGGGACGGCAGCCCGTGCCGCCGCAGTTCGGCGGAGAGCAGGGTCAGGTCGAAGGCGGCGTTGTAGGCGACGACGGGGACGCCGGTCCGCCAGTACGTCACCAGGACGTCCGCGATGGCGTCCGCGACCCGGTCGGCGGGGTCGCCCTCGGCGGCCGCCCGCGCGGTGCTGATCCCGTGGACCGCGACGGCCTCCGCCGGGATCTCCACGCCCGGGTCCGCCAGCCACTCCCGGCGCCCCAGGACCTGTGCGCCCCTCACCTCGATCACGGCCCCCGTGACGATGCGCGCCTCGCGCGGATCCGTTCCGGTCGTCTCCAGGTCGAAGCCGATCAGCAGCTCCCGGTGCCAGGCCATGGTGGCCCCCCTTCTTGGTGGTGCTTCCCCCAGTGGCCTCCACCTTCCCATGCGCCACTGACAATCAGAGGATCTCATTCCGCTTCTCGGGCCGGGCACACCCCTGGACAGGCGGCGGGACGTTTCAGGACACCGGCCGCGAATCCACCCAGGCCAGCTCGAACTCCTCGCGGTAGGCGGCGAAGAGTCCGCCTTCATCGACCTCGTCCGACTTGACCACCCGGTTGCCGTTGCGCAGCACCAGCACCGGCGCCTCCATGCCGCGCATGCGCCGCAGATAGGACTGGACGACCGCGACGCCGTCGGAGCCGTCGCCGTCTACGAGGTAGGCGGTGAAGCGGGGCGTCTCGTCGTAGACCTGGATCTGGAAGGCGCCCGGATCGCGCAGCCGGGAGCGCACCCGGCGCATGTGCAGGATGTTCATCTCCACGGCGCGGCTCAGCTCGCCGCGTTTCATGCCGAGCTCGCGCTCGCGGCGCTTGACCGCGCTGGAGGCCGGGTTGAGGAAGAGCAGCCGCACCCGGGCGCCGGCCTCGGCGAGGCGGACCAGCCGGCGGCCGGAGAAGTTCTGCACGAGCAGGTTGAGCCCGATGCCGATGGCGTCGAGGCGGCGGGCGCCGTCGAAAATGTCCTCTGCGGGGAACCGGCGCAGCAGCCGCACCCGGTCGGAGTGGACGGCGACCACGTCCGCGTACCGGTCGCCCACCAGGTCCTCGACGGCGTCGACGGGCAGCCGGCGCGCGGAGGGTACGTCACCGCCCGTGCCGAGCATCTCCAGCAGGCGCGCGGAGGCGCGTTCGGCCTGGTTCAGCACGGCCTCGGACAGCGCCCGGTTGCGGGAGACGACGTTGCGGGTGACCTCCAGCTCGTCCAGGGCGAGTTCGACGTCCCGGCGGTCGTCGAAGTACGGCTCGAAGCACGGCCAGTGCTGCACCATCAGCTCGCGCAGCTGCGGCAGCGTCAGGAAGGAGATCACGTTGTCGTCGGCCGGGTCGAGCAGGTAGCCCTTGCGCCGGCTGACCTCGCGTACCGCGACCGCGCGCTGCACCCACTCCTGTCCGGCGGGGCCGGCCGCGGCGACCACCCAGTCGTCGCCGTGGACGGGTTCGTAGATGGGCCGCAGCACGGCGGCCACGACGGCGCGCAGCCGCTGTTCGACGAGGTTCAGCCAGATGTAGGCCCGGCCGGCCCGCTGGGCGCGGGTGCGTACCTCGCGCCAGGCGTCGGCGTCCCAGTCCAGCTCCGGCCCGATGGCGCCCTCCATCGGCCGGGCCAGCGACACCGTGCCGGGCGGGACGTCTGTGGAGGAGCCTCCCTCGTGACCCTCGTCACCAGGGGGCAGCTCCAGCCCTCCCGAGCCCACCCAAGCACCGCCTTCCGCTCCCCCGAGCACTCCCCGTCCCAACGATCAAGGAAGGGTACTCCGGGAGCGGTCGGCGGTGCAGCCGGATGGACAGGTCGTTTCTCAACCTCCGCTGTCGGGCCGTCCGTTCTGGCTCGCGAGGGCGCGCGGAGTGAGCGGATTCATAGCCGTGACGTCCCGCGGGGCGAGGGAGAAGCCCTGCCAGTGGACCGGCATGGGCTGCTGGTCCTCGTCCCGGGCGACATGGTGGAAACCGACGTTGACCCAGGCCACGGGGTGGGTGAGGGTCTGGCCGTTCACCCATGTGTCCACCGAGGTACCGTGCCGGGGGCTGCCGCAGTCGCGCACGTTGTTGCTGGCGTACTGCTCGCACGGGTCGTACTGGGTGAAGTAGACGTCGTGCCGGGTGAAGGCGCGCCCCGGGTAGGTGGTGCCGGCGCCGGTGACGATCTCGTAGGACCGCGGGTGGCCGTCCTTGTTCTTGCCGGCCGTGCTCACCACGCGCCACCAGCGCATGTTCGCCGCGTCGCCCGCGCGTTCCTTGGTGACGGCGGTGCGGGTGGTCCTGCCGGCCGGGCCCGGCCGTCCGGAGGCGGGCGGGCTGACCTTCGTGTCGTACTGCTCGACCTTCGTCTTGGAGGAGCCGTCGAGGCCGAAGTCGAGCCGCCAGAACACGTTGTGGCTGTGGCTGGTGGCGTACGCCTTGGCCCCCTTGCCCAGCGGCCAGCCCCGGCCGTCCCCGGCGTCGTAGTCGAAGGGGGAGAGGCTGCCGGTGGCGCCGACGTTCATGCCGATGGTGCCGTCGTCGGAGAAGCGCCACTCGGTGATGTACTCGTACCAGCCGACCTTGTTGACGCTGTAGACCAGCAGGTCCTTGCCCTGGGCCTGGTGGACCCCGCCCGAGTCGGCCTGCATGCGGTAGGCGTGTCCGTGCGCGCGGGTCGTGGTGCACAGGCCTTTGACGTTCGGGGTCCCGGAGTTGTACGCCTCCGGCACCTTCACCGTCTTGACGGTGCCGCCGGGGCACTCGGCGGGGGCGAGGTTCACCATGCCGTTGCCGAAGTTGAAGTCGGTGATGTCGTTGTACTCGTTCTTGCCGTCGTCGTACGGCACGTGGATCTGGGCGATCCGGGCGCTGTTGAGGACGCGGATCGGGCGGGACTCACCGGGCGGCTGGTAGGAGATCTTCTCCAGGACGATGCCGGACTTCGCCTCGTGGCGCCAGCACATGCGCCAGGTGGTGCCGGAGGTGAGCTTCTGCTGGATGCGGTAGGCGGCGCTGCACTCGGCGGCGGCGGCCGCCGGGGCGGCCTCGGGCCGGGCGGCGGCCGGGCCGGTGCCGCCGGCCGACGCGGCGGCGGCCAGCGCGGCCACGGACAGGCCGAGGGCCGCGGCCTGGCGGGCACGGCCGGCGCCCCGCGGCCGGAGGCCGCTGTTCACGGACTTGACGCGCATGAGGAGATGACTTCCTGTGCGTTCCTGCGGCGGACTGTGAAGGTGTCGGAACTCGACGGCCGAGCGGCGGACGGGCGGCTCGGCCGGTGCGCCTGCCGACCGGCCTCGCGAGCGGCCCCGCGGGCGGCCTCAGCCGGTGAGCCTGCCGACCTTGCGGTCGCTCAGGTCGATCAGCAGGGACCGGGCGTCGATCCACGGTCCGTTCCTGACCTTGGGCAGCAGCCGTACGCAGCGGTGGACACCACAGCTGTCGAAGGCGGCGGGCTGGGCGCCCGGCGAGGCGTGGTACACCATGCCGAACGGCACCAGCTGGTCCGGGGAGGCGAGTTCCCTTCCGGTGGCGTCCTTGTAGTCGGCCTTCAGGCCCGCGCCCAGCGGGTCGGCGAGGAGCAGCCGGACCGCCTCGGCCTCCTCGGCCGCGTTGAGCGGCGGCTGGACGCCCTGCTGGGTGCCGGTGCTCTCGACGGTGCCGGTGTCGAGGTTGACGGTCCGGGTGACGAGGGTGTCGTCCTTGTAGTCGTAGAACGTCACCTCGGCGCGCCGGGGCGCGTCCGGGTCGTCGGCCTCGGCCGCGGCCGGCTCGGCGAGGTCGACGCCCAGCCGCTGCGGGCCGCGGTCGCCGTCGACGTCCTCACCGGCCTCGAGGAACTGCCGGTTGAGCGCGATCCGTTCGGCACGCGCGCTCTCGTCGTCGGTCAGCGGATCGCGGCCCTCCCCCCGGGTGCCCTCGGCCGGCGCCGCCTCGACGACGCCGGGTTCCACCGCGGCCGAGCCGCCCTGCTGCCCGGCGCCCTGCCCCGTACCCTGTCCAGCGCCCTGTCCGGTCTCCTGTTCCGCGGCCGCCTGTCCGGCGGCCTGCCCGGTGCTCCCTGCGGTCCCGTCCGCCCCCGCCGGTCCCGGCAGGGTGATCGCGATCATCGCGGCCGTCGCGGTCAGCGCGAGGCCCGCGCCTGCCACCACCTTGCCCAGGTGGCGGCGCACTGTCGTGCGCACATCTTCCCCCTACTCCCCCATGGCCCCGGGAGTACGTGATTTCTGCCCCACTGGTTCGGCACACACCGATTTCCGGCGTATGCACCGGTCGACGGGTAAGAGGGACATACGTCACAGGTGGTTCCCTCACTTTCCGGGAGACTCGATGCCAAGGCACCCCCAGCGGGGCGGCACACCTGAAAGAGTCGTATCCATGCAGGTCTGGCCTGGAGAGGCATATCCCCTCGGCGCCACGTACGACGGCGCCGGTACGAACTTCGCGGTCTTCACCGAGGCCGCGGACCGAGTGGAGCTGTGTCTGTTGCACGACGACGGCTCCGAGACGGCCGTGGAACTGCGCGAGAGCGACGCGTTCGTGCGGCACGCGTACGTGCCCGGCATCATGCCCGGACAGCGCTACGGCTTCCGGGTGCACGGCCCGTACGCGCCGGAGCGCGGGCTGCGCTGCAACTCGGCGAAGCTGCTGCTCGACCCCTACGCGAAGGCGATCAGCGGCTCGGTCCGGTGGGGCGAGGAGGTGTACGGCTACCACTTCGGCTCGCCCGACCGGCGCAACGACCTCGACTCGGCTCCCCACACGATGACGTCGGTCGTGGTCAACCCCTACTTCGACTGGGGCGACGACCGGAGCCCGCGCACCGAGTACCACCACACGGTGATCTACGAGGCCCACGTCAAGGGCCTGACGATGCGCCACCCCGGGCTGCCGGACGAACTGCGCGGCACCTACGCGGCCCTCGCGCACCCGGCGATCATCGAACACCTCACCGAGCTGGGCGTCACGGCACTGGAGCTGATGCCCGTACACCAGTTCGTCAACGACCACCGGCTGGTCGACATGGGCCTGAACAACTACTGGGGCTACAACACCATCGGTTTCTTCGCCCCCCACAACGCCTACGCCTCCTGGGGCGACCGCGGGCAGCAGGTCCTGGAGTTCAAGTCGGCGGTGCGGGCGCTGCACGAGGCGGGGATAGAGGTCATCCTCGACGTGGTCTACAACCACACCGCCGAGGGCAACCACCTGGGCCCGACGCTGTCCTTCCGGGGCCTGGACAATCCGCAGTACTACCGGCTGACCGACGATCCGCGCTACTACATGGACACCACGGGCACCGGGAACTCGCTGCTCATGCGGTCCCCGCACGTCCTCCAGCTCATCATGGACTCGCTGCGGTACTGGGTCACCGAGATGCACGTCGACGGGTTCCGCTTCGACCTGGCGGCGACCCTGGCCCGCCAGTTCCACGAGGTGGACCGGCTGTCGTCGTTCTTCGACCTGGTGCAGCAGGACCCCGTCGTCTCGCAGGTGAAGCTGATCGCCGAGCCGTGGGACGTCGGCGAGGGCGGCTACCAGGTGGGCAACTTCCCGCCCCTGTGGACCGAGTGGAACGGCAAGTACCGCGACACCGTGCGGGACCTGTGGCGCGGCGAGCCGCGCGCGCTCGCGGAGTTCGCCTCCCGGCTGACCGGCTCCTCCGACCTCTACCAGGACGACGGCCGCCGCCCGCTGGCCTCGATCAACTTCGTGACCTGCCACGACGGCTTCACCCTGCACGACCTGGTCTCCTACGACCACAAGCACAACGAGGCCAACGGCGAGGACAACCGGGACGGCGAGAGCCACAACCGGTCCTGGAACTGCGGTGCGGAGGGCGACACCGACGACCCGGCGGTCCTGGAGCTGCGCGCCCGCCAGATGCGCAACTTCCTCGCCACGCTGATGCTGTCCCAGGGCGTGCCCATGATCAGCCACGGCGACGAGATGGCCCGCACCCAGCGCGGCAACAACAACGCCTACTGCCAGGACAGCGAACTGTCCTGGGTGCGGTGGCCCGACCCCGGCCAGGACGACGGCGCCGGCCTGCTGGAGTTCACCCGGGCGCTCGTCCGGCTGCGCGCGGAGCACCCCGTCTTCCGCCGGCGCCGCTTCTTCCACGGGCGGCCCGTGGAGGGCACCCACGACGAGCTGTCGGACATCGCCTGGTTCACCCCCGAGGGCAAGGAGATGACCCAGCGGGACTGGAACTCGGCGCAGGCGTCGGCGCTGACCGTGTTCCTCAACGGCAACGCGATCTCCGAGCCGGGCGCGCGCGGGGAGCGGATCACCGACGACTCCTTCCTGCTGATGTTCAACGCCTCGCCGCGGCCGCTGGAGTTCGTGGTGCCGGTCGACCACGGGCGGCAGTGGCAGGTGGTCGTGGACACGGCGGACCCGGCGGCACCGGCGCGGGGCGTGGGCGCCAAGGTCGCGGCCGGGGACCGGCTGACCCTGGTGGACCGCGGCATGACGGTGCTCCAGCGACCGGCCTAGCAGTGCTGTCCCGGGTGGGCCGGCGTCCGTCCACCTGGCGGGTGCGGTGACACGATCAGGGGCGCGGCGGGTACGTAGGTCTGCATGACCTCTGAGCGCACCGCCCCTGTCGTGCCCACGGCCACCTACCGGCTCCAGGTGCAGCCGGCGTTCCCGTTCGCGGCCGCGGCGGCGGCCGTGCCGTACCTGGCGTCGCTGGGGGTGTCGCACCTGCACCTGTCGCCCGTGCTGGAGGCCGTGCCCGGCTCCCCGCACGGGTACGACGTCGTGGACCCCACGCGCGTGCGCGAGGAGCTCGGCGGGGAGGAGGGTCTGCGGGCGCTGTCCCGCACCGCGCGGGAGCACGGGCTCGGACTGGTCGTGGACATCGTGCCGAACCACATGGCGGTGGCCCCGCGCCACAACCGGGCCCTGTGGGAGGTGCTGCGGGAGGGCCCGAGGTCGCCGTACGCGCGCTGGTTCGACATCGACTGGGAGGCGCAGGGCGGCCAGCTGCTGCTGCCGGTGCTGGGCGGGCCGGTCGGCGACGAACTCGGCCGGCTCCGCGTCGACGGCGGTGTCCTGCGCTACCACGACCACGAGCTGCCGCTGCGCGAGGGCACCGAGGACCTGCCGCTGCCCCAGCTGCTGGACGCGCAGTGGTACCGGCCGGTGTGGTGGCGGCTGGCCCGCACCGAGCTCAACTACCGGCGGTTCTTCAGCATCTCCGAGCTGATCGGGGTGCGGGTGGAGGACCCCGAGGTGTTCGAGGCCACGCACGCGAAGGTCCTCCAGCTGCTGCACGAGGGCGTGGTGGACGGGCTGCGCGTCGACCACCCCGACGGCCTCGCCGACCCCGACACCTATCTGGAGCGGCTGCACGGGGCGAGCGGGGGCCGCTGGACGGTCGTGGAGAAGATCCTTGCGGACGAGGAACGCCTGCCGGACTCCTGGCCGGTCGCCGGCACCACGGGCTACGACGCCCTGCGCCACGTCGACGGGCTCTTCACCGACCCGCGCGGCGCCGGCGAGCTGCTCGCGCTGTACCGGCGTTTCGCGGCCCCGCAGACCGACCGGGGCGGCCAGTGGGCGGCGACGGCCCGGCGGGCGGCGTACGGGGTGCTCGCGCACGAGCTGGCCACCGAGCTGGACCGGCTGACCCGGACGGCGGTGCGGGTGTGCGCCGCCTCCCCGGACCCTGCGCTGCGCGACCGGGCGCCCTGGGCGCTGCGCACGGCCCTGGAGGAGCTGCTGGTCCGGCTGGAGGTGTACCGGCCTTACGCCTCGGGTGACGCGTCCGAGGTGGTCACCGAGGAGGCCGCCGGGGAGGCGCGGCACGCCTTCGTGGTCCCCGAGGAGGCGGGCGCGGTCGACGTGGTGCGCGCCCTGGTGCTGGGCGGCGGCTCGGGCCCGGCGGCGGTGGAGTTCCGGACGCGGTTCGCGCAGACGGCGTCCGCGCTGCGGGCCAAGGCTCTCGAGGACACGGCGTTCTACCGGTACGTGCCGCTGCTGTCGGTGAACGAGGTGGGCGGCGATCCGGGCCGGCCGGGCGTGTCCCCGGACCGGTTCCACGCCTACTGCGCGCGCGTGCAGCGCGACTGGCCGGCGACCGGGACGGTGGTGTCGACGCACGACACCAAGCGCAGTGCCGACGTGCGGGCCGCGCTGGCCGTGCTGTCGCAGTGCCCGCGGCGCTGGGAGGAGGTCCTGGAGCAGGTGACGCGGGCCGAGGAGGCCGTGCCGGACGGGCAGACGGCGTGGGTGGTCTGGCAGACGGTGTTCGGGCTCGGGCCGGCGGCCCCCGAGCGGGTCGGGGAGGCGCTGCTCAAGCACGTGCGCGAGGCGGGGCTGTACACGAGCTGGACGGAGCAGGAGCCGCCGTACGAGGAGGCGGTGGCCGCGTTCGTCGCGGCGGGGCCGTGCGGGGCGCCCGGCGAGCGGGTGGCCGCGCTGCGGGAGGCGTTGGAGCCGCACATCCGGGCGAACGTGCTGGGTACGGCGCTGGTGCACCTGACGATGCCGGGGGTGCCGGACGTCTACCAGGGCACGGAGGGCGAGTACCGGGCCCTGGTGGACCCGGACAACCGCCGGCCCGTGTCCCTGCCGCCGGAGGCTCCCGGTGCCAAGGGCGAGGTGACGGCGGCGGCGCTGCGGCTGCGCCGGCGGCGGCCGGACGTCTTCGGGGAGTCGGCGACGTACGCGCCGCTGACCGCCGAGGGGCCGGCCGCCGGCCACTGTCTGGCGTTCGCGCGCTCCGGGGAGGTCGTCACGGCCGTGACACGTCTGTCGCTGCGGCTGGCGGAGGCGGGCGGCTGGCGGGACACCCGGCTCGCGCTGCCGCCGGGGCGGTGGGCCGACGCCCTGGACGGCGGACGGAAGTTCACCGGGCACGCGCGCGTGGCGGAGCTGTTCCACCGGCTGCCGGTGGCGCTGCTGGAACGGGTGGCCGACTAGGTGTTCTGTCCTGGGAGGTTGTGGACGGGCGGCGGCAGCGGGTCGCCGGCCGGCGCTCCCGCCCGTCGCCTGCCGGCCGCCCGCGGCGTCGCGGAGATCCGTCGGGAGCGCCCTGAGCGCGCCGGCCGCTCCGACGCGGTCCGGTACGCGCATCCGGGCGCCCCGGGGAGGCTCCCCTGGGCGTTCTTGACAGCGCGGGGCGTCCATGGGGTACTGCGGATGGCGAAGGCCGGGCTGACGTGACGGGGGTGAGTCTGGTGCCGGAGCAGCGCTACCCCACGGTGCGCGAACTGACCTCGCTCGCGGGGTCGTTGACCGCGCTCCAACCCGGTCTGTGCGCGCTGCGCCGGGTGGGGCTCTCCCGTGCGGGACGGCCGCTGCACCTGCTGTCCGTGGGCCGTGCCCGACGCGCGGTGCTGGTGGTCGCCGGGGCGCACGCGAACGAGCCGACCGGCGGGCCGACCCTGCTCGCGCTCGCCGAACGGGTGGTGCACGAGAGGGAGTTGCGGGACGGTCTGTCCTGGCACTTCCTGCTGTGCGCCGACCCCGACGGGGCGAGCCTGCACCGCGCCCCGTCGCCGCGCAGCCTGCTCGACTACCACCTCGGCTTCTTCCGGCCCGCGGGCCCGGAGCAGCCGGAGTGGTCGCCCGCCGTCCTCCCGCCGGACCGGCTGCCGCCCGAGACGCGCGCGCTGACCCGGGTCATCGACGAGCTGCGGCCCTACCTCCAGGTGACGCTGCACGGCACCGACCTGGGCGGCAGCTGGGTGCAGCTGACGAAGGACATCCCGGGGCTGGCCGAGCCGTTCGCCAAGTCGGCGGCGCAGTTGCACATACCGGTGGAGACGGGCTCCTCCGACGCGGCGGGCTGGCCGGCGTCCGGGCCCGGGGTGCACGTGATGCCGGAGCCGGGGGCGGGCGCGGCGTACCCGAGCATGCCGGACGACGCCCGGCACAGCACCTGGTACCACGCCCACCGCTACGGCGGTCTGACCGCGGTCGTCGAGGTGCCGATGTGGGCGAGCGACATGGTGGACGACCCCGCCCCGCACCCCGCCCCGGCCGCGGCGATCCGCCGCCTGGCGCACCGGCTGCTGCGGGACGCGTGGGAGGTGGAGCGGGTGCTGGCGGAGGCGCTGCCGCGCCTGGAGGGGGTGGACGGGCCGTTGCTCAGAGCGGCCCGGTGGGGACTGGAGCTGGTGCCGGGTCTGGCCGCGGACCTGACCCACACCCCACCGGCCGACACGACGATGGCGTACGTCGGCAGCGTGGACGCCTTCGCCCGGCGGCTGCCGCTGCGGGCGGCGGCGATGCTGTGGCGGGTCCTGCGGGAGCGGGAGGACCGGGCGGCCCCCCGGCTGGAGCACCTCGTCGCGGCCTGGAGCGAGTCCTTCGCCGAACGCTTCCGTGCCCGCTGGGTGCCGGTGGAGCACCAGGTGGAGCACCAGTCCCGTACGGTCGTGGCGGCGGCGCTGCACGCGCGCGAGGGGGCGGCGTAGGCGCGGGCACGCGGCAGACCGCGGGCGGCACGCGGAACATGCAGGTGCACAGGTGCTACAGCCGCACTGGTGCCACGGCTGCACTGGTGCCACGGCTGCACAGGTGCCACGGCTGCACAGGTGCCACGGCTGCACAGGTGGACGGGTGCGCACACGGCCGTACGCCCCCGGAGCCGCCCGCCCGCCTACGGGGAGCCCCGAAGCGGACCGCGGAGGTCAGTCCCCCGACCGCTCGGCAGGACCGGGGAGGGCGGGCGGAAGACCGGGAAGGCCGGGCGGCCGCTCGTCGTCCAGGGCGAACACGGCGCCCGTCTCGGCGTACATCACGCAGGCGTTGGCGAAGTCCTCGGTGTACGTGACGGTGCGGCCCTTCCACCGCCCGTGGGCCTCGGCGGTCACCGGGGCGTACACCAGGGAGCAGATGCCGTCCCCCGCGGGGATGGAGCGGATGTCACCGCGCGCCGCGTCGAGGTCGGCGCAGGCCTCGGCGGCGCGGGAGTGGCCCCGGGGCGGGTCGCACAGCAGCAGGGTGCCGCGGGTGCCGGCGGAACGGGGGCCGCCCCCGGTGACCGTCAGCCGGACCCAGTCGCCGGGCAGCCCGTCGCGGGGCGCGGCGGCCGGCACCGGGGCGGCGGCGAGGAGGAGCGCGGTGGCGGCGGAGAGGGCGCCGAGCACGGGGTGTGGGGGGAAGTGCCTCATTCCCGGTGCATCGGCACGGCGGGCCGGCTTCCCCAGTCCGGCTCACCCGATCGTGCGGGACCGGCGGCGTGGCGCCCGGCGAGGTCGAACGCCGCGAGCACGACCCGCACCTGGTACTCCACCTGGCGGGCGACGGGGATCCAGCGCGCCTGGAAGCCGTCGCGGTAGTCGGCGCACCACCGGTCGATGAGCCCGTCCAGCTCCGGCAGCGCCCCGGCCGGGTCGTGTCCGGCGCCGGTGACGAGCTGGTGCAGCAGACCGGCCGTCCGGACGGCGATGCGGCGGCCGGCGATGCGCAGGGCGGTCAGATGGGCGGTGCTGAGCGGCGGGAGCGGATGGGTGGGGTCGGCGGTGTCCGGGTCCCAGGCGGTGGCGAGGCCGGGGCAGACCAGGAGATAGTCGTCGACCGGCGCGAGCAGGCGTGCGGCGTCGGGGGTGCCGGGGAGGTGGGGCCGTACCCGGGTGAGGAGCCGTTCCAGGAGGCGGGTGTCGTGCCGCAGGGTCCCGCTGACCGTGCGCAGCGCCGCGTCCCGGTCGGCGGGCGGGGAGGCGTCCTCGACGGCGGCGACCCCCCACATGGGCGACTCGACGACGGCGGTGACCGTGCCGTGCCGGTGCGGGTGGTACCAGGTCGACTCGACGGCCCTCGGTGATGGCGGCGGCCAGGTCGCGCGGGCGTGGCGGCGGGATGCGGTAGACGGCGGGTCCGAGGCGGGGCCAGTACAGGGTGTCGTAGGCGCCGAGTTCGCGGGGGATGCCGAGGCGGGCGGCGGCGTGGGCCGTCCGCTGGGCGAGTCCGGGCAGGTCACGGGTGAGTTCCACGAAGCCGCCGCCGACGTCGACGCCGTGCAGCGAGCACTGGAAGAAAGGTTTCAGCTCGTCCTGGAGGCGGAGCAGCGCGCGGGTCTCGGGCAGGGCGGCGGCGGCCGCTCCCTCGGGCAGCCACTCGGGCTGTTCGAGGAAGCCCGGGCGGAAGAACCGCCGGAAGTAGCGGCCGAGGGTGTACGGACCGGTCAGCCAGCCCTCGTTGTGGCGCAGGCCGTCGGGGTCCAGGCACAGCAGCAGGTTCCAGGTGGCGTCGGCGCCCTCGGCGAGGCGGGGGTCGGCGAGGACGCGTTCGGCCAGCCGCAGGACGGTGGCGCCGCCGACGGGCTCGTTGGCGTGCGGTCCGGCCACGACGAGCGCCTGGCGGGTGCCGTGTCCGACGGACAGCAGCCACAGGGGCGTGCCCGCGCGGGAGAGCCCGACGCGGCGCAGCCGGGCGTCCCCGGGCCGGCGGGCGGCGAGCGCGGCCGCGCGGGCCGCGATCTCGTCCACGGTGGGGTAGCGCAGGAGTGGCGGCAGGGCACACCTCCGCGTCGGAGCGCCGTCGGTTCGTCGGTTCGCCGGTTCGCCGGTTCGTCGGTTCGTCGGTTCGTCGGTTCACCGGGAGTGCGCGGTGTACGCACAGTGAGTCATGGCGCGGGGGGTACGTCAACACCGCCGCGGGCGCGAGGACTTGGGGCGGTGTTCAGTTCGCCGAGAGGCGGAACGCCAGCTGTCCGAAGGCGACCTGGTCCCCCTCGCGGACGACGGCCGCGCCGATGACACGGCGCCCGTTGACGGTCGTGCCGTTGGTGGAGCCGAGGTCGCGCAGCACCCACATGCCGCCCTGGCGGCAGAGCTCGGCGTGCACGCGGGAGACGCTCTCGTGGGTGAGCCGCAGGCCGCTCGCGGGGTCCCGGCCGATGCGCAGGGTGTGCTCGGTGCCGGGGTGCGGCAGGAGCAGCTTGGGCAGCCGCTCGGCCTGCCAGGCCCGCCGCAGCCGGACGGTGAACCCGGAGACGGCCTCGACGGTGCCGAAGACGACCCGGGAGAAGCGGTTCTCCCGGGGCAGGTCGGCGGTGAGGGCGGCGAGTTCGTCGGAGCGCCGGGCGGTGAGCGCCAGCTCCATCCGGCGGATGAACGTGTCGTGCGACAGGCGGCCCATGGCGACGCCGTCACGCAGCACCTTCAGCGCCCTGTCGCGCTCCGCGTCGGACAGCCGCGCGGGGTACGTGTTGAACTCGAAGGACGACGTCACGCTGGTGATTGTCGGTCAGTGAACCCCGGGTGTCCAGGAAACGGGAAATCCGTGCTCCTCGCGCGCGTGCCCGGGTGTTCGCCCGGCGGATCCACCGCGGGTGGAGCACGATGGGAGGGCTGGGGCATCACGGTGAGCAGACGAAGGGGAACCGTCCGTGCAGTTCGAGGTGTGGGCACCGCAGGCCGAACGAGTGACGCTCCAGTGCGACGGGGCCACGCGCGCGCTGGAGCGTGATCCCGGGCGGGCGGGCTGGTGGACCGGCGAGGCGGAGGCCGCGGACGGCTCGCGGTACGGCTTCGCGGTGGACGACGGCCCGGTCCTGCCCGACCCGCGCTCCCGCCGTCAGCCGGACGGCCCCGACGGCCTGAGCGCCGTGGTGGACCAGTCGCGCTTCACCTGGCGCACGCCGTGGCCGGGCCGCCCGCTGCGGGGCGCGGTCCTGTACGAGCTGCACGTGGGCACCTACACCCCCGAGGGCACCCTGGACGCGGCCGCCGAGCGGCTCGGGCACCTCGCGGAACTGGGCGTCACACACGTCGAGTTGCTCCCCCTGTGCCCCTTCCCCGGCCGGCACGGCTGGGGCTACGACGGTGTCTCGCTGTGGGCGGTGCACGAGCCGTACGGCGGGCCGGAGGCGCTGAAGCGGTTCGTGGACCGGGCGCACGGCCTCGGGCTCGGCGTCGTCCTGGACGTCGTGCACAACCACCTCGGCCCGTCCGGCAACCACCTCCCGGCCTTCGGCCCGTACTTCACCGACACGCACCACACGCCGTGGGGGTCGGCCGTCAACCTCGACGCGCCCGGCTCGGACGAGGTCCGCGCGTACCTGCTGGAGAGCGCGCTGGCGTGGCTGCGCGACCACCGGCTGGACGGGCTGCGCCTGGACGCGGTGCACGCGCTGGCCGACACGCGCGCGTACCCCTTCCTGGAGGAGCTGTCGGCGGCCGTGGACGCCCTGGCCGCCGAGACGGGCCGGCCCCTGTTCCTGATCGCCGAGTCCGATCTGAACGACCCGCGGCTGATCACCCCCCGCCGGGAGGGCGGGCTGGGCCTGCACGCGCAGTGGAACGACGACTTCCACCACGCCCTGCACACCGCCCTCACCGGCGAGTCCCAGGGGTACTACGCCGACTTCGCCCGCGACCCGTTCGCCGCGCTCGTCAAGACCCTCACGGGCGGCTGGTTCCACGACGGGACGTATTCGAGCTTCCGGAACCGCCACCACGGCCGTCCCCTGGACCGCACCCGGCTGCCCGCGCACCGGCTCCTCGGCTACGGCCAGACCCACGACCAGATCGGCAACCGCGCCCAGGGCGACCGCCTGTCGGCCACCCTCTCCCCCGGCCTGCTGGCCTGCGCCGCCGCCCTGGTCCTCACCGCCCCCTTCACCCCGATGCTCTTCATGGGCGAGGAGTGGGCGGCGGGCACCCCCTGGCAGTTCTTCACCGACCACACCGACCCCGACCTCGCCGAGGCCGTACGGCGGGGCAGACGGCGGGAGTTCGCCGCGCACGGCTGGGCCGAGGAGGAGGTGCCCGACCCGCAGGACCCGGCGACGCGCGACCGCTCCTGCCTGGACTGGTCCGAGCCGCGCCGCGAGCCCCACGCGCGCGTGCTGGCCTGGTACCGCGAACTCATCGCCCTGCGCCACGCCCAGACCGACCTCACCGACCCCGACCTCACCGACCTGAAGACCGCCCACGACCCCCAGGCCCGCTGGCTGGCCTTCCGGCGCGGGGACGTACGGGTGGCCGTCAACCTCGGCAAGGAGACGGCGGCGATCCCCCTGGGGCCACGCCCCGCCCGCGTCCTGGCCGCGTGGGAGCCGGTGGCGGCGCCGGGGGCGGACGGGTTGCTGCATGTGCCGGGGGAGGCGTGTGTGGTGCTGGAGCAGGAGTAGGGCGTGTTCGGTGCTGGAGCAGGGGTGGCGGGTCAGACCCGGGCGTGTGCCGGTGGGCCGGGCCGCCCGAGCGTGGGGAAGGCCTGCCCGGCGGTGGCCTCCGCACGATGAGGAAGCACTGCTGATCCGAGGCCAGTGGATCGCGGTGGTCCGCCTCGTCCTGTTTCCAGTAGCCCTTCGCGTAGGCGTGGTGGCGGTCCAGGCCGAGGGCTTCCGTGAAGTGGCGGCGGATGGCCCTGACGGCACCGGACTCGCCGGCCGCCCACGCGGTGACGCGCGCGTGCGGGACGGTGGCTCGGAGGACGGCGTCGCGCAGCGCCTCGCCCTTCGGACGGCCGGCGCCCCGGTGGACCCACACGACGTCCAGGCCGGCCGGGCGGCTCACCTCGGTCTCGGCCTCGGGGCCTTCCACCTCCAGGTAGACCGCGCCGCGCTGACCGGGCGGCAGGCTCTCGGCGATGGTGAGGATCGCGGGCTGGGCGCTCTCGTCGCCGGCCAGGAGGTAGTAGTCCGTGCCGGGGACGGGGCGGAAGGACCCCTTGGGGCCGCCGAAGGAGACCTCCTGGCCCGGGCGGGCGGCTTCGGCCCAGCGTGCGGCCGGACCGTTGCCGTGCAGCACCACGTCGACGTCCAGCCGCGGTTCGGCGGGACGGTAGTGGCGCACGGTGTAGGCGCGGCCCACCGACCGGCCGTCGAGGGGGTCGGTCACGAACAGCTTCACCCACTGCGTGGGTTCGTCGGGGTGGAAGGCGGACATGCCGGGTCCGGACAGGGTGATGCGGGCCATGCGCGGGGCGATCAGGGAGACCGCCTCCACCGTGGCGGTATGGCGGGTGCGACGGGTGCGGAACATGGGGAACAGCCCTTCAGGTGGAGGGGGGTGCCTGCGGGACGCCGTGCCGGCAGGCCAGGACGGTGGCGGTCAGGCGCTCGACGAACCGCGGGTCCAGCGGCTGTCCCGTGGTGAAGGCCCGGTGGAAGGCGGGGCCGATGAGCAGGTCGAGGAGCTGGTCGGCCTCGTCCGGGGTCACCTCGCGGCCGGGAAGGGGGGCGAGGGCCTGCCGGACGCGCGAGCGGTCGTACTGCCGCTGACGGGGCAGCACCTGGTCGCGCAGGACCGTGGCGGTCTTCGCGTCGTGCAGGGCGTGACCGATGAGCACGAACAGCACGTGGCCGGTGGGGGACTGGGTGAAGACCCGGCTCAGGTGTGTCACATGCTGCTCCAGGGCGGCTTGCGCGGAGTCCGGGAGCTCCGGCCAGGACGCCCTGTCGTGCAGGTCCTCCTCCAGGACGTCGAGGAGGATGGCCACCTTCGACCGCCACCACCGGTAGATGGTCTGCTTGGCGACTCCCGCCCGCTCGGCGATCGCGCTCACCGTCATCGCGTGGAAGCCGACGTCCATCAGCAGGTCGTCGGCCGCTCGCAGGACCGCGACGCGTGCGGCCTCGCTGCGCCGCGGGCCGCTCCTGGTGCGCACCGCGGGCGCGTCGGCCGGCTGCCGGGTGTCGTGTGGGGCGTCGATGGCGTGCCCTCCTCCTCGCGTCGCGGCGTCCGTCCCGGGCGGTCGGCGAGGACCGGTCCGGAAGATCGCCCCTACGAGACTAGACGCAACGGTGCGTATGGTCAAAGCCCAGGCATCCGCCAGGTCCTTCGGGAGGTGCCCCGTTTCCCCCGGACCGGGGGAATCCGAAGGGAAACGGGAGTCGACGGGCGGCACGGGCGCCCTCAGCGGTGCACGACCGCCTCCTCACGCGGGGCGCCGCTGGTCTCCGCGCGTCCGAACAGCAGCCGCGTACGCATCCGGTACACCGCTTCGCCCTGCTGGTTGTCCGCCTCGACGACGAAACGGACCGTGCCCGTGTCCGGGCGCCGGGGATGCGGCGCGGCCTCCTCCACGGTGGCCCGTCCGCGCAGCTCGTCGCCGGGGCGCACCGGGCGCAGGAACCGGACCTCGTCCATGCCGTAGGAGCCCTGGCAGGCGGAGCCGGCGAGCAGGGCGCGGACGAACTGCCCCATGACCACGGCGCCGGTGTGCCAGCCGCTGGCCACCAGGCCGCCGAAAGGGGAGCGGGCCGCCGCCTCGGGATCCAGGTGGAAGGGCATCGGATCCCACGCCCGCGCATAGCCGATGATGTCCTCGCTCGTGAGCCGGGTGGCCCCCAGCTCGTAGGTGCTGCCGACGCGGAAGTACTCGAAGTGCCGCACGGTAAGTGGTCCTTCCTCTCGGGGAGTCTCGCGACGGTCGGGATCCGGCGCTCAGCCGGGGGACGCCGCGTAGGCCGCGTACACCGGCACGCCCGCCGGGCGGATCGAGGCGGGCTCCGGGCGGGGGCGGCCGAGGCGGCGCTTCTCGGCGCTGAACCACTCGGCGACCCGGAAGGCCAGGTCCATCGACTGCCCGCGGTTCAGGCGGGGGTCGCACGCGGTCTCGTACCACAGGTGCAGGTCGTCGGAGAGGACCTCGTTGCTCCCGCCCACGCACTCGGTGACGTCCTCGCCGGTGAGCTCCACGTGCACCCCGCCGGGATGCGTACCCAGCGCCCGGTGCACCTCGAAGAAGCCCGTGATCTCGTCCAGGACGTCCTCGAAGCGCCGGCTCTTGTGGCCGCTCGGCGCGGTGAAGGTGTTGCCGTGCATCGGGTCGCACACCCACACGGCCGGGACGGCCGGGAGGTGAGGATCTACGGCGAGAAGGTGCGGGACGTCACGAGCCACGCGGCCTTCCGCAACAACTCCCGCATGGTGGCCCGGCTCTTCGACGCGCTCCACGACCCCGAGCGCAACAGCAAACTGGTCGTCCCCACCGACACCGGCAACGGCGGTTTCACCCACCCCTGCTTCAAGGCCCCGTACACCTCCGGCGACCTGCGCGCCGCCGCACGGGCCATGGAGGAGTGGGCGCGCATGACGTACGGCTGGCTGGGCCGCACCCCCGACTTCAAGGCCGCGTTCCTGTCCACCCTGGGATCGAACAAGGAGCACTACGCGCCGTTCGAGGCCTCCTTAGGGCTGCACGACCACAACGAACTGCTCGTCGACGTCCAGGACCGGGTGCACGTGCAGGGCATGGTGGCCGTCGAGGCGGCCCGCCAGATGTTCGTCGCGGTGGTGGAGCGCTACTTCACGGCACGCTGGCCGCAGCAGCGCTACTACATCGTCCTCAACTCCATGAACACCACGTTCTCCAACTTCCTCTTCCCCGTGGGCGCCACCGTGCGGCTGACGGTGGACGAGTCGCAGGTGTCGGAGCCCAGCCGGCTCACGTTCCGTACGACGGTGGAGGTGGAGCAGGCCGGGCGGACCGCCGCCGCCGTCACCATCGACGCGGCCGCGTTCGCCCCCGGGCTGCTGGAGGAGAAGGAGCTGCGGCGGGCCAAGAGCGCGGTGGCGAGCACGATGGACGCCGCGCTGGCCACCGCGTGACATGAGGACGCCGACACCGGACATCCAGGTGTTTCCCGCACCGGGACGACTCCCGTACCCGGAGCGGCGGTTCGCCTATCTGGGCCCGGAAGGCACCTTCACCGAACTGGCCCTGCGGTCCCTCCCGGAGGCCGCGGGCTCCCGGCTGTCACCGGCCGCCACAGCCGCCGAGGCCCTGACGCTGGTGTGCCGGGGTGCCGTGGACGCGGCCATGCTGCCCGTGCACAACACGGTGGCCGGGTTGGTGGCGGACACGGTGCGCGCCCTCTCCGAGTCACCCGCGCTGACCGTGCTCAGGGAGGTCGTGCTGCCCGTCGAGTTCGCCCTCCTGGTCCGCCCCGGCACGCGGCTCGCGCAGATCCGCACGGTGAGCGGCCATCCGCACGCCGGGGCACAGGTCGGCGGATGGCTCGACAGGCGGGTGCCGCGGGCGCGTTGGACGCCGGCACCGTCCAACGCCGAGGCCGCTCGCCGGGTCCGGGACCGGGAGTGCGACGCCGCGGTGGCCGGGGACTTCACCGCCGCGCACTACGGCCTTCAGGTCCTGGTCACCGGGATACAGGACACCGCCGGCGCGGCCACCCGGTTCCTGCTGTGCGCGCGTCCCGGTGGGCGGAGCGGCCCGCGGCCCGCCGCCGACCGCACCTCGCTGGTCGGGCGTCTCCCGGGCCGGCCCGAGGAACTCGGCGGGCTGCTCGACGGCCTGCGGCGCCACCCCTTCCTGCGGTCCGTGTCCCTGCGGACCGTGCCCGACGGGCGCGGCGGCTCGGTCCTGTTCGCCGACTGCCCGGGCGGCGCCGAACCGGCCGCGACCGAGCGCGCCGCCGGGCTGCTGCGCCTGCGTGTGCCCGGGCTGAGATCCCTGGGGTCGTATCCCTCGGCGACCCATGTCCCGTCGTACGAACGGAGCAAGACGATGCACACCGAGATCACCGGCGAAGCCGACGGCTCCGCGGACACCGCGTCCGGGGACATCGCGTCCGGGGACATCGCCCGGCTGCGCGAACAGATCGACGCCCTGGACCGCTTCCTCATCGGCACGCTCAAGGAACGGCTGAAGACGTCCCGGGAGATCCAGCGGATCCGTACCGGAGGCGGCGGCTCCCAGGTCGACTCCGGGCGCGAGCTCTCCGTACGGGGCAGGTACGCCGAAGAGTTGGGGGAAGGCGGAGCGGGGCGTCGCCGAGGCGCTGCTGGAGCTGTGCCGGGGGCGGTCACCGCGGTGAGCCCGCCACCGACGACGCCGTCGTCGCCCCGCCTCCGTCGCGGCCGTGAGGACGTCCTCACGGCCGCGACGGCCTTGTTCCACGAGCGGGGCTACGACGCGACGAGCATGAGCGACATCGCCGCGCGCCTCGGCTTCACCAAGGCGGCGCTGTACCGGCACGTGAAGGGCAAGGCCGAACTGCGGCGGGCGATCACGCGGCCGGTCCGCGCGGACGTGCGGGCGTTGCTGGCCGAGAGCGCCGCCGGGGCGGGCCGGCCCGTCGACCGACTCGTCGCGCTGCTGCACGGGTTGGCCGGCGCCGCGGCGGCCCACCCGGGCCGGTACGCCCTCTTCTGACCGACCGGACGGCGAGCCGGGCCCGCGCGCCCCCGACGCCGTGTGCCGTGCAGCGGTGGTCCGGCGGCTGACGGAACTGCTGGAACGGGCCGTCGAGGGCGGCGGCATACGCGGCGACATCGCTCCCCACCTGGCCGCCCGACTGCTCGTCGGCGCCGTCGCCGGGCCGGGCACGCCGGCGTCACCGCCGGCCGTGGACGTCCTGCTCGACGGGCCGGTGTCGAAGCGGTCGTCGGTGCCCGGCCGGGCACGCCGGCGTCACCGCCGGCCGTGGACGTCCTGGTCGGCGGGGCGGGCCGGGGGCGCCGACCGGGTCAGTGCGGAGCGGACGGCGTGGCGGAGCCATACGTGGACGGGCTCGGTCTCACGGCGGGGGTGCCAGGCCTGGCAGATGTTGACGGGCTCGGTCTCCACCGGAAGGTCGAACAGCTCGATGCCCACGCACTCCCGCGCGCGGGCGGCGAGCGAGTGGGGCATCGCGGTCACCAGGTCGCTCGACGCGATCATCAGCAGCGCCTCGCCGTAGTTCGGCACGGAGGCGATGACGTCCCGGCGCAGACCACGCGCGTGCAGCGCCTCGTCGATCGGGCCCGTCATACGGCCCTTGCGGGAGACGCTGACGTGCCGTACGGAGGCGAACGCCGCCGCGCTCACGGCCGTGTCCAGCAGAGGATGTCCTGATCGCGCCACTCCCACGAAGCGGTCCTCGAAGCGCGGTTCGATGCGCAGTTCCGGGCTGCACTCGTCGATGACGCCCACCTCGATGTCCACGGCCCCCTCCCGCAGGGGCGCGCTGCCGTGGGTTCTCTCCACCGTGAACGTGAACCGGGCGAGCGGCACCTCCGCGCTCGCCCGGTTCAGCAGCGCCGGAGCCAGCACCGCCGCGTAGGCCTCGTCCGCGACGATGGTCAGGGTCCTGCTGACCTGGGTGAGGTCCTCCTGCCGGCTCGGGGCGAGGAGGGCTTCGGCCTCCCGCATCAGGGCCCGCACCTTCGGCTGGAGCTCCAGCGCCCGCGGCGTGGGAACCAGCCCCCGCCCGGCGCGCACCAGCACGGGGTCGCCGAGAACACGGCGGATCTTGGACAGGGTCCGGCTCATGGCGGGCGGGGACAGCGCCAGCCGCTCCGCCGCCCCGGTGACACTGCCCTCCTGGAGCAGCGCGTCCAGGGCGGGCAGCAGCCGCAGGTCCACGTGGGGCGCCGGGACGCCGGGCAGCTCGTGGGCCCAGTCACCGTCCTGGCCGGGGTCGTCGACGCCGGTTCCGCTCAAGGCTGCTCCTGGGAAGTGGTCCGCTCCGCGGCATGGGGACGCAGCCACGCTATGACCAGGAGTGCCGCCAAAAGCAACAGCAGGGCGATCCACCGCAACGACTCGGCCATCCCCGTGGTGAACGCCTCCCGTGCCTGCGCGGAGAGTACTGCCGCGGCGGACCCGGAGTGTTCCGCACCGCGCAGGACGGTGCCCAGTGCCTGTCCTCCGGACGCCCCGCTCAGGTGCCGCAGCCCGGCCGGGAGGGCCTCGGTGAACCGGGCGTCGAGCAGCGTGCCGAACACGGCGAACCCCAACGCCCCGCCGATCTCCCGGCTGAAGCTGGTCAGGCCGGAGCCGACGCCCGCCTGACGCGCGGGCACCGAGCTGACGACGGCCCGGGACAGCGGCGGGTTGGACAGCCCCGACCCGACGCCGACCACGACGATGCACCCGGCGTACGAGACGTAGGCGGTATCGGGACCGCACAGGGAGAAGAGCCCCAGCCCGACGACGACCATGAGCAGCCCGCAGGCGACGACGGGAGGCGAGCCGTACCGGTCGGCCAGTCGGGCGGCCCGCGGCGGGACCAGGAAGATCACGACGGCCAGCGGGGCCGTGCCCAGTCCCGCCGGCACGGCAGGACAGTCCTTGACGTTCATCAGGTATTGGCCGTTGAGACAGAACACCGAGTACATGGCGACGAAGGACACGACGATGCCGAGGGTCCCGGCGCGCATTCCGGGACGGCGGAATACGCGGGGGTCCAGCAGAGGCTGCTCCTGGCGGAGTTCGTACCGGCGGAAAGCGCGAGAAAAACCGCGCCGGCGGCAAAACCGAGCAGTACGCCGGGGGACGTCCAGCCGAGTTCGGACCCCTCGATGATGCCGAACAGCACACCGAAGACCGCGGTCACGAGGAGCAGAACCCCGCCCGCGTCCAGCGAGTGCTGATGGCGTTCGACCCGGGGCAGGGACTTCGCCGCCACGACGATTCCGAATGCGGCGAGGGGGGCGGCGACCACGAACAGGGCCTGCCAGTCGAGGAAGTGGAGAACGGCGCCGGCCACGATATTGCCCGCCACCCCGCCGCCGCTCAACGCGGTCCACAGCGCGACGGCGTGACCGCGTTTGGCGGGCGGATAGCAGCCGATGAGGAGTGGAAGGCTGTTGGGCAGAATCAGGGCGGCGCCGGCGCCGGTCACCGCCCGGGCCACGAGCAGCAGGGCGACGGTCGGGGAGACGGTGGATCCGAGGGATCCCACGACCATCAGGGCCAGGCCGGTGAGCAGGGCTCCTTTTCGTCCGAAGTGGTCTCCCACGGCTCCGCTCGGAATCAGCAGACAGCCGAAGACGATGAGATAGCTGTCGACGATCCACAGCACCTCGGTCGGCGTCGGGTGCAGCGCGCTGGTGGCCAGTCGGCCGACCGCCAGGTTCACGCCGGCGCCGAGACCGAACACCAGCATGACGCACATACCGAGCGCGGCGACGGCCGGCCACGACTCGTCCACGCCCGCGGATCTCAGATGCTCCCGGGCCGCCGCGCACTTTCCTTCGTGAGATCCACGGTGTACAGCGTCCCCGATCCGTTGTCGCGGAGTGCCGCCGCGATATGAATGGCGGTGAACCCATAAAATATACTGCTTGCGCGACGAGCAATCGTTGAAGATGCGGCCGCGTGGGCAATGGCGCTTGCGTGCACGTCTTGATGAGTGATGATCATGCATGACAGGGGGAAGTACATGTCTCACGCATCCCGTCCGACGCCCGAAGGACTAGTGACCACTCTCGACTCCGAGCAGGTGCCAGGTCGCATGGCGACCAGAACGGTCTCGGCACTCACTCCGCGGGAGCGTCAGGTCCTGACGTCAAGGAGGGGAACTCCAACAGGATGGTCGCCCGATTGCTCGGCATTTCCGAGCGCACGGTCAAGGTCCATCTGCACTCGATCTTCATCAAGCGGGGCGCGGCATCACGTACCGAAGCGGTTATCGAGGGAATAAGGAGCGGATGTATCAGCCTGCACTGACCCTCTTACGCGAGTGGCTCCCGACGGAAAACGCCGGGGGCCACTCGTTCAGGTCGGGGCGAGGTCAGGAATCCCGGTTCGACGGCTCGCGGGCGAGCCCGAGGACGAGGCGGGCCGTGGCATCCACCAGCTCCCTGTCGATCGGGGAACCGAACACGAGCACGCGGTAGTACAACGGACCGAGCAGCAGATCCACGAGATGGTCGAGCGTACGGTCGTCGACGACGAGCCCCTGGTCGCGGGCGAGCAGGTGGCGCAGGCCGGCCACGTCACGTTCCCGCTGCTCCCGCAGGAACCCGGACCGCAGCGACGCGGCCGTCTCGCTGTCCAGTTGGGCGTGACCGAGGAGTGCCAGCAGTACCTGGCCGGCCGGCTCGTCGAAGAAGTCGGCCACGCGCCGCAGGTGGGAGGTGAGGCTCTCCTCGACGCTGCCGTCCTCGTCCACGCGCCACTCCAGGGCCTCGCGGGCGTCGTCGGTGAGGGTGTCGAGGAGGATGTCGACCTTCGACTTCCACCAGCGGTAGATCGTCTGCTTGGCCACGCCCGCGCGCTGGGCGATGCCCTCGATGGTCAGGGCCGCGAAGCCCCGCTCGACCAGCAGGTCGTCCGCGGCGTGCAGCACCGCGAGCCGGACGCTCTCACTGCGGCGTGGACCGGTTCGGCTGATGACCGTGCTCTTCGCACAGGCAGGTTGTGGTTTCCGCGTGGCGCTGATGGTTCCGCCGACCCTTCGCATCGTGTCCGTCGCTGTGATTCTGGCACAGCGGGGTCCGCCGCGAACCGGTTCGCGGCGGACCTCGCTCAGGCGGCCTTCCGGCCGCTCCGCACCAGGCTGAGCAGGACGCCCAGGGAGAGCGCGGCGACCACGGCGCTGAACGTCTCGCCGGCCGGGCGCAGGCTGGTCTCGCGGATCAGGACGCCCACTCCGATCGCCGGCACCGCCAGCATCGAGTACAGGATGGCGAAGAAGGTGGAGACCGAGGCGCCCCGGTGCTGGGGAGCGCTGCGCGTGGTGATGCCGCCGAGGCCGTGACCGACGGCGACGCCCGTCGCCAGTCCGTTGACCGCGGCTCCGACGAGCAGGGGGGCCAGGGAGCTGGTGGCCATCGCGACGGCGATCAGGCCGGCTGCGACGATCAGGCCCAGGCACGCCGCGGGCAGGGCGGTGGCGGGCTTGAGGGTGCGGACGAGGAGTTGGCCGAGAGCGGTGCACGCGAAGGCGATGAAGACCACGAGTCCGGTCAGCGAGTGGCTGGACTCGTGCAGCACCGTCCCCAGGAACAGACCCGTCACCGCGGTCAGGACGCCGAGCACGGCGAAGCCCGCGCCCGCCGCCATCGCGGAGCGCAGGAAGTCCGACCGGATCTCGGCCGGGATGTGCAGCGGCTGGAACTGGAGGGAGAAGCCGGAACGGTGGGCGGAGCTCTCCCCGTTCACGACGACACCGAGCGCGCCGATGGCGGCGAGGGCGAGCATGACGACCCACGGGGTGCGCAGCGGCGAGGGCGCGAGGTCCGCCAGGATGCCTGCGATCAGCGTGCCGCACGCGAGCCCGCCCATGTTCGCGAACAGCGCGAGTGTGGCGGGCTTGATACGGCGGTGCTGCCCGAGCCGCTCGGTGAGCGAGGCGGTGGCGGCGCCGGTCACCAGGGCCGCCGAGAAACCGGAGACGACCCGGCCGACGAGCATCGCGGCGACGTTCTCGGCCAGCAGGAAGACCACCGCGGCGCCCACGGACAGCAGGGTGGCCGCGACCAGGACGGGACGGCGTCCCACCTGGTCCGAGAGCCGGCCGAAGACCAGCAGCCCGAGGACGACACCGAGCGCGTAGACGGCGAAGACCACCGTCACGGTGAACGGCGTGAAGCCGAACTCCTCGCCGTAGAGCGGGTAGAGCGGGGTGGGCGCCGTGGTGCCCGCCATGGTGATCCAGAAGGCGAAGGCCACGCTGAACACGGCGAGGCCGCCGCCGCGTGCCCTCTCTGGAGCGCCGGTCCCATCGACGGCGCGGACGGTGGAGTTCCCCACTGAAGTGGCCTCTCGTGAGCGATTGAGTGTGCGGAAGGAACGGCGGGCGCGGCAGATGCCGAGACTTACCGTTGCGTCTACTCTGGAGATTAGACTAGTCGTCGCGTCTATTCAATCGCGTCTATTCAATGGCGCCGGTATGGCCGGGAGATGACGAACGCGTCAGCCGGGACGGCCCTGGACCCGGCGTTCTCCCTCACGATGGCCGCAGAGCCCGTAGGCCCCGGCGGGGCCGGCAGCTGGGCACACAGGAGATGCGCCGGCCCGCACCCCTGGACGCCGACTGCGGGCCCGCCCCGATCGGCACCCCGCTGCGATGGATTTCCGCGGCGACGCCGCGGAAATCCATCAGAAGCGCCCGTGGAAGGGACGACCACCGGAAGCGCCCGTAGAAGGGACTACCAGCTCTCGTCGTCCTCCCGGAACTCCGTCACCCGCTCCAGCAGGATCGTCTCCCAGGCCCGGCGCAGTCGGGTGCGGAGCGGGGGCAGGGGGGCGGTGCCGTGGCCGTCGAGGCGTTCGGCGAGGTGGACGACGGTGTCGCAGCGGGCGAGCCAGAGGCCGCGCAGGCAGGGGCGGGCGCCGTAGCCGGCGAGGGTGGCGGCGCGGACGGCGGCGCCGGAGCCCACCGCGAGCGCGAGGCCGGCGATGTCCTCGGCCGGGTCGCCGAGGACCGCGCCGGTCCAGTCGAGGACGCCGCGGACCCGGCCGTCGGCGCTGACGACGAGGTGTTCGCCCCGCAGGGCGTGGTGGACGAGGACGGCGGGGGCGGGCTGGGCGGCCAGCTGGGCCGCTCCCGGCGGGGTGAGCTGGTACAGGCGGGCGGGATCGAACTCGTCGGCGTGGGCGAGGTGTTCCGCGGCGGCCACGGCCATGCGGCGCAGGGCCTCCAGCGAGCGGGGGGCGGCGCGCGGCACGCCGAGGGTCTCGGCCTGGCGCGGCGGCACCTCGCGCAGTCCGGCGAGCAGTCCGGCGAGGTCGGCCTCGCCGAGGGCCGACACCTCGTGCTCCTCGCCGGTGCCGCCGGGCACCCTGGTGTCCAGGGTGTAGGTCAGGCCCGGCGACCACTCGCCGTGGGCGACGCTCGTGGGCACCGTGACGGGGACGTGCGGGCGGACGAGGTCGCGCAGCCGCAGTTCGCGGCGCTGGCGGACGGCCGCGTCCCGGTCGGGGGCCAGCCGCAGCACATGGCGTGCGCCGACCCACCACGCGCACTGTTCGCCGGCCTCCTCGTGGACGGGCCGTACGTCGGGGCCGACGGCGCCGCCCGCGCCGTTCCTGCCCCTGGTGCCTCCCACGCCCTCCGCGAGGAGGGCGTGGACGAGCCGGCGGACGGTGTCCGCGGTGGGGGTGGGTGCCTGGGTCATGGTCGCGCGTCGCCGTTCGGATGGGTGCCAGGGGCTCCTGCGGGGGTTCAGTCCACTATGACCAGTTCGCGGGTGGTGTCGTTGAGGCGGCGGCCGCCGTCCTCCGTCACCGTGACGATGTCCTCGATGCGGACGCCGAAACGACCGGGCAGGTAGACGCCGGGTTCGACGGAGAAGCACATGCCGGGCACGAGAGGCTGTTCCTCGCCCTCGATCATGTACGGCGGTTCGTGGGTGGTGACGCCGATGCCGTGGCCGGTGCGGTGGATGAAGTGGGCGCCGTGGCCGGCGTCGGCGATGACCGCGCGGGCGGCCCGGTCGACCTCCTGGCAGGCGACACCGGGCCGGACCGCGCGGAAGCCGGCCTCCTGGGCCTCGCGCACGAGGTCGTGGACACGGCGCTCCTCGTCGGTGGGTTCGCCGACGTGGACGGTGCGGGAGGTGTCGGAGCCGTAGCCGTCCTTCAGGCCGCCGAAGTCGAGGACGACCATGTCACCGTGTTCGATGACGCGGTCGCCGACCTCGTGGTGCGGGTTCGCCCCGTTGGGGCCGGAGGCGACGATGGTGAAGTCGACCTGGGAGTGGCCGAAGCGCCGCAGCAGGTCGGCGAGGTCGGCGCCGACGTCGGACTCCCTGCGGCCGGCGAAGGGGACCGTGCGGATCTCCTCGAAGGTCCGGTCGGCGGCCGCTCCCGCCGCGGCCATCAGCTCCAGCTCGGCCGCGTCCTTGACGGCCCGCAGCATCGGCAGGACCTCGGTGAGGGAGGCGTAGGAGCTGCCGGGGAGGACCTTCTGGAGGCCGAGCAGGTGCATCGCCCAGGCGTTGTCGCTGACGCCGTACCGTCCGCCGGTGCCGAGGAGGGCGGCGGCGGTGGTGTAGGGGTCCGTGCCGTCGGTCCAGTCCCGCAGGGACAGGGCGGGGGCGCCGGTCGCCTTCGCGGCGTCGGGGGCCTCCAGGGCGGGGACGACGAGGACGGGGTCCCGGCCGGGGGCGAGGACGAGCAGAGTGAGCCGTTCGGTGGCGGCGGGGGGAGCGTAGCCGGTGAGCCAGACGAGGTCGGGGCCGGGCGCCACCAGCAGGCCGGCCAGCCCCGCGTCGTCGGCCGCGCGGGCGGCCCGCTCCATGCGGGCCCGGTAGTCGTCGGCGGTGAAGGGCGCGGGCGTGCTGCCGGTCATCCGGGCCTCCCTGACGGGCTTCCTCGAGGCGTGGGGCTACGGGCAGCATCCTGCCCGGACAGCGGGGGCGACGCGAGCCGGTCGACACGGACGACGACGGATTAATGGTTGATGATTGCCGTGTCATTAGATCCGATGGTTAGATCTCCGTGTTCCGCCGGCCCATCACGTCAGGACGTCAGGAAGGCCCACCACCGTGCTCGTACTCGCCCACATCAGCGATCTGCACCTGGACGGGAGCCCCCGGGCCACCGAGCGGGCCGAGCGGGTGCGCGACCGGCTGCGGAGCCTGCCGGGGAGGGTGGACGCGCTGCTGGTCACCGGCGACATCGCGGACCACGGGGCGGAGGCGGAGTACGAGGAGGCCGCGCGGATCCTCGGTCTGCGCGATCCGAGCGGCCCCTTCCCGGTGCTCACCTGCCCGGGCAACCACGACCGCCGCGCGCCCTACCGCAAGGCCCTGCTCGGCGAACCGCCCTCCGACGGGCCGGTCAACAGCGTCCAGGTGTTCGACGGCGGTGCGGTGCTGATGTGCGACTCCAGCATCCCCGGCGAGGACGACGGGGCCCTGACGGACGACACGTACGACTGGATCGAGCAGACCCTCGACGAGCTGGGCGGGGACGTACCGGCCCTGCTCGCCCTGCACCACCCGCCGGTGGCCCTGCACCACCCCCTGCCCGACGCGTACCGGCTGGGCGATCCCGGCCGGCTGGCCGCGCTCCTGCAACGGCGGCCGGAGATCGCCGGGATCATCGCCGGCCACGCCCACACACCGGCCGCCACCGCCTTCGCCGGCCGGCCGCTGGTCGTCGGGCCCGGGGTGACGTGGACGCTGCGGCTGCCGTGGGAGGGCGACCAGGTCGCCGACCGGGAAGCGCCGGTCGGGCTGGCCTTCCACGTCCTGGACGACGAGCGGCGGCTCACGAGCCACTTCCGGGTGGTCGTCTGAGCCCGCGTGCGCGTCCGCGGGCGCGCGGGGCACCGCCGGACGGCCGTCTGGCGCCGGACGGCCGGGGGACGCCGGACGGCCGCCCGGCCGCGTGACACCGGACGGCCGCGTGACGCTGGACGGCTGGGGGGCGCCGGACGGCCGGGGGCTCCGGACGGTCGCCTGACGCCGGACGGCCCGCGGGTGCTCCCGGTCAGGTGACGACTCCCGGGATCACGGTCAGCTGCTGGTAGCCGCCGCTTTCGTGCCGGACCGTCAGTTTCACCTCGCGGCCCGGCCGGGCCTCGTCGACCGCCCGCGCCAGGTCCGTCGCCGAGTCGACACGGGTACGGCCGAACACCAGCAGGACGTCGCCGCGCACCAGTCCGGCCGCGTAGCCGGGGCCGGGGACGTGGACGGCGACGATCTCGGCGCCCGCCTTCTCGGCGTCGACGGCCTCCACCCCCAACGTGGCGCCGGTGGAGCCCCGCGCCGGGGCGGACCCGGTCGAGGCGGACGGGTCCGGGCGGTCCGGGGCCGGCGCGGCGCCCGGGCCTCCCGGTCCGTGCTGCGCGGCCTGCCGTTGCAGCTCGGCCAGTCTGCTCATGGCGATCACGCTCGCCCCGACGGTTCCCAGCCCGACGCCGGACAGGACCAGGACCGCGCCGGCGAACAGGCCGAGCAGCAGGGTCGTCAGCCGCCGGCCGCGCCGGGGCGCGGCGTGCGGGCGGTGGGCCGGTCCGCCGGAGCGGTCGTCGCCGGGCTCCTGTCCGGGCATGGGCTTGGGACGCAACGCCATCTGTTCCATCGATCGCCTCCGGCTGGTGCCCTACCCGGCGCACCGGCGCACCACGAGCCACGAACGAGTGAGACTGACGGCCCCGCACCACCCCCGCACGCTCACCCCCGCGCCGACAGCACCCGCGCCAGGGCCGCCGCCGCGCCCGTCGGCGTCCCCGACTGCACGAGTTCCACCCGGTGGACGAGGTGGGGCGTGGCGAGGGGAACGGCGGCCGCTCCCGGCACGCCGGCCGCCGCCGAGCGGGGCAGGAGGGTCAGGCCGTGACCGGCCGCGGCCAGGGCGGTCAGGACGCGGACGTCGGTGCCGTCGTAGCGCAGGGCGGGGCGGAAACCGGGGCCGCCGTGGGCGGCCCGCAGGGCGGGCAGGGGCAGGCCCGTGTCGGGGGCGTCGATCCAGCGCGCGTCGGCGAGGTCGCCCAGACGCAGACCGGCGCGCCGGGCCAGGGGGTGACCGGCGGGCAGCAGCACGCAGACCGGCTCCTCCAGGACGCCGTACGTGGTCAGCGGGGCCACGTCGGGGAGGCGGAGCGGATCGCTGGGGGCGGCCAGGCCGTCGACGAGGCCCAGGTCGGCGCTGCCCGCGGCGACGGCGGTGGGCACCTCGTCCCGGGCGATGACCCGCAGCGTCACCCCGGCGGGCGGCAGGGCGGCCGCCGCCACGGGGACGAGGGCGGTCGGTGAGGCGGCCAGCGTCAGGCCGTGCGCGGGCACGGCGGCCATCCGGGCGACGTCCGCGCGGGCGGCGTCCAGGCGCAGCAGCAGCGGGCCCGCGTGTTCCAGGAGCCGTTCGCCGGCCGCCGTGGGCGCGACGGGGCGGCGGGTGAGCAGCGGGGCGCCCAGGTCCTGTTCGAGGGCCGCGATGTGCTGGGACACGGCCGACTGGGTGTAGCCGAGTGCGCGGGCGGCCGCGGAGAAGGAGGCGAGGCGGGCCACGGCGACATAGGTGCGCAGGAGGTGCGGGTCCATGGGGTCAGGGTCCCAGGCCGCATCATCCTCGCTTCGGTCCAGCTTGTGGCAGCTGTATCAGTGCTGCTTATGGAGGGTGCAGGAATCATCGTTGGACGTGAAGCGCGGGCCGCTCCGAGGATGGGGGCATGACCGACAGCGCAGCTCAGATCGCCAAGGTCGCCCTGGTCGGCGACCATTCCCCGCACGTCGTCTCGCACACCCGTGTCCCGCTCCTGCTGGACGCCCTCGCCTCACGGGACCGGCTGGTCCTCGACGCCTACTGGATCCCCTCGCCGGACGCCGGGGCCGAGGACGCCGTACGTGGCTTCGACGCGGTGTGGGTGGTGCCGGGCAGCCCCTACCGGAGCGAGGCGGGCGTACTGGCCGCGATCCGCACCGCCCGCGAGGAGGGCATCCCCTTCCTCGGCACCTGCGGCGGCTTCCAGCACGCCCTGCTGGAGTTCGCCCGGAACGTCTGCGGGCTGCCGCACGTGGCGCACGCCGAGAACGACCCCGGCGCCGGGGACTTCCTCATCGAGCCACTGGCCTGCTCCCTCGCAGGGCACGAGGACACCGTCGTGCTGGAGCCGGACTCGCTCGCCCACTCACTGCTGGGGGCGGACCGCACGGTCGAGCGCTACTCCTGCCACTACGGGCCGTCCCGCCACCTCGACACGCTGAGCGCCCACGGTCTGCGGTTCTCCGGGCGGGACACGACGGGCGCCGTACGGATGGCGGAGCTCCCCGGGCACCCCTTCTTCCTGACCTCCCTCTTCCAGCCGGAGCTGTACGGCGACGGCTCGCGCCCGCACCCGATGGTCCGGGGGCTGGCCCGAGCCGCGGCCGAGCACGCCGCACGCCGGTCGGCGGGTCGGCTCGCCGACCGGGGTGCGGCGGGTCGGCCCGTGTGAGGCGTCAGCCCACCGGCAGGACGGGCGCGGCCGGCGCCACGGGGGCGACGAACACCGAGCGGACGCCGGACAGCGCCGGGACGCCGGGGGCGGAAACGGCGGAGACGGCCGGGACGCCGGGGGCAGAGACGGCGGAGACGGCCGGGACACCGGGGGCGGAGACGGCGGAGACGGCGGAGACGGCGGGGGCGGCGGGGGGCGGTGCGGGGAGGGCCGGCGAGCGGTCCGGCAGGAAGCCGTGGGCCCGGCGGGCCAGGTAGGCGGACTTGTAGCGGTCGACCTCGCGGTGCCAGTTCAGGATGCCGGCCAGCCAGTTGCGCAGGTCGGCCACATATCCGTCCATCGCCGCACGGCCTTCGGCCGACAGGTCGAAGTCGTCGTAGAGGACGGGCAGTTCGTGCGCGACGACGTGCTCGAACTGCTGCATGCGCTGGGTCATCAGATCGTGGACGACGCCGAGCGCGGCCGGGTAGTCGCAGCCGAAGAAGTTCTGCACGACGAGGATCGCGTTGTGGACCTCGCCCTCGTACTCGATCTCCTTCTGGTACGAGAAGACGTCGTTGATCAGGCAGCCGTAGTCGATGGCGGAGTTCTCCAGGGAGCGGACGGGGCCGCTGCGGTAGATCTCCGGCGGGACGGCGGGGCCGTGGCCCATGCGGCACAGGCTCAGGGTGAGGTCGGAGCCGAAGGTGGCGCGCCGCATCTCCAGGTAGTCGACCGGGTCGGGGACGCGGTGGTGGAGCTGGTTGGCCACCTCCCACACCCAGCTCTCGGTCATCTTGTCGACGGACTCCTTCAGGGTGCGCCGCTGGTCCGGGGTCATGTCGGCCGTGGTGCGGGCCCAGAGGTCGATCAGGGAGCGCTCCATGGCGTTGGCGGGGACGCCGGGCGGCTCCTCGCCGTCGAGGGTCATGCACGCGGAGAGCCGGGCCGTGGTCAGGCGGGCGGCGGCCAGGTCGCGGCGGTGGCCGTAGACGAGCGGGTAGTAGTCGTCGCCGTACGTCCCGAACGCCAGCCACGCGGCGCTGAGGTCGAGGGCCTCGGGGGTGGCGTCGGGGTCGAGTCCGGCCGAGCACAGGGCGAGGTCGCAGGAGTCGAGCTTGTCCTCGTCCCACACGCCCTCCGTCAGGATGCCCATGCGGTGGCTCCACTCGGCGAGGCGGTGCCGGGCTCCGTCGAGATGGGGGCTCAGCTGCACCGGGAAGGGCATGTGGAAGTCGGGCAGCCGGGACGGGCCGACCTTCTGGTACGGCACGTGGGTGTGGGCGCGCAGGCGGTCGGCGGCGGCCGAGGCGAGCAGCGCGCCGACGTCGGAGGCGGAGGTGCCGGGGCCGCTCGGCGCCTGCCAGAGGGGTGTGGAGGTGACGTTCTGGTTCATGTAGCGGCTGGAGCGCAGGTGCCACTCGTGGCCGCCGGACTGCCAGTCCTGGAGTCCCTTGGTGTAGGCGGCGATCGCGGCGGTCTCGTCGGGCCGCAGCCCGTTCTCCAGGGCCAGCGCGGGCACTTCGGTGAGGGCCGTGTGCTCGAACTGGTGGAGGCGGGAGGTGAGGATGTCGTTGACGGTGTCGGCGGCCTCCTGGGTGGTGCAGCCGAAGAACGTCTCCAGGACGAGCACGCCGTTGCTGTTCTCGCCCTCGTCCTCGACCTCGCGCTGGTAGGAGAAGAGGTCGTTGCGCAGGTGGACGGCGTCGGAGAAGGTCTCCATCAGCACCCGCAGCGGCCTGGTCTCCGCGACGGCGCCGGGGACTTCGGCGGTCGCGTACTCGACGAGGCCGGCCGACCAGGGGGCGCCGCCCACCTTGCGGCGCATCTCGATGTACTCGACGGGGTTGGCGATGCGCCCCTCGTCGATGTTGGCGAGCTCCCACATCGACTCGTTGAGCAGGTGTTCGGTGGCGACGGCGAACCGGCGGCGCCAGTCGGCGGACATCGCCGGCACCGTGCGCGCCCACAGGTCGGCGAGGCCCGCCTCGACCGGGTTCTGCGGCTCGGGCACCGCGGTCGACAGGTCCTGCGGCATGAACAGCGGCAGCCGGTCCAGGTGTGCCTTGCCGGCGGCGCGGTCCGGGGTGCGCTTGAACATGTCGAGGAAGTGGTCGTCGAAGAAGAACACCCACACGTACCAATCGGTGATCAGCGACAGGGCGGGGCCGTCGCAGTCGGGGTGGGTGTAGGCGCACAGCAGGCCGTAGTCGTGCGCCTCCAGGTCGGCCTGGTCCCAGATCCCCGATCCCTCCAGCATGCCCATCTCGCGCGCCCACGCCGTCGAATGGGCGCGGGCCTCCTCGACGTGCGGGTTCAGCCGCGCGGGATACGGCATGTAGAAGTGCGGGAGTTCGAACGGCTGAGTCATGGCCGGGCCCTACCCGCGGCCTCCCACGGGCATCCCCGGGGCCACACATGATCACACCATCGCGTGAACGTGCCGGGAATGCGTGCGAGACGCGCGCCCCTGGTGGGCGTCCCGGGCACGCCCCCGGCGGTTGTCGGGGCGGGGGCGGTGTCAGGTCCTGACCTGGATCAGCGCGTGGGTGCCGCCCGTGCGCCACCGCCCGTCCTCCGCGGCGTCCAGGGCGGCCTCGGTGTCCTCGGACAGGCCGGTGACCACGTCGGACTTCAGGGTGCGCAGGGCGGCGACCGGGCCGGGGAAGTACGCGGTGACGTCCGCGAAGGGCGTCGTCGCGGGCCAGGGCCGGTCGCCCACGAGCCGGCGGTAGTTGAGGTCGCCCTTCGTGATCGTCAGGGTGGCCGCGGCGAACTCCGCGCGCAGGTCGTCCGGCATCCGGTCGTACGGCAGCGGGGCGGCGGCGAAGGGGTGGGCGCGGACCGTGAGGGTGCCGTCCGTCATCGCCGCCCACAGGCGCCGGCCGTAGGAGGCGGCCTCGCCCGGCGCGGCCGTCAGCCGGCGCAGCGCGTCGACGACGTCGGCCGTCGTGGCGTCGGAGACGTAGTACGGGCAGGGCTTGACGTGCAGGACCACGCGCGCGACCCGGCCGTGGGCGAGGAGGTGGGCGGCGAGGAGCAGGTCGGGGATCAGTTCGCGGCCCGCGTTGTCGGCGACCAGGCACAGGGTCCCGGTGGCGGGCCGGGACGGGGCCAGCAGCGGGTGGAGGGCCTCGCTGTCGTCGGCGACCAGCGCGGGCGCGGCGGCCCGTTCCTCCGCCCCGGCGTCGGACAGCCGGAAGCCCAGGTCGGCGCGGTTGCCCCACAGCGAGCCGTGCAGCAGCGCCCGGCCCCGTTCCTCGACCGGGCGGGCGGCGAGGCCGTCGAGGGCGGCGAGTTCCTCGTCCGTCTCGGGGGCGTCGAGTTCGGCGAGCTTGGCCGGGCGGAACGGGTCGACGCCCTGCCACGGTCCGGGGCCGGAGTATCCGACGGCGTGCAGGAGCCGCCGGTAGAAGTAGCTCTCCGACCACAGCCACGGCACCTCGAACCAGGAGCGTCCCGCGTACGTGTCGAGTCCCCAGGTCCGCCACCGGTCTTGGTCGTGGGCGTCGGCGGGGAGTGGTTCGATCACGCCCTCGGTACAGCTCGCCAGCAGGGCGTCCAGGGCGCGGTGGACGTCAGGTCCGTACGGGAGGGCGTCGCGCACCTGCCGGATGATCGCGGGGTGCCGTTCGGCCAGGACACCGTGGGGGAAGGAGCCGGGCTCGTCGCCGGTGAGCACGGGCGGGGCGGGCGTGTCGGGCATGCGGCTCACCGTAGCGGCTCGGCGGGCCGCCCCCGCGGGGACGTACGGCGTCCGCGGCGCGCGACCCCCGGTCGGCGCCGCCGACGAGACCGCGCGCGGTAGCCGAGGGGACCGCGCCCGGTAGCCGAGGAGACCGCGCGCGGTAAGAGGACCACCGCTTGGAGGACCACCGCCTGCGACTCCGCCGCCGGCCCCGCTCGCCGCGCCGGGTCCCGCCACGTCGAGCCGGGTCCGCTCACCCTCCGCCGGAGCAGCTGACTTACCGTCAGCTTCGGATCACCCGCAGCGCGGCGGCTGCTCCACCGTCGGCTTCGCTCACCCGCCGCCCGGCGGCTGATCCACCGTCGGCTTCGCTCCCCCGGGCCGCCCGGCGGCTGCTCCACCGTCGGCTTCGCTCCCCCACCGCCCGGCGGCTGATCCACCGTCGGCTCCGCTCCCCCGCCGCCCAGGTGCCACCGCCCCGGCCCCCGGCTCACACCGCCGCCATGACCTCCCGCTCCAGCCGGACCGCGAGGGTCAGGTAGCGGGGGCGGCGCGGTACCGGGACGAGCCCGCGGATCAGGACGTGCCACATCTCGGCCATACGGCGCGGGAGGCGTGCGCCGGGTTCGCGGGAGCGGCCCACCACGCGGGTGCCGACGAAGAAACAGACCAGGGAGTGCGCGACCGCGTCCACGTCGACGTCCGGATGGATGTCCGCCTCCCTGACCGCGCCCACCAGCCGCCGGGAGACCAGGTCCAGCCACTCGGCGAAGGGGTGCGGCACGGGTGGCCGGACCGGCAGGCCTCCGGTGGCGAGCCGCAGTCCGGCGCGGGCCACGGGACCCTCCACCGACAGCCGGGCGATGGCGAAGGTGAGACGCATCAGGGCTTCGAGGGAGGGGTAGCCCCGGCCGTCGATCTCGCCGGCCACCCTCAGGGAAGCCTGGGACTGCAACTCCATGATGGCGTGGGCGAGGTCCTCCTTGGCCGCGAAGTGGAAGTAGAGGGCTCCCTTGGTGACTTGGGCGTGCTCGACGATGTCACTCAGGCTGGTCGACTCGTAGCCGTGCCGGTCGAACAGGTCGGCCGCCGCCGTGATGATCGTCGCGCGGGTCTGTTCGGCACGTAGCTGCCTCGCCATCGACTGGATTCTCCCGGGCCGGTAAAGAACGGGTCATGCCGTTTGTTTCTTGCCCCTGGGACACAATAGCTCACCCTCACGCGGTGCCGACGAGGCATTCGAAGACGGCCGACTCGCCCTGCGTTCCGAGGACTTGGACATCCGTTCCCCGCCCTCCCTTCGCTTCGATCCATACCGGTTCGTCCAGTTCCGCGTACCGGTGGAAGTGCGCGTGGTAGGCGACCGGCGCCCGCGCGGGGTCCGTTCTCAGCCAGGCCGCCTGGCGGGCGCCCTCCAGCAGCAGCATTCCGGGGACGTGATCGAGGGGGTGATCGAAGAAAACGGGGTGTGCGGTATCTACTCTCAGCTGCCAGCGGTCGGGCCGGCCGGTGGCGGCCAGGACCACGTCCGAGGGCAGGGCACGCCCGACGACACCGGCGGGCAGGCCCGCCGGCACGGGTACGGCGGTCACGGCGTCCGGGGTGCGGCCGCCGCGGAGCCTGCGGTAGACCGGCCCGCCGACGCACATGAAGGCGACGTCGGCGGTGGCGACGCGCTCGCCCTCGCGCAGGACGTGCGCGGTGTAGCGGGCGGAGGCGGGGCGGCGGCCGCGGTACTGGACGTCGGTGAAGACGACGTCGACCTGCGGCTCCGCGGGCAGCGCGCCCACCGCCAACTGCCCTGGAACAGTGCCGACTTGGAACTCCTGGAGCACGAACTGGTGATCCAGGGGCACGCCGTACTCGGCATGGGTGATCAGTGTGCCGCTCTGCCGGATCGTCTCGACGACGAGGAGCGGGTCGTACGCGGACCAGTCGGACGACACGTGCAGTCCGTGCGCCCGGGGCCACTGGGCGGTGACCGAGAAGCGGTCGGCCCCGGTGCGCCGCCAGCCGGTGAGGAGCGTCTCGGCGACGGCGGCGCGGTGGACGAGTTGGCGTGGCACGGTTGCCGTCAGGGCGGGGGCGTCGGCAAGCTGCCGCGGTCGAGTCATGTCTCTCCCTACGGTCCCCCGAAGGCCACGGCAGACGGCGAACCGCCCGCTCCGGTGAGCGTTAGAGTACGAGGCGACCGGTTTGTTTTCAATGAGATCAGTCGACGGCATCCTATGATCGGGCTGAAACCGCGCGTGATCGCGGGAAGGTGCCGTCTCGGCGCCGTGAAGGGGCTCTTATGGCGAAACAGGAGCGCGCGATCAGGACGCGCAGGGCGATCCTGGAAGCGGCCGGCGCGGTCTTCGACGAGCACGGCTACACGTCCACCACGATCGCGATGGTCCTGGAGCGCGCCGAAGTCACCAAGGGCGCCTTGTACTTCCACTTCCCGTCGAAGGAGTCCCTCGCCCAGGCGGTGCTCGACGAGCAGGTCCCCTTCGGTGCGGTCCCGCCGCAGCCCTGCAAGTTGCAGGAGATCGTCGACATGACGTTCGTGGTGGGCCAACGGCTGTTGAGCAATGCCCTGTTGCGGGGCAGCGTACGGCTGGCGGTGGACCAGGAGACACCGTCCGGCGTCGACCACGGCGAGCCGTTCCGGCAGTGGGCGCAGGCACTGACCGAGCTGCTGGAGCTGGCCCGGGAACGCGGCGAGCTGCTGCCGACGGTGCGGCCGCGGGAGACGGTGGAGCTGCTGGTGGGCGCCTTCACCGGGATCCAGTTGATGTCCCGGGCCCTGACCGACCGGGCCGACCTCGCCGGACGGCTGTCGGTCCTGTGGGCGCACATCCTGCCGAGCATCGCGGTGCCCGGTCTGCTCCCCGGCCTCGACGCCCGAGCCGACCGGGGGGAACGCGTGCTGGCCTCGCTGGAACGGGCGGCTTCCTGAGGGCCTGCCTCATGGGGCACATGGGGCACATGGTCGGGCTCATGGGGTACAAGGCCGAGCTCATGGGGCACTTGGTCGAGCTCATGGGGCTCGCGGGGCGGTGAACGCGCCGGGCCGGTGGGCCGTACTGCACGGCAGACCGTTCCCGCGCCGGCCGAGGAGACGTCCCCGATGCCCCGCACGACCGCACACCGGACCGCCGCCCTGGCGGTCGCCGCCCTGAGCCCGCTGCCGGCGGTGCTGTGGGGCGCGGGTCCCGCGCACGCGCACGGCGCGCCCACCGACCCGGTCAGCCGGGTGTACGCCTGCTCCCCCGACGGCGGCGCGCCGTCCCGGTCCGCGGCCTGCCGGGCCGCCGTCGCGGCCAACGGCGCCCCCTTCACGGCCTGGGACAACCTGCAGATCGCGGACGTCGACGGCCGTGACCGGCGGGCCGTGCCCGACGGGCACCTGTGCAGCGGCGGCCTGTCCGCCTACCGGGGCCTCGACCTCGCCCGCGCCGACTGGCCGTCGACCCGGCTGACGCCGGGCGGGACGCTGCGGATGACGTACGTCTCGACGATCCCGCACACCGGCACCTTCAAGCTGTACCTGACGACCCAGGGCTACGATCCCACGCAGCCGCTGACCTGGGACGATCTACCGGCGCGCCCGTTCGCCGAGGTCAGGGACCCGGCGCTGACGGACGGCGCCTACCGCATCACGGCGACGCTGCCCGCCGACCGGACGGGACGTCAGGTGCTGTACACCGTCTGGCAGAACAGCAGCACCCCGGACACGTACTACTCGTGCTCCGACGTGGTCTTCCCGGAGGCACCGGCGAAGACCTCCGCACCGCCGGCCGCCGCAGCGTCGGCCGCCACGCCGTCGGCCTCCGCGGTGGCCTCGACACCGGGGCGTCCGACCGGCAGCCCGTCGGCCCCGGCCGTATCCGGCGCGCCGGCCCCGGCCTCCGCGTCCGCCGGCCGGGCGGCGGACGCCACCTCGACCGTACCCGCCGGTGCCCCGGCGGCGGAGGCCACCGGGGTGGGTGCGGGACCGTCCGCGCCGCTGCCGGCGGGCGGCGCCGGTGCGGTGCTGCTGCTCACCGGCGGTGCCGCCCTGGTGCTGCGCCTGCGGCGGCGCTGAGTCCGGCCGGGCGGCGCCCGGCCCGTTCACCGGGCGCCGGGTCCGGCCGGACGGTGCTCAGTTGACCGTCACGGCCAGGCCGCCGGTGGTCACCGGGGAGTAATTGGCCGTGAAGTAGGCGTTGGAGAAGCAGAGCGTCGAGCCGGACAGCTTGGTGAACGGCTGGTTGCTGAAGGCGATGCTGTTGCCGCTCGCCGTGCCGGTCAGGCTGGGTCCCTCGTAGACGCAGGTGACGCTGCCCAGCAGGGTGCTCAGGACGACGGTCGTGCGGATGTTGGAGCCGGAGGGCGGGGACACCGTGAGGGCTCCGCCGGAGGACACGGCCGCGGTGTACGGCAGGTTGTTGACCGTGATGCTCGTGACACCGAGCACACCGACGACGTTCGAGGTGCAGCCCGTGAAGGTCTGCGCGGTGAGCGACTCGGTGGCGGTGCCGGGCGCGGTGGGGTTGGCGGTGACGGTGGCGGAGAAGCTGGACGAGGTGCACGAGACACCGCTGGTGCCGGTGGCGCTGGAGTAGAAGGTGGCCTTGGTGCCGCTGGCCAGGGACGCGGTGAGGACGCTGCCGACGGCGACGTCGCCGGCCGTGGTGGTGAGCACCGCGCCGGCCGCGGAGGCGGGGGTGACCGCCGTCAGGGAAAGGGCGGTGACGATACCGGCGGCGGCGAGGAGTGAGCGGATGCGCATGCGGGGCCTCTCTTCTTGTGTGGGGTTGCGTGCGAGAGATGCGATGGCGATGAGGGCGCACGGGTGGGGGGTTCGGCGCACTGGTGAGGGTGGTGGTCCCGGGACGCGTCCCGCGTCCGCCGGTGCCGGCCCGTGACGCCTTCTCCGTACGTGACGGGCCGACAGCGGAAACGGCGTCGGACGCGGCCGGCAGGGGGGAAGCGGCCGTGGCGGCGCCTTGGAGAGATCGGACTCGGGGCGCGTGCGGCCCGTGCTGGATGCCCGGGCTGATGTACCCGTACTGGCGGGCGGCCCGGCCGCCGGCGAACGACGGCCGGGCCTTGGGTCCGGGAGCGCGGACGGTGTCGCCGCGCGGCGGATCCGGCGCCACGGATCCGGGCTTGAGCCACGAGAGTTGTAAACCTGATGTTTCGTCAGAGTCAAGCAGTTGAACGGAAGTTGATGGAACGACAGATATATGCGAGCGGAGTGGGGGCGAGTCGCCCCGCAGGTGACACAGAAGGGACACCGTTTTTCCACATCTCCCTTGACCCCTTGGTGTAACCATCGGTAACTTCCGAACTGGCTACTGCCGCGTAACGTGAAAGCCCGCGTGGCTTCCGGGAGTTGCGAGGAGACGTGCGCGGCAGCCGCTGTCCGCGCCAGGACAACGCGCCACTGATGCCCGACACGCAAGACTTTTGCCACTGGGAGCAGTTATGGCCTCGTCCCCGGACGTCACGTCGTCCGCCGACAACACCCCCGAGAACCCGGACAGCGGTTCCGCAGACAGACACGGCCGGGTCCGGCTGCGCCGGGCCGCCGTGATGGCGGTGCCGGCGACCGTCGTCGCCGCGACGCTCGCGGTCCTCACGGCCCAGGGAGCGCTGGGCGTGCAGTTCGCGATCTCCGGCATGCCGTTCGTGGTCACCGCCGACAAGCTCGAAGGCGACGGCTTCGCGCAGTTCGGCTCGCTGGACCACATGATCGAGGACAGCCCCAACCAGGGCGACACCGGCGGTCAGGTGCTCGTCGTCACCTCGGTGGTGAAGAACGGCAAGCTGACCAACCTCTGCCAGAGCGTCGACCTCGGCGGCATCCAGCTCGTCCTCACCGCCGGCGACAAGGACACCAAGGTCAGCGTGGAGAACCTGGCCATCGACTCCGACGACATCACCGGCAACGCGTCGTTCAACAATATCGAGATCGGCCGCGACGCCAGCACCTTCGACAAGGTCGACACCCGCGGCAACCCGGGCGTCTACGGCCAGCAGGCCGAGAAGGTCGTCATCACCGACCTGTACCAGCACAACTACGCCGCCACCGCGGCCGTCTTCAAACTGCCTGACCTGCACATGAGGTTCGGGAGCAAGGGTTGCCCGCAGTGACCCGCTTCCGGCGGTGGAGGGGGCGGCGGCCCTTCGCCGGCGGGCTGCTGCTGTTCCTGGGCGGCGCGGAGATCCTGGTGACCATGAAGGCTCCGCTCCCGGTCATCCTGCACATCGGGATGCAGGGCCTGGCGGGGTACCTCCTGCCGACCCTGATGCTGCTGGTCGGGCTGCTGATCCTGTTCAACCCGTCGCAGCGCCTCTTCTACTCGATCATCGGCGTCCTGGTCTCCCTGGGCACCTGGCTCACCTCCAACCTCGGGGGCTTCCTCATCGGCCTGCTCCTCGGGGCCGTGGGCAGTTGTCTGGCCTTCGGCTGGCTCCCCGACCAGGAGCCGCGCCGGAGCCGTCGACGGCGCCGCAAGGAGGCACGGGCCGCCGCCGAGGCGCGGACCGGCACGGAGACGCTGCCGCTGCCGAGGACGGGCGAACCCGCCTGAGCGCACCGCCGCCGGGGCCGGGTACCGGGGCCGTACGATCCGCCGGCCGGCGATCGTTCCGCCCCGACCCGGTGCCCGGCGGCGCCCGGGGGGCACTCCGCCCGGAGCGACACTCTTGCCCGGCGGTCACACCAGTCGGCCCCGCCGCCCGCCGGGCGCGCCGCCCGCCGCCCACCGCCGGGCGCCCGGCGGTCACACCGCTCGGAGCCGGCGCCCCCTGCCCGGTGGTCACACCAGTCGGCCCCGCCACCCGCCGGGCGCCGCCCGCCACCCGCCGGGCGCCGCCCGCCACCCGCCGGGCGCCGCCCGCCGCCCGCCGGGCGCCCGGCGGTCACACCGCCCGGAGCGCGTGCGGCAAGGGGGGCCGGAGAGCCGGCGGTCCGGCGTTCAGGCGGTCGACGTGTCCTGACGCCCCCTCAATCCACCTGCGGCGCAGGTCTGCTCGCTCAGGACGTCCTCCCGCATCACGATGCGGCAGCGGCACCTCACCCCCAGTGGTTGTTCACTTGACTACCGGCGGTCACACGCGGTTGGCTCCGAGCCAGCGAAAGCCTTTCACCGGTGCACCACCCTCGCTCCGGCGGCGCTCGCGCCCGTCCCCTGCTCCGCCGTGCACACCGAGGTACAGCCCCTCATGAACACTCCTCTCCCCGCCCGCCGCCTGCCGGGTTCCCGGAGACCCGTGCGGCTCGCCGCCCTGGCCGCGGCCTGCTGTCTGCTCCTGGCCGGCTGCTCCGACGCGTCGTCCGGGGCAGGGGCGGCGGACCGGACCGGCGACCGGATCAGGATCACCCTGGTCACCCACGGCGGGAAGGGGGACGCCTTCTGGGAGCTGGTACGCAAGGGCGCCGAGGCGGCGGCCGCCAAGGACGGGGTCGAGCTGACCTACGCGAGCGACGCCGACGCCGCCGGACAGGCCGAGCTGGTGCGGGACGCCGTCCGGGACGGGGTCGACGGCATCGCGGTGACCCTCGCCAAGCCGCAGGCGATGAAGAGCCCCGTGGCCGAGGCCGACGCGGCGGGCATACCCGTGGTCGGCCTGAACTCCGGGATCGACGCCTGGCGTGCGACGGGCCTGCTGGAGTACTTCGGCCAGGACGAGAGCGTCGCCGGCCGCGCCGTCGGCGACAAGCTCGACGCCCTCGGCGCACGACACGCCCTGTGCGTCATCCACGAGCGGGGCAACATCGCCCTGGAGGCGCGCTGCGCCGGCGTGAAGAAGTCCTTCGCCGGCACGACCGAGATGCTGTACGTCGACGGAACCGACATGACCGCGATGACCACCGCCGTGACGGCCCGCCTCCGCCAGGAGCCCGGCGTCGACGAGGTCGTCACCAACGGCGCCCAGTTCGCGCTCGCCGCGGTGCGAGCGGCCGGCACGGCGGACAGCGAGGCCGAGGTCGCCACCTTCGACCTCAACGAGGACCTGGTCGACGCCGTGCGCGACGGCGGCGTGCAGTTCGCGGTGGACCAGCAGCCGTACCTCCAGGGGTACCTCGCCGTGGACGCGCTCTGGCTGTACCGGACCAACGGCAACGTCAGCGGCGGCGGGGTGGCACCCGTGCTGACCGGCCCGGCCTTCGTCACGAAGACCAACGTCGCCGAGGTCGCGCGCTTCGCCGCCGCCGGAACCCGCTGACACCGGGCGCCCGCCCCGGCCGTACCACCGAGACCCGGTCCGCCCGGATCATCCGGCTCTCTCCCCCGTCGCCACCCGCTCCCCGCTCCCCGCTCATCGCCCAAGGACGACCATGCCTCCACGGACAGGTGCCCGGCGCCGCCGCCGTCTCGGCTCCATACGTCTCTCCCTGATCCTCCTGGCGCTGGTGCCCGGCGTCACCCTCACCGCCATGTGGGGCGTGACGACGATCCAGATGTTCTCGGAAGGGCTGCGGCTGCGCGCGCAGACCGAACTGAGCCGGTCGACCGGCGCCATGGGCACCGAGGCGACGCTCGCGCTCCAGCAGGAGCGCAGCCTGTCGGCCGTGTGGCTGGCCGATCCCGACGGTTCCCGGGCCCCGCTGGAGGCCCAGCGCAGGAGGACGGACGCGGCGGTCGCCCAGTTGGTGACCCGGGCCGACGACATCCAGCAGGCACCCGCCCGGGTGCGGGACCGGATGTACTCGGTCGTCGCCTCCGTGGGCAGTCTGGAGTACTACCGGGGCCAGGTGGACGATCCCACCGACATCACCGCCGCGCAGGCACTGGACCAGTACACGTCGATCATCGACGACCAGATCCACGCCTTCCAGGAGCTCTCCCAGGTCGACGACGGCGACCTCACCTCGCGGGCCGGACCGCTGGTCGCCCTGGAGCACGCGGCCGAACTGGTCTCCGAGGAGGACCTGTACCTCACCCTGGCCGGGCCGGAGCGGCGGATGGACGAGGAGCAGTGGGCCGCGTTCGCCGAGACGGTGCACGCCCGCCGCTGGATCGTGCGGGACCAGATCGTCCCCCTGCTGACCGGCGACGCCAAGACCCAGACGGAAGAGATCCTGCTCAGCGAGGAGTGGCAGACCCTCGAGGCCGTCGAGGACAAGGTGCTCGCGGCGCGCGCGGAACGGCGCGGGAACGGCGACATCGCCCTGCCGGACGTGCAGAAGGAGTGGCGGGCCGCGCTCCTCGAGGTGTCCGACCGGTACGCGGAGCTGATCCGGCGGCAGACCGCGGCGCTGCTGCGGGCCAGCGCCGACGAGGCGAGCGCGCTGCTGGTCACGGCCGCGTCCCTGAGCGCCGGCGGACTCGTCGCGCTGCTGCTGTGCGTCGGCATGTCCTGGCGGATCACCCGCTCGCTGCTGCGGCGGCTGCGCGGCCTGCGCAGGGCCACGCTGAGCCTGGCGCACGAACGCCTCCCGGACGTGGTGGCCCGGCTGGACCGGGGGGAGACTGTCGACGTGGACTCGGCGACCCCTCCGCTGGACTACGGCGGCGACGAACTCGGGCAGGTGGCGGCGGCGTTCAACACGGCGCAGCGCACCGCCGTGCACACGGCCGTCGAACTCGCCGACACCCGGCGCGGTTTCCAGAAGGTCATCCTGGGCATCGCACGGCAGAGCCAGAACCTGGTCAACCTCCAGCTCAGCAAGCTCGACACGCTCGAACGCCGACACCAGGACCCGGAGGTCCTCAAGGGGCTCTACGAACTCGACTCCACGGCGAGCCAGTTGCGCCGCTACGAGGAGAACCTCGTCATCATCAGCGGCGGCCGGCCCGGACGCAGCTGGTCGGAGCCGGTGGCGCTCATCGACATCCTGCGCAGCGCCGTCGGCGAGGTCGCCGAGTACCGGCGGGTGGAGGTGCAGACCGAGGAGGAGGTGTGCGTCGCCCCGCCCGCCGTGGCGGACCTGATCCATCTGCTGGCCGAGCTCATCGACAACGCGACCACCTACTCGGCCGCTCCGAGCCCGGTCGTGGTGCGTGCCGCGCTGGTGGCCCGGGGTCTGGCGATCGAGGTGGAGGACCGCGGTCTGGGCCTGTCCGAGGAGGACTACGCCTCGTTCAACGCGCAGTTGGCGGTGTCCCCGCAGTTCGACGTGCTGGCGCTCGCCGACGACCTGCGGCTGGGCATGTTCGTCATCGCCCGGCTGGCCACCCGGCACGGCGTCGCGGTGACCCTGCGCAACTCCCCGTACGGCGGCACCACCGCGATCGTGCTGGTCCCGCACGACATCGTGGTCCCCGGGTGCCCCGACGACGGGCCCCCGGGAACCGGGGTCTCCCGCTCGGACCAGGCGGGCGGCCCGGCGGAACGCGCGGGCAGCCCGGCGGAACGCGCGGGCAGCCCGGCGGAACGCGCGGACGGCCCGGCGGAACGCGCGGACGGCCCGGCGGAACGCGCGGACGGCCCGGCGGAGCGGTCCGGCACCGTGCCGGGTCCGTCGGCCGGTCCGTCCGTCGCGCGCCGCACTCCCCCGGTCGGCGCGCAGGCGCGGGCACGTGGGGCGGCGACGGCCCCGGCCGGTGCGGGGCCCGACCGCCCCGGCGGCCTCACCCCGCTGCCCCGCCGGGTGCCGCAGACCAGCCTCGCCGACGAGTTGCGCGAGGCTCCCGTGCCCCCTGGGGCGGACGGCCACCCCGACGACGACTTCACCGCGGAGCGCGCCGCCTCCTCCCTCGCCGGGTTCCAGCGCGGCACGCTGCGGGCGCGCGACGACTCCGGCGTGCCGCCGTCCGGCCCTGGGGAGACACACCCCGGCACGACGGCTGCCGCGTCCGACCCGGGCCCGCCGGGCAGCGCCGCCGGCCCCTCCCAGACCCCGACACCGCCCGCAGACCGCTGATGAAGGACACCGCGATGACACACCCCGCCCCCGCCACGAACACCCAGCTCGACCAGTTGCTCACCGGTCTGGTGGACCGGGTCGCCGATGTGCACCAGGCCGTCGTGCTCTCCGAGGACGGGCTGGTCGTCAGCAAGTCCACCGGGTTCCCCCGCGAGGACGCCGAACGGCTGGCGGCGACCGCGTCCGGCCTGATGAGCCTCAGCAAGGGCGTCAGCATGGACTTCCGCGGCGGCCCGGTGCGCCAGGCGCTCATCGAGATGGCCCACACCTACCTCATCCTCACGTCGGCCGGGCCGGGCGCCCATCTCGTCGTGCTCACCGGCTCGAAGGCGGACGTCGGCGTGGTGGCGTACCAGATGAACATGCTGGTGAAGAAGATCGGTGAGCACCTCAGCGCGGCGCCGCGGACCGGGATCGGTCCCGCCGTGCGCACCAACGGCGGGTGAGGTGAGCGGAGACGACGCCACGGGCCGGCTCGTCCGGCCCTTCACGCTCACCGGGGGGCGGACCCGGCCCAGCCGCGCCGACTTCACCCTCATCACGACGGTGACCGCGGTCGACCCGCCGCCCGAGCGGGCCGTGCGGCCGCAGCCGGAGCACACCCGGATCCTGCGGCTGTGCGCCCGGCCGGTCGCCGTGGCGGAGCTCGCGGCCCGGCTGGACCTGCCGGTGAGCGTGGTCGTCATCATGCTCTGCGACCTGCTGGAGGCGGGTCTGATCACGGCCCGCCCGCCGCGTCCCCTCGGCGCCGCCCTGGACCTGGAGCTGCTGCAGAAAGTGAGGGACGGCCTTGGCCGTATCTGATCCCACCGCCGGGACGGCCGGGACGCACGGTCCGGTCGCCGCGCCCGACACGGTGAAGATCCTCGTCGCCGGCGGTTTCGGCGTCGGCAAGACCACCCTGGTCGGGTCGGTCAGTGAGATCGCGCCGCTGCGCACGGAGGAGCCGCTGACCGTCGCCGGGCTGGACGTCGACGACCTGAAGGGCATCGAGGAGAAGCGGACCACCACCGTGGCCCTCGACTTCGGGCGGATCACCATCGGCGGTGACCTGGTGCTGTACCTCTTCGGCACCCCGGGCCAGCAGCGGTTCTGGTTCATGTGGAACGACCTGGCCGTCGGCGCCCTGGGGGCGGTGGTGCTGATCGACGTGCGCAGGCCGGAGGCCGGCTTCTCCGCGATCGACTTCTTCGAACGCCGCGGCATCCCCTTCGTCGTCGGGGTCAACGGCTTCCACGGCCTGCACCCCTACCCCGCGCAGGAGATCCGGGAGTCGCTGGCGCTGCCCGCGGACGTTCCCGTGCTGCTGTGCGACGCGCGGGAGCGCGACTCGTGCCGGGACGTGCTGATCGCGCTGATCGACCGGGTGATCGCGAGCGTCACGCCCCGGCCGGGTCCGGTGGACTGACCGCCGTCAGCGGGCTCCCGCGGCGCGCAGCACGGCGACCGTCTCCGGGTGGGGCTCCCTGGTCGCCCACTCCAGTGGCGTCATCCCCGTGCCGTGGTCCTCGCGCAGGCTCGGATCGGCGCCGTGGGCGAGGAGGGTGCGGACGGTGTCGGTGTGGCCCCAGGCGGCGGCCGCGCACAGGGGCGTTCCCTCCGCACCGGGGCCGGCGCTCTCGGCGTCGGGCGGCGCACCGGCGGCGAGCAGCCGTGCGGCGATCCCTGCGAATCCCTCGACCGACGCCAGGTAGAGGGGTGTGGTGCCGTCGGCGTCCCCCGCCGCCGGGTCGGCCCCGGCCCGCAGCAGCACGTCGACCTCGGCGGCGTCGCCGTGCATGGCCGCCGCCACGAGACGCCGCGTCAGTTTCTTCTGTCTGCGTCTGTTCACGCTCTCCTCCACCCTCCCCTGTTCACGCGTTCACCCGTGTCCTGTCACAACCGGGCCAGCCGCGGCAGCAGTTCGGCGGCTGCCGTCACGTCCGCGGTCAGCGGGCGGTCGTCCAGTCCGTCGGGCAGGGCGGCGTCCGCCACGGTGAAGACGGCGGCCGGCGGCCGCACCGGGTGCAGCCTCAACGCCCGTACGGCGACGACGAGTTCGCAGGCCAGGACGGTGGCGTAGGCGTCGGTCGCGCGCAGCAGCTGGCGGGCGGCCTGGCCGGCGAAGCCGGCGGCCTCCTCCAGGCCGTGCGAGAGGACGGCGTGCCCCGTGGAGGCGGGGGCCGCGCACGCCCGCAGCTCCGCGAGCGCGGAGTGGGCGGTGTACTCCAGGATCATCGTGCCCGAACTGCTCGCGGGGCCCGCCGCGAGGAACGCGGGCAGACCGGTCAGCCGGGGGTCGCCCAGCGCCGCCAGGCGGGCGGCGGAGAGCTGGGCGGTCTGGAGCAGGGCGAGGCCGGCGGCCTCCACGGCCAGGCCGAGCGGTGCGGCGAAGAAGCCGCCGTGGTGGTAGGCCGCGGTGCCGTCGGGCATCACGACGGGGTTCTCCGAGGCGCAGTTGATCTCCACCTCGACGACCTCGCGCAGCCTCTCGCCGGCGTCGAGCGCACAGCCGTGGACCTGGGGGAACGCCCGGAAGCCGTAGGGGTCCTGGATACGGCGGCCCGGTCCGGCCGGGCGGTCGGGCAGCCCCAGCAGCCGCCGTACCTCACCGGCGGCGCGGGCGGCACCCGGGTAGGGCCGCAGGGCGTGCACGGGTGCGGCGTACGCCTCTGCCGCACCGAAGACCCCGGCGAGGGACAGGGCGGCCACGGCGTGCGTGGCCCGCAGCAGCACGTCGAGCGTGTGCCGGCCGAGCGCGGCCTGCGCCAGCGCCAGGGCGTTGCTGCTGAGGAGGGCGAGGGCGTCTCCGGGGCGCAGGGTGACGGGGGCGGGGAGACGGGCCGGTGAGGCGTCGCCCCTCTCCGCCTCTCCGGCCGCTCGGTCGTGTGGACGGCCGGCCGGGCCCGGGCCCCGGCGGTCGGCCGGGCGGCTGTCGAGCCAGTCGTACAGACCCGCGGTGGAGCGGCCGTCGAGGAGGCCGTCCGCGGTGTCCGCCGGGCCGCCGCCCGGCCCGCCGGACCGCCGGCTCTCCGGGCGGCCGTCCAGCCAGGGCCGTTCCCCGATCAGGGTCAGACCCGTCTGGGCCAGGGCCGTGAGGTCGCCGGTGCCGACGGCGCCGTACTCGTTGACGGCCGGGTGGACGCCCAGGCGGAGCGCCTCGGTGAGCGCGTCGACGAAGGAGGGGTGGATGCCGGAACCGCCGGCCAGGAGCTGGTTGGCGCGGATCGCGAGCATCGCGCGGACCTGTCGGGCGGGGAGGAGGGCGCCCGCGCCGCCGGCGTGGCTGCGCAGGAGCCGCAGGCCGTGCGCCGACGCGTCGTCGGCGTCGACGGTCACCGCGCGGTGGGCGCCGACGCCGGTGCCGCGGCCGTAGAGCCGGCCGGCGGCGGCCAGTCGCTGGGCGGTGTGCCAGGAACGGGCGGCCCGCTCGCGGGCCTCGGGGGCCACCGCGGGCACGGCCTCACCGTCGGCGAGCGCGATCAGCCCGCCGACGGTGAGGGTGGTGCCGTTCAGGACGACCCGGGTGTCCTCCGGTGCGGGAGGGACCCGGGCCGGTCCGGATGCCGTCGTGTCCACCCTGCGTACGTCAGGCCAGGCCGGCGGACTTCAGCCACGCCTTGGCGACGTCCAGCGGGTCCTTGCTCTCCAGCTGCACCTGGGAGTCCAGGTCCAGCAGGGTCTTGGTGTCCAGCTTGGCGGAGACCGCGTCCAGCGCGGCGACGCCCTCGTCGGAGAGCCCGCTCTTGTAGACGAGCGGGGTCACGTTCGCGAAGCCGAAGAGGTTCTCCGGGTCCTGGAGGACGACGAACTTCTCCTTGGTGATGGTCGGGTCCGTGGTGAAGAGGTCCGCGGCCTGCACCGTGTTCTTCTTCAGCGCGGCCTGGGTCAGCGGGCCGCCGGCGTCGAGGGCCTTGAAGGACTTGAACGTCAGGCCGTACACCTCCTCCAGGCCGACCATGCCCTGCTGGCGGGTCTGGAACTCGGGGGAACCGCCGAGGACCAGCTCGGGGGCGGCGTCCTTGAGGTCGGCGAGGGTCGACTCCGCCGTCAGGTCGTACTTCTCCGCGGTCTCCTGGTTGACGGTGACGGAGTCCTTGTCCTCGGCGGGCGAGGACTCCAGCAGCGTCAGCTTGGGGTCGAGCTTGGCCTTGGCGGCGGCGTTGACCGCCTCCAGCGACGTCTGCTCGGCCTTCGCGTCGAGGTAGGCCAGCAGGGAGCCGTTGTACTCCGGCAGGACGGTGATGGAGCCGTTCTTGAGCAGGCCGTAGGTGGTCTCGCGGCTGCCGATGTTCGGCTTGTAGGACACCTTGATGCCCTTGGCCTTGAGGGCCTCGCCGTAGATGTCGGCGAGCAGGATGCTCTCGGCGAAGTTGTTGGATCCGACGACGACGGTGTTGCCGTCGGCCTTCTCCTCGGCGAGCGGGTCGGACGTGTCGTCGGAGGAGGAACATCCCGCCAGCAGGACCGTCGTCGCGGCGAGCGCGACGGCCGCCGCACCGGGGTGGTTCCTGAGGGACCTGCTGCTGTGGGCGTTGGAAGTCACGGTTCCCGTTCCGGGCTCTGGAGGTCGATGGGCAAGTCTGTGGGGGAAGTTGCTGGGGGAGATCGATGGGGGGAGTCTGTGGGGAGAAGGCGGGGGAGAAGTGGAAGCCGAGCCCCCTGACTCGATCCAATCCACCCTCTTCTCGATCAGTCAAGAGCGTTCGGGTCACCGAATGGCTTCGATCCATGGCCAGTTGTGGCCCGATCAGGCGGGTCTTCGTAATGGATTCTTGACGTGGGGCCACACCCCTTCGCACAGAGAAGCGATAGTGTCACGGACGTCGACGCCTGCCACAGCGGCGCGCACGCCTTGCACGACCCCATGAAGGAGGCCCGGTGTCCACGAACACGGTGGACGCGCCCGCCGGCTCGGCACCCCCGGTGTCCTCGGCACCCCCGGCCTCCCCGTCCGTCCGCCGCGGCCTGCGGGGTGTCACCGACCGGTGGCCCTTCCAGCGCAAGCTGAACGTCCTCGTCGGCGTTCCGCTGACGGTGATCGCCCTGCTGCTGAGCTATCTCATCGTCGACCTGGGGCAGGAGTCCGAGCGCGCCGAGACCGCCGCCCAACTGGTGCGGAACAGCTCCCAGGTCGCCGAACTCGTCGCCGCGGTACAGGCCGAACACCAGCAGGCGATCCTCCTGTCCGTACGGCACGAGGCGTCCTTCGACGGGGGCACGCCCTCCACCTCCGCCTACCGGGTCGCCCAGCTCGACGTCGACACCCAGATCCAGGAGGTGCGCGACACCTTCGGCGACCGGCTGCCGGCCGGTGAGGCGCAGGCCCTGAGGGAGATCGAGGGCCTCGCCGGTCTGCGGAGCACCATCGAGCAGGGCTATCTGCCCGCCGACAACATCGACCCGGCGTACTCGGGAGCCGCCGACGGCCTCATCGACGGCCTCGGCCTCGACCGCAACTCCGCGCTCGCCACCACCTTCACCGGCAACCTGCTCGACTCGCTGCTGCGCGCCGACGCCGCGCACGGCGCCTTCGAGACCGGTGTCTTCTCCGCGGGCACCGGCGACAGCAACGCCCTCATCGAGTTCACCGGCGCGGTCGGCTCCCAGGAGGTGTACGCCTACCAGGCCGAGCGGTTCTCGCGATTCGCCGGCGAGGCGCAGACCGAGGAGTTCGGTGGCATCGAGCACAACACCGCGATGGCGACCATCAGCCGGAACTACGCCGAGATGGCCGTCGACCCCAGCGCGCTGCAGGCGGGTTCGAAGAAGGAGATCCGCAAGGCGCTGCGGGAGGTGCTCGACTCCTACCACCTGTACAACGAGCAGGCCGAGACCCGGCTGGAGGTCACCGGTTCGCTCATCCACCAGATCGCCGAGCAGGCCGACTCCGCCGCCTCCGCCGCGCAGTGGCGCGCGGGCCTGCTGCTGAGCATGGCGCTGCTCGGCTTCGTCGTCTGGATCGCCCTGGCGGTGCTGGTGCGCCGCTCGGTGATCCGGCCGGTGCGGGCCCTGACCGGCGCCGCGCAGGAGGTCGCCGACGTCGCCGGGCGCGAGCTCGCGCGGGTGGCGGACGACGACGCCGAGGAGGGCGGGCCGCCGCGGCTGCGCGAGCTGCCGGTCACCGCCGACGACGAGATCGGCGAGCTCGCCGAGGCCTTCAACAACGTCCAGACCACGGCGGCCGCGCTGCTGGAGCGTCAGGCGCTGAGCCGGCGCAACGTCGCCGAGATGTTCGGCAACGTCGGACGCCGCGTCAGCAACCTGACGTCCCGTCAGCTGTCGTTGATCGACGCCGTGGAGCGCGGTGAGACCGACCCGGCGCTGCTCGAACGCCTCTACTCCATCGACCACATCGCGGTCCGGCTGCGCCGCAACGCCGACAGCCTGATGCTGCTGGCCGGCATCCGCGAGACCGTCCTCGACTCCGGCCCGGCCGCGCTCACCAACGTGGTGCGCGCCGCGCTCGGCCAGATCGAGGGCTTCCAGCGGGTACGGCTGCACGCCGGCACCGAGGCCCTGGTGCAACCGGACATCATCGGCGACCTGACGCTGATGATCGCCGAGCTCCTGGAGAACGCGGTGTCGTTCTCCCCCGAGGGCAGCCCGGTCGAGGTGGGCGTCGACTCCGACGACGACGGGGCGACGGTCACCATCGCCGACCACGGCCTGGGCATGAGCGCCGAGCGCCTCGCCGAGGAGAACGCCCGCCTGGTCCGCCGTGAGCGCCTCGACCTCGTCCCGACGAAGGTGCTGGGCCTGTTCGTGGTCGGCGCCCTGGCCCGCCGCTGGGACATCGACGTCACGCTCTCCCGCACGCCCGGCGGCGGTGTGACGGCGGAGGTGGCACTCCCGTCCCCGCTGCTGCGCACGCCGAGCGGAGCGGAGGCGGCGCCCGCGGGGGCGACGGAGACCGCCGCGTCCGCCGTGGAGGCGGCCGCCACGCAGGAGCCGTCCGCTTCCCCGTCCACGCCCTCGTCCTCGTCCTCTTCCCCGTCCACGCCCTCGTCCTCGTCCTCGTCCCCGTCCCCGTCCACGCCCTCGTCCTCGTCCTCGTCCCCGTCCCCGTCCTCGTCCTCGTCCGCCGGACCGTCCCCGGCGCTCGCGGTGCCGCCCGCTTCGGCGGACGACCGCGAACCGGGCGCCCTCCCCCGCCGGGTCCCCCGGCGCGAGGCGGCCGCGGCCGAGGAACCGCACCGGACGGCGCCCGGCCCCACGGCCGACCCCGGGCCCCGCGCGGAGGAAACGCCGGTTCACGCCCGTACGGGTGCGGAACCGGGCGGGACCGAGACCCAGGCCCGCCCCAAGACGGACGCGGCCGCGGAGGCGGTGGAAACCCCGGAGACCGCGGAGACCGCGGAGACCGCGGATTCCACCGGGGCTGCCGGGGGCGCGGATTCCACCGGAGCCGGAGAAGCCGCCGCCGCGGCACGAGCCGTCGGGGGCGCACAAACCGTCAGGGCGGCGGAGGCCGTCGGGACCGCAGAGGCCATCGACGCCTCCGAGGCGCCCGCCGTCCGGCCGACGGGCGCCTCCCGCGCCTCCGAGGCGCCCGCCGTCCGGCCGACGGGGGCCTCCCGCGCCGCCGAGGCGGACGCCCCCCGCGCCGAGGCGGACGGCGGGGAGCCCACGCCGTACGCCCCCCGCACCCCGGTCACGGGCACCCGCACCCCGGCTGTGGCAGACGCCCGCACCCCCGCCGACGGCGCCTCCGGACGGCTGAGCCCGGACGGGCGTCCGGGGTCACCCGGGCGGCCCTCGGGCCGGACCGTCGACGCCGATGCCGGCGGCGGCGCGCGGCCGCTGCGGCGGCGTGTCCGGGGGGCCACGCTCCGGACGACCGTCGACGCGGCCGCTCAGCAGGCCGCGCGCCGCACCGTGCCCCTCGCCGACGCGGACGCCGTCCGCAGCGCGCTGGAGGAGTTCGAGGCGGCCGTCGAACGCGCACACCGCGACAGCGGCGGCGGCACGGGGGAGCACCCCCGCCCTCCCGCCCCGCGCACCACCGAAGAGAACGACCGGGCGGCCGCCCCGAACGACCGGACCGCCTCGAACCACCGGCCCGTCCCGAACGGCCGGAGCGACCACGCGGACCACCACCGCACCCCCGGGCACCACCAGAACCACACTCCGGAAGGAGCCGAGCAGTGAGCACGTCGACAGGTGAGACTCCCTCCGGAGCCGCCACTCCGACCGATCTGCGGGCCGCCGCAGCCGACTTCACCTGGCTGCTCAACCGTTTCGCCACCGAGACCGCGGGGGTGGTGGACGCCATCGCGGTGTCCTCCGACGGCCTGCTGATCGCCGTGTCGGAGCTGCGTGAGCCCGCCGACTCCGAGCGGCTGGCCGCGATCGTGTCCGGCATCACCAGCCTGGCGGCGGGCGCCTCCGGCAACTACGGCCTGGGCGGTCTGAACAAGGTCATCATCGACCTCGAGGGCGGCCATGTGCTGGTCTCCGCGATCGGCTCCGGCGCGGTGCTCGGCGTGGTCACCGACAAGGAGGCCAAGCTGGGCAACATCGCCTACGAGATGACGGTGTTCGCCAACCGCGCCGGCAGCGCGCTCAGCCCCCAGCTGGTCCTGGAGCTGAAGAACAGCGTCGGCGCCACCAGGTCGCGCTGACCGGCAGTCATCGCGAAGACCGCCGGTCCAGAGAGGAAGCGAACCACCGATGGCGGACGGCCGCACTCCGCGCGGCGCCGGCGAGGACGGTGCCGTACCCGTCGGCCCCGCCCCCGCCGTCCGGCCCTTCCTGGTCACGGCCGGCCGGGTGGCGGGCGCGGGTGAGGCGTCGTCCGGACGGACCATGCCCGTCGAGACCCAGCTGGTGGCCACCACCACCGGGCTCGACGCCCTCGGCCTGCTCTCCTTCGAACAGCACGACATCGTCGCCGCCTGCCGGGTGCCGCAGTCGATCGCCGAGATCGCGGCCCGGCTGCGGCTGCACCTGAACGTGGTGCGGGTCCTCGCCGAGGACCTGCGCGCGGCGGGGCAGCTGTCGGTGCACGTGCCCGACTCCGGCGCCACCCACGACGCTTCCGTCCTGCGCAGGCTCATCGATGGCCTCCGCGCCATCCCCGACTCCCGGGGGGTACTCCGTGACTCCGACTGAACCGCTGGTCCGGCACACCGCCGGCCAGGTCTCCGTACGGCCGCCGCTGCCGGTGAAACTGGTGATCGCGGGCGGCTTCGGCGTGGGCAAGACCACCGCCGTCGGCGCGATCTCCGAGATCGAGCCGCTCACCACCGAGGCGGCCATCACCGAGGTCGCGGCGGGTGTCGACGACCTCAGCCACACCCCGCGCAAGACGACCACGACGGTCGCGATGGACTTCGGCTGCATCACCATCGACCCGACCCTGAAGCTGTACCTGTTCGGCACGCCCGGCCAGGAGCGGTTCGGGTTCATGTGGGACGACATCGTGGAGGGCGCGGTCGGCGGACTCGTCATCGTCGACACCCGCCGCCTCGACGACTGCTACGCCGCCGTCGACTACTTCGAGCACAAGGGGATCCCGTTCGCGGTCGCCGTCAACGCCTTCGACGGCCGCGTCGAGCACGCGCTGGAGGAGGTCCGCTGGGCCCTCGACGTCTCCGACGGCGTCCCCGTCCTGGTCTTCGACGCCCGCGAACGAGGCTCGGTCCGGGACGCCCTGCTGGTGGTCCTGGAACAGGCACTGGCACGCACGGAGGGCTGAGACGGTCCCGGGGAAGCCCCGAGAAAGCCCGGACGGACCCGCCCGGACGGAGGAGACCGTATCGACACCGCGGGCCGTCCGGGGCCGGTCGCGCAGCTCCCCGCGCCCCTTACGGGGCGCGTCCCTCACCCGGCATGCCGACCAGGCCCCGGGACGGCCGGAAGCCGGGCCCAGGGGTCCGATGGGCCTACTGGGCCCCCCTCCGCACCCCCGGTGACACCGCGATCCGCCCGACGGCCCAGAACACCGCGAGGGTGACCAGGGCCAGGCCTGCGACCAGGGTGGCGCCACCCACGACCTTCTCGTAGTCGCGTTGGTAGAGGCCGTCGACGATGTAGCGGCCGAGGCCGCCGAGGCTGACGTACGCGGCGATGGTGGCCGTGGAGACGATCTGGATGGCGCCGGAGCGCAGGCCGCTGAGGATCAGGGGGAGCGCGGCGGGGAGTTCGACCTGGAAGAGGATTCCGGCCTCGCTCATGCCCATGCCGCGCGCGGCGTCCACCGGGGAGGGGTCGACGGAGCGCATGCCCTCGTAGGTGGTGACCAGGATCGGCGGGACGGCGAGGACGACCAGCGGGGTCATCACGTTCACCAGGCCGAACCCCAGCAGCAGGGTCATGAGCACCAGCAGGCCGAACGTGGGCAGCGCCCGCCCGGCGGTGGCGATCAGGGCGAGGGCGTTGCCGCCGCGCCCGTAGTGGCCGGTGACGAGGCCGACCGGCAGGGCGATCGCGGCGGCGATGGCGAGGGCCTCCAGGGTGTACTGGAGGTGCTCCCCCACGCGGGTGGGGATGCCGTCGTAGCCCTGCCAGTGGGAGCCGTCGCCGAAGAAGGCGCTGATGAAGTGGAGCAGGTTCACCGGACTGCGTCCTCCAGGGCTGCGGCGGCCGGGTCGGGCCGGCCGGCCTTCGGTGTCTTGCCCGCGCTCGGTGTCCTGCCCGCCTTCGGTGTCCTGCCCGCGCGGCGCGGCATCCACGGCGTCAGCAGCAGGCGTACCAGGACCAGCAGGCCGTCGGCGAGGATCGCGAGGAGGGCCATGCTGAACACGGCGTTCACCGCGAGTTCCGGCCGGTTGTAGATGCTGGCGTCGTTGATCAGGTTGCCGAGGGCGCCCTGGTTGCCGATGAGGGCGCCGATGCTGACCAGGCTGATGCCGGAGACGGTCGCCACCCGCAGCCCCGCGATGATCGCGGGCACCGCGATCGGCAACTGGACCTGGACGTAACGGCGTACGGGCCCGAAGCCCATGGCGGTGGCGGCGGCGAGGGTCTCCTGCGGCACCGAGCGGACGGCGTCGACGATCGCGGGGACCAGGACGACGAGGCTGTAGACGGTGAGCGGGATCATGACCGTGAGCTCGGTCTGGCCGGTGTAGTCGATGAGGAGGACGAAGAACGCCAGCGAGGGGACGGCGTACAGCACCGTCGTCACCCACAGCACCGGCGGGTAGAGCCAGCGGAAGCGCACGCAGAGCTGGGCCAGCGGCAGCGAGATCACGAGCCCGGCCAGCACCGGCAGCAGGGCCTCGCGCAGATGCAGTCCGACCAGGCCGATCCAGCTGTGCTGGAGGTCGCTGGGGATGTCGAGGACACGGTCCCAGTTCATCCGGCGGCCTTCGTGGTCGCGCCGGTCCGGCGGCCCTCCGCGTGGGCGCCGCGGATCGCCTCGGCGATGGCCTGCTGGGAGACGACCCCGGCGGCCCGGCCCTCCGCGTCCACCGCTACGGCCCAGCCGGTCGGCGAGAGCACGGCGCAGTCCAGCGCGGACCGCAGCGAGTCCGTACCGGCCGTGAACGGCCGTCCGTACGGCAGCAGCCGGCCGGCGTCGATGCTCCCCGCGGTCAGGTCGCGCGGCTCGCCCCAGCCGAGGGGCTTGCCGTCGACGCCGGTGACGAGGAGGTAGGGCACGTCGTCCGCGGCCCCCCGGGCGGCGATCGTCTCGGTGCTCGCGTCGATCGCGACGATCGGCGCGGTGAGCAGGGCGAGGCCGGCGGAGGAGAAGAAGGACAGCCGGCGGATACCGCGGTCGGCGCCGAGGAAGTCCTCGACGAACGCGTCGGCCGGGTCGGACAGCAGCTCGGCGGGTGGGGCGTACTGGGCGAGCCGGCCGCCGGTGCGCAGGACGGCGACCATCGTGCCGAGCTTGACGGCCTCGTCGATGTCGTGGGTGACGAAGACGATGGTCTTGCCCAGCTCGTCCTGGATGCGCAGGAGTTCGTCCTGGAGTCCCTTGCGGACGACGGGGTCGACGGCCGAGAACGGCTCGTCCATCAGCAGCACCGGCGGATCGGCGGCGAGTGCCCGCGCCACGCCGACACGCTGCTGCTGTCCGCCGGAGAGCTGGTAGGGGTAGCGGCGGGCGAGCGAGGCGTCGAGTCCGACCCGCTCCATCAGCTCCCGCGCCCGGAACCGGGCCTTGTCCTTGCTCCAGCCGAGCAGCCGCGGCACGGTGGCGATGTTGTCGACGATCGTGCGGTGCTGGAACAGCCCGGCGTTCTGGATGACGTACCCCATGGAGCGGCGCAGGGTGTCGACCGGCTGCTGCTGGATGTCCTGACCGTCGATCAGGATGCGGCCCCCGCTGGGCTCGACCATCCGGTTGATCATCCGCAGGGTCGTCGTCTTGCCGCATCCGGAGGGCCCGACGAGGACGGTGATCGAACGGTCCGGGATGTCCAGGCAGAGGTGGTCGACCGCCACCGTGCCGTCCGGATACCGCTTGGTGACTGAATCTATCCGTATCAAAACGCCGAATACCCTTCGGGTCTGGCAAGTTCCGCCCGCTCTCGACCGGGTGAGGTCGGGCCGTTGCGGGGAGAGTCTAGACCTCTTGTGTTGCGGGGGTTTTGACGAGCCGGACCGGCCCCCTCTGTGACCCGCCTGTGAGTTCGCTGGTTCTCACCCTCCCCTCAGAGCCGGCTCAGGGATCCCCCAGACGCGGCACCGATCGTCACTGCCATGGGGGTGCGTGGACGCGGGAGGCGTCCGGTTCCCTCGTCCCACCGTCCTGCCCGGCCCGGGCGAACACCTTTTGGAGTACGCGCCATGACGACCCTCGCCCCGCCGCCCGCCCCCGCCCGGGAGGACGGTGCCCCGCACCGGGCCGGACCGCCCGCAGCCCGCGGACTCGCGGCCCGTACGCGCCGGCTGCTCACCGGCGCCCCGGACGACCCGCGCTGGGCCCGCCCCGCCCTGTGGGCGATTCTGGTGCTGGCCACGGCCCTGTACGCCTGGAACCTGACCTCCGTCACCGGCAACTCCTTCTACAACGCCGCCGTCTACAGCGGCACCAAGAGCTGGAAGGCGTTCTTCTTCGGCGCGTTGGACGCGGGCAGCTTCATCACCGTCGACAAACCCCCCTTCGCCCTGTGGGTGATGGGCCTGTCGGCCCGGGTGTTCGGTTACGGCACTTGGCAGTTGGCGCTGCCCATGGTCGCGGCCGGCGTGGGCTCGGTGGCGCTGCTGCACCGGATGGTAAGGCGGGACTTCGGCCCGGTCGCGGCGACGATCGCCGCCCTGGCGCTCACCCTCACGCCCATCACGGTGGCCATCACCCGGGACACCAACCCCGACCCCGTCCTGGTCTTCCTCATGCTGCTCGGCGCGGCCGCCCTGCTGAAGGCCGTGCGCACCGGGAAGGCGGCGCCGCTGGTGTGGTCGGGCGTGGCGATCGGCTTCGCGTTCAACACGAAGATGATGCAGGCCTACGTCGTGCTGCCCGCGTTCTTCCTGGTGTACCTGTGGGCGGCACGGGCCCCGCTGGGCAGGCGGGTCCGCAACCTCGCCGCCGGCACGCTCGCCCTGGTCGTCTCCAGCGCCTGGTGGATGGTGGTCGTCGACCTGATCCCGGCGTCGTCCCGCCCCTACATCGGCGGCTCCACCGACAACACGGTCTGGGACCTGGTCGTCGGCTACAACGGCCTCGGCCGGATCCTCGGGGCGAGTTCGTCGGCGGGCTCGCAGGGCAACGGCGCGAGCTTCGGCGGCGAGGCGGGCCTGTACCGGATGTTCAACGAGACGATGGGCGGCCAGATCTCCTGGCTGATCCCGTTCGCCGCGGTCGCCCTGGTCGGCGGCCTGGTGCTGCGCGGCCGCGCCCCGCGCACCGACGCCCGGCGGGCGGCCCTGATGCTCTGGGGCGGCTGGTTCGTCCTGCACTACCTGACGTTCTCACTCGCCGAGGGCACCTTCCACCCGTACTACGTGACCGCCATGGCCCCGGGCGTCGCGGCGCTGACCGGTATCGGAGCGGTGGTGCTGTTCCGGGCCTTCCGCGAGGGCTCGGCGGCGCGGTGGGGGTGGGTGCTGCCGGCGGCGGTCGCGGCGAGCACCGTCTGGGCGGTCGTCCTGCTCCAGCGGGTCTCCGGCTCGGGGACGGCGTACACGGTCGCCGAGGTCGTGGCCGGGGCCGCGGGCACGGCCGCGGTGATCGGGCTGCTGGTCGGACGGTTCACCCGGCGGCGCCGGCTGACGGTGGTCGCCGCCCTCGCGGCGGTCGTGGCGCTGCTGGCCGGTCCGGCCGCGTACGCGGTGTCCGCGGCCGCCTCCACCCCCGACGGCACCAACCCGACGGCCGGCCCCACCACCGGTGGCGGCATGGGCGGCATGGGCGGTGGCGGCCAGCGTCCCGGCGGCGAGGCGCCGACGGGCACGGGCAGCGGCACGGGCGACGGGCAGCAGCCGGGTCAGCCCCCGTCGGGCGGTGCCGGTCCGTCCTCCGGCACCGGGGCCGGGTCCACCGGCGAGACCGGGTCCACGGACGGCTCCGGTTCCACCACCGGGGCCGGGTCCACCGGCGAGACCGGGTCGACGGACGAGTCCGGGTCCACCGCCGAAGCCGGGTCCACCGGCGGGGGCACGGGCGGCGGCGGCATGGGCGGCGGCACCCAGGTGTCGTCCGCGATGATCACGTACCTGAAGAAGCACCAGGACGGTGCCACCTGGCTCGTGGCGGTCGCCACCGACCAGACCGCGGCCTCGGTCATCCTGGAGTCCGGCGAGCCCGTGATCTCCATGGGCGGCTGGTCGGGCACCGACGAGGCCATGACCCTCGCCAAGCTCAAGAGCCTGGTGAAGGCGGGCAAGCTGCACTACGTCGTGGTCGGCGACAGCGGCCAGAACTCCGCGAGCAGCGACATCACGGCCTGGGTGAAGAAGCACGGCACCGCCGTGAGCGACTACAGCGGGCTGTACCGGCTGGACGCCTCCGACGCCGGCTGAGGACGGCTGAGGACGCGCCGGCCGAAAAGCCGGAAAGGGCGGTACGGCATCCCGTACCGCCCCTTTCAGCGGTGCCGCCGGGGACACGCCCGGGCGACCACGGCCGCGCCCCGCCCCAGCGGCCACAGGGTCACCGCCGGCGCCCCCGCCCCGGCGCTCACGCGGCGGCCCCCACCCCCGCCGCCGGGAACCCCGGCGTCCGCAGGACCCGCCGCCCGGTGTCCACCGCGAAGACCTGGCAGCCTTCCTGCCCGGCCGCCCACTCGACGCCCTCCGCGCCCAGCGAGAAGGCGGCGGTGGCCACCGCGTCCGCCACCGTCAGCGTCGGCGCGACGACCGTGACGCTGAGCAGTCCGGTCGCCGGCGCGCCCGTGCGCCCGTCGAGGATGTGGTCGCCGCGCTCGTAGCGCGCGGAGGTCGCGACCGCGCCGTCCGTCAGCTCCAGGACCGTGCAGAGCCGGTCGGCGATCTCGGGGTGGCGTACGCCGACCCGCCACGGGCCGCCGGCGGCGACCACGTCGCCGCCGGCGTTGAGGCAGAACCGGCGCACCCCGGCCGCGGTCAGCAGCTCCGCCGCCCGCTGCACCGACCAGCCCTTGACGACGGCGCAGGGGTCGAAGCCCCGGCCGGGCAGCCGGGCGTCGAAGGCGCCGCCGGTCGCCACCCGGTACCGCTCGCACAGGCCGATCACCTCGGCCAGGTCGGCGCTGATCCGGGCGGCCGGCAGCTCGCCCCGGCCGTACCGGGACACCTCACTGCCGGGCTTGAACGGGCTGAACCGTTCGTCGACCTCCCGCAGCCAGGCGAAGACGGCGTCCGCCGGGCCGTCGTGGTCCCCCTCGTCGTCGATGCGCAGGGAGACCGGGAAGCCCATGACGTGTTCCACGCGGTGCACGTCAGGCGCCCTTCGCGTCGATCGCGGCCTGGAGGGACTCCCGGTAGCCGTCGCTGGTGACGGTCGCGCCGGACA
>NZ_JBIVJP010000010.1:0-102879 GCF_044750285.1 Streptomyces sp. NPDC088812 | reverse complement strand
ACCGTGTCGATGTCGGCGCTCTGCGCCTGGAGCGTCTCCTCGATCAGCGTCGGCACCGCGGCCGCCGTCTGCGGGTGGTCCGGCTGCTTCAGCATCCGCACCGCGCTGATCGTGTCACCGTCGAAGGTCACCTCGACCTGCACGTCACCCTTCTCGGTGGCGACGGTGGACCCCTCCACGACCTGGGAGGCGTCGGCCTCCGGGGCGGAGGCGGACGGGGACGCCGAGGCCGACGCCGCCTTCGCGTCGATCGCGGCCTGGAGGGACTCCCGGTAGCCGTCGCTGGTGACGGTCGCGCCGGACACCGTGTCGATGTCGGCGCTCTGCGCCTGGAGCGTCTCCTCGATCAGCGTCGGCACCGCGGCCGCCGTCTGCGGGTGGTCCGGCTGCTTCAGCATTCGCACCGCGCTGATCGTGTCACCGTCGAAGGTCACCTCGACCTGCACGTCACCCTTCTCGGTGGCGACGGTCGTGCCCTTCACGACCAGCCCCGAGGAGCCGGACGCGGGGGCCGTGGAGGACGCCGCGGGTGCCGACGCCGATGCCGGGGCCTCGGCCGCCGGCGTGCCGGTGGACGGCTCGTAGCGCCACACCGGGACGAGGCCGGCCACGGACAGGACCAGGACAGGTAGTGCTCGCTTCACGTCGTTCTTTCCTCGTCTTCCGCGTCTTCCGTCATCCCGCCAGGCTGAAGCGTTCGAAATGGATCTGTTGCCGGGGCACGTCCAGTGCGCGCAGGCTGCCCAGGACCGCGTCCATCATCGGCGGCGGGCCGCACAGGAAGACGTCGCGGTCGGCGATGTCCGGCACCAGCCGGGCCAGCTCGGCCGGGGCCAGCCGGTCGGGGACGGGCGGGCCGGTCACCAGGTGCAGCTCGGCGCCCTTGGCGTGGGCGAGGTCGCGCAGTTCGTCGTAGAGGACCGCGTCCCGTTCGCTGCCCACGCGGTAGACGACGACGGCGTGCCCGTGCAGTTCCTCCAGCAGGGCCCGGATGGGGGTGACGCCGACGCCGCCGGCGACCAGCACGGCCTCCGGGCGGGTCCGGTGCATCGCGGTGAAGGCGCCGTAGGGGCCCTCGGCGAAGACCCGGGTGCCGGGCTTGAGGTGGCGCAGGCCGGCCGAGCCGTCGCCGGCGGCCTTGGCGGTCAGGCGCAGGGTGCGGCCGTCGGGCGCGGCCGACAGGGAGAACGGGTTCGCCTGCCACCAGCGGTCCCGGGTGAGGAACCGCCACAGGAAGAACTGGCCCGCGCGGGCCGGCAGCAGGTCCAGGTCACGGCCGGTGATGTACACGGAGACCACGGTGTCGGACTCGGGGACGACCCGCTCGACGCGCAGCCGGTGGCGCCGGTTGCGCCACAGCGGCAGCCCCAGCCGGCCCACGGCGACGGACCCCAGGGCGACGGCCCACAGGGCGTACCAGTAGCCGGTGGCGGCGGGCGAGGAGGTGAAGGTGGTGCCGACGGCGACCTGGTGGGTGAAGGCCAGCACCACGGCGACGTAGGCGTACAGGTGGATGAAGTGCCAGGTCTCGTAGGCCAGCCGGCGCCGGGCCCAGCGGGCGGAGACGGCGCCGATCACCAGGATCATCCCCAGCGCGACGACCGCGCGGAACACGCCCTCGACGGTCTCGGCGAGGTCGACGAGCTGGCTCACCGGGTCCAGGGAGGACGACCGGGCGTAGCCGAGGGTGATGAACACCACGTGCCCGACCAGCGTCCACAGCAGGCCGAAGCCGGTCCAGCGGTGCCAGTTGGTCAGCCGGTCCATGCCGATACGACGGTCCAGCCAGGGCAGCCGGGCCACCAGCAGCAGCTGGAAGGCCATCAGCAGGGCGGCGTAGAGGCCGGTGAAGCGGCCCAGCACGACCAGGGCGTTGGAGGCGAAGCCCGCTTGTACGGCGAAGAGGGTCACGACGGCCGCGTTCGCGGCCAGCACGGCGTACAGGCCGGTGCGGGCCACGACTTTGGGACGTATCGCCGTGGGGGGTACGGGAGGCGACTGCACGGTCGTCACGGACGGGAACTCCTTGATCTGCTGCTAGGACGATTCGGTCCTAGGACACAGAGCTTCGCTGCCCGAAGCTGTCGATTCCCTGTCGTACAACTTTCAAGTGGGTATCGATCGCCCTCCGCGCCGCACCGGGGTCTGGCGCGCGGGGGCGGGTGGCGCAGTATGTGCGGGTGGAAAAAGTACGACTGCTGGTGGTGGACGACGACCCGCCGATCGCCGATCTCGTGGCGACGGTCGCCCGCTACGAGGGCTGGGAAGCGGTCACCGCGAACTCGGGCGAGGAGGCGCTGCGCCGCGCCGCCGAGTTCCGGCCGGACATCGTGGTGCTCGACCTGATGCTGCCCGACGCCGACGGCTTCGGCGTCCTGGACCGGCTGCGCCGCTCCGGGACGATGGTGCCGGTGGTCTTCCTCACCGCCCGGGACGGCGTCGCCGACCGGGTCGCGGGTCTGACCCGGGGCGGCGACGACTATCTGGTGAAGCCGTTCGCGGTGGAGGAGCTGATGGCCCGGCTGCGCACCGTGCTGCGGCGCAGCGCGGGCCCCGCCTTCCAGCGGTCGGTCCTGCGGGTCGGCGATCTGACCATGGACGAGGACACCCGTGAGGTGCGGCGCGGCGAGAGCCCGCTGACGCTCACCCCGACCGAGTACGAGGTGCTGCGCTACCTGATGCGCAAGTCGCCGACCGTGCTCACCAAGGCGCAGATCCTCGACCACGTGTGGGAGTACGGCTTCGGCGGCCGCTCCAACGTCGTCGAGCTGGTCGTCAGCCGGCTGCGCCGCAAGCTGGACGCGACGGGCGCGCCGATGATCCACACCGTGCGCGGGTTCGGGTACGTCGTCCGGCAGGCGGCGGAGTGATCCGGCGGCTGCGGCAGGCGTACCGCAGGCTCCGGCTCGGCACCCGCCTCGCCCTGGCCCTCGGCGTGCTGTCGCTGGTGGTCTTCGCGGTCGTCGGCACGGCCCTGACGACGTACATGCGCGACTACCTGTCGCAGCAGCTCAACGAGCAGCTCCGGATCGCCCAGGTCGCCCAGTCCAAGAGCATCGCCACGTACGGCACGCTGGAGGGCAAGAAGTACTACGGCTGGTACTACGCCGTCTACGACGTGTCGGACGGTACGCCCGTGCTCCGCGCGCCCGAGGACGCCGCCGACGTGCCCGGGGACGTCGAGGACTTCACCGCGGTGGCCCGCGCGCGGGCCGCCGGCGGGTCGGAGGTGCTGCGCACCGAGCTCCTGGACGGCGAGGGCCTGTACCGGCTGCGCGCCTGCGAGGTCGAGCCCGGCGTGATCCTGGTGAGCGGCGCGCCCATGGACGACATCGAGGACACCGTCCAGCACCTGATCACGATCCAGGTCGTCACCTTCGCGCTCGCGCTGCTGACCCTCGTGGTGGTCGGCCGTGCCCTGCTGCGGCGCGGTCTGAAGCCGCTGAGCGACATGGCGCACACCGCGCACGGCATCGCCTCGCACGACCTCACCGAGACGGCGGCCCGGCTGCCGCTGCGCGCCGACCGGGCCGGCGGCGGGCCGGAGGTGGAGGAGCTGCGCACCGCGTTCAACACCATGCTGGAGCACATCGACGACTCCCTCGCGGTCCGCGCCCGGGCCGAGCAGCGGCTGCGCCGCTTCGTCGCGGACGCCTCGCACGAACTGCGCACCCCGCTGATGTCGGTGCGCGGCTACGCGGACCTCTTCCAGTACGCGGCCGCCAACGCGCCCGAGGAGCGCGACCGGCACCTGGCGCGGCTGCGCGCGGAGGCCGCGCGCATGGGCGTCCTCCTCGACGACCTGCTGATGCTGGCCCGGCTGGACGCGGCGGAGGTCGACACACCGCTGCGGCGGGAGGACACCGACCTGGTGGAGCTGGTCGAGCAGGCGGCCGACGCCTTCCGGGCGAGCCACCCGAACCATCCGCTGACGGTGGCGCCGGGCCCGTCGGCGGTACGGCTGTGCCTGGACCCGCAGCGCGTCCGGCAGATCCTGGACAACCTCCTCACCAACGCGGCCGTACACACCCCGGCCGGCACCCCGGTCTCCGTCACGGTGTCCGCCACCCGGGACGCGGCGCGGGTCGGCGTCAGCGACAAGGGCCCCGGCATCCCGGCCGGCGACCGGGAGCGGGTCTTCGACCGCTTCTACCGCGTCGACAAGGCCCGCAGCCGCGACCGCGGCGGCAGCGGCCTCGGCCTGGCGGTGGCCCGCGCCCTCGTCGAGGCCCACGGCGGCACCCTCGACCTGGACGACGCCCCGGGCCGCACGGTCTTCGCCCTGACGCTGCCGCTGCGACCGACCGGCGACGGCTGACGCCGACGGCCGTACGCGTCGACGGTCCGGCCCGTCGCCACACCGGCCGGCCGTCGACGCCCGGCCCGGACGGTGTGGCGGCGGACGGGCGTCGGGCCGTGCATGTGCAGACTGCGCGGGGTCCGGGGTGCCCGGGGTGCGGACGACGGCCCGGGAAGGCGGGCGTCGGTCGACGGGCGACGGGCAGCAGGCAGCAGGCAGCAGGCAGCGCCACCGAACGGGATCTCGGGCGGCGCCACCGGACGGCCCCCGAAGCGGGATGAGCGGCGGGCACCCCGGGCAGAACTCCCACAGCCCTACGCACCGCACCGCATCACCGCGCCGCACCGCACCGCATCACCACACCACACCGCATCACCACACCACACCGCATCACCACACCACACCGCATCACCACACCACACCGCATCACCACACCGCACCGCATCACCGCACCGCGCCGCATCACCGCACCGCACCACACCCCACCGCACCACACCCCACCGCACCGCAGTCGCCCCTCCGCCCTCGCACCGTCGGCTGTCGGACACCGCACCGTCACGCCGGAGGGGAATCTCCTCCCCCGCCCCTTCCCTGCCCAGGGCCCGATTCCGTCACCCCGGCGTCCGCGGAGGTGACGCGGAAGGACGACGTGCGCCGTGTCCCTGCTGCCGCTCGACGGTCCCGCATCCCCGCTCCCCCGCGCGGACGACCGCCACCCCGAGGCCCCCTCGACCGCCCCCGCCGCCCCCGCCGCCCCCGCAACCCCAGCAGCCTCCGCAACCCCCGCGGCCCCCGCCGACCGCGTGGCCGGTTCGCCCGTCCGCCGCCGCGCCCTGATGCTGTTCCCGGTCCTGCTGCTGGGGATCTGGGCGGCGATCGACTGGCGTGCCGTACGCGACGGCACCGCCCGCCTCGCCGCCGCCGACCCCTGGTGGCTGCTGGCCGGGCTCGTGTTCACCTGCCTCGGCTGGGTCGCCGCCGCCTGTGTCCGCCAGGGCGCGGTCCCCGACCGGCTGCCCAAGGGCCTGCTGCTGGCCTCCCAGGTCGCCGCGGGCGCCGCGAACCACCTCCTGCCGGCGAGCATCGGCGCCCACGCGGTCACCGTCCGCTTCCTGCTGCGCCAAGGCGTCCCGCTCCCCCGGGCCACCGCCTCGATCGCCCTGTACTCCCTGGTCAGAACGGTGGCGAAGACGCCGTTACTGCTCGTCTTCGTCCTGGCCGCCCCGGCCGCGGTGCCGCCTTCCGCGCTCCTGGCGCGGGGACGGACGCTGGTCCTGGCGGTCGTGGGCCTGCTGCTCGCCCCCGCGGCGGCCACGGCGCTCCTGGTCCTGGTCCGCGCCTGGCGCGGCCCGGCCCTGGCATTTGTCCGCACGGCGCTCACCGACGCCCGCCACCTGCACACCCGCCCGGCCCGGTGCCTGCCCCTGTGGTGCGGGGCGATGGCGGCACCGCTGCTCCAGGCCTGCGTGGTCGCCTCGGTCGGCACGGCGCTCGGCGTGCCGCTGTCGTGGCCGCAACTGGTCTTCGCGTTCCTCGCCGCGAGCACCGCGGCGGGCGCCGTCCCGGCCCCGGGCGGCATCGGCCCCGTCGACGCGGCCCTGGTCCTCACCCTGGCCGGCTACGGCACCCCTCTCGCCCTGGCCACGGCCACGGTCATCGGCTACCGCGCCCTGACCGTCTGGCTGCCCCTGCTGCCCGGCATGCTGGTGCTGTCGGCGCTGGTCCAGCGGAAGGCCCTGTGAGCCGAGGAACGGGAACGGGCCCGACCGGGAGAAGGACGACGGGCGGAGCCGGGGCGGGGCGGCTCCGCCCGGGGGTCGGTTCTCGGTGCGCGTCAGTTCTCGGCGGGCGTCAGCCGCAGGGAGACGCTGTTGATGCAGTAGCGCTGATCCGTCGGGGTCGGGTAGCCCTCGCCCTCGAAGACGTGCCCGAGGTGCGAGCCGCACCGCGCGCACCGCACCTCGGTCCGCCGCATGCCGTGCGAGCGGTCCTCCAGCAGTTCCACCGCGTCGCTGTCCTTCGGATCGAAGAAGGACGGCCAGCCGCAGTGGGACTCGAACTTGGTGTCGGAGGTGAACAGTTCGGCGCCGCAGGCCCGGCAGGAGTAGACGCCCCGCGTCTTGGTGTCGGTGTACTCACCGGTGAAGGCGGGCTCGGTCCCCGCCTGGCGCAGCACGGCGTACTCCGCCGGGGTGAGCTCCGCCCGCCACTGCTCGTCGGGCTTTTCGACGTCGTACGACATGAAGGCCAACCCCTTACTCAGATCACTGTGCGAGACGGTCCAGGATGCGCGGGCCGAGGTCGGTGACGTCGCCCGCGCCCATGGTGAGAACGAGATCACCGGGCCCGGCCATTCCCGCGATCAGGGCGGGCACCTGGTCCTTGTCGTGCACCGGAGTCACGTCGGCGCCGGCCGCGCGGGCCGCGTCGACGATCAGCTCGCTGGTGATGCCCGGGATCGGGTCCTCGCGGGCCGGGTAGATGTCGAGGACGAGGGAGGCGTCCGCGAGGGCCAGCGACCGGCCCATCTCCCGGCCCAGTTCCTGCGTCCGGGAGAAGAGGTGGGGCTGGAAGACGACCAGGATGCGGGCGTCACCGGCCGCCGCGCGCATCGCCTCCAGGTCCGCGGTCATCTCGGTCGGGTGGTGCGCGTAGGAGTCGACGACCTGGACGCCCGCCCGCTCGCCCTTCAGCTGGAGGCGCCGCTTCACCCCCGTGTACGCGGCCAGCGCCGGCGCCAGGTCCCCGGCCGGCACCCCGAGGGCCACACCCGCCGCCAGCGCGGCGACCGCGTTGTGCGCGTAGTGGCGGCCCGGCACGGAGACCGCGAAGGTGAGCTCCCGCCCGTCCAGCAGCACGGTCACCCGGCTCTTCAGCCCCTGCGCCTCGACGGCCAGCACCCGCACGTCGGCGTCCTCCGCCTCGCCGTACGTGACCACCCGCACGCCTCCGCCCCCGACCCGCCGGGTCAGCTCCCGCGCGCCCTCGTGGTCGGCGTTGACCACGAGCGTGCCGCCGGGCACGACCTTCCCGACGAACGTCTCGAAGGACTCGTAGATCTCGTCCATGGACGCGTAGTTGGCGTGGTGGTCCAGCTCCACGTTGAGGACGATCGCGACCTCGGGCGCGTACGTGTGGAAGCTGCGGTCCGATTCGTCCGCCTCGGCGACGAAGATCTCGCCCGCGCCGTGCTCGGCGTTGGAACCGGGCGCGTCCAGGTCGCCGCCGATGGCGTAGGAGGGGTCCAGTCCCAGCTCGCCCAGCGACACGGCCAGCATGGACGTCGTGGTGGTCTTGCCGTGCGTACCGGCGACGGCGATCGGCCGCAGCCCGTCCATCAGCCGGGCCAGAGCGTCGGAGCGGTGCACCACCGGGACGCCCAGCTCCGCGGCGCGGGCCAGCTCCGGGTTGTCCGCCCGGATCGCCGACGACACCACGACACAGCTGGCGTCGTCGGCCAGGTGGCCGGCGGCGTGCCCGATGTGCACGGTCACGCCCAGCGCCCGCAGCGCCTCGGCCGTCCCCGACTCCTTGGCGTCGCTCCCCGCCACCTTGGCCCCGCGCCGGGCCAGGATCTTCGCGATGCCCGACATCCCGGCACCGCCGATGCCGATGAAGTGCGGTCGGTCCATGGCGGTAGGAAGGCCGGGTGCCATGCGTGTTCTCCCAGAGTGCGGTGCATAGGACGATGAGCGTGCCCAGCCTATTGCGTGCCGGGACCGCCCCCGAACGACAGGCCTACGCCTTGCTGTGGGAGAACAGCTTGAGCACCGGCACGCCCACCTTGTGCCGCGCCCGGGAGGCCCAGTCCCGGTGGAAGAACTCCTCCACGTAGTGCGGATCGGTCAGCACGATCACCTCGTCCGCCCCCACCTCGTCGACGACCGTCTTGAGCGCGTCCAGCGGATGGTCGTCGACCAGGCGCCCCTGCGCCGTGCTGCCCGCGGCGCGCAACGCCGTGAGGGACACCTCCAGGGCTCTCTGTCCGACGCTCTTGGCCTCCTCCCCCTCGGGTGTCTCCCCCTCGCGCACGGCCTCGTCGAGCTCGCCGAGCGCGATGTCGTCGATGGCCCGCAGCAGCCGGTCGGCCTGGTCGCCGCGTGGCTGGAGGAGCACGTGGAAGGAGACCTGCTCGTCCCCGTGCAAGGTGGTGACGAACTCCACGTCGGCGGACGTCAGGGCCTTCTCGATCATCAAAACGCTTGTGAACACCAGCGCCTCATTCTCCTTCGAGGACCCGCGTGGCCCTCAGTCCTCCGTGGCCGTGATCGGCCCTGCGGAAACCATCCTGCCCCGCGCTCGCACGGGTCCTGCCGTCCTAGTCTGCCCGCCCGAAGCCAACCGGAACGGCATATTCCGCCGAATTCGGAACCAGGGCAGCCGTGCCCGCCTTCCCCGGATCCGCCGCGTCACACCTGCTTTTTTCCGTCACTTCGCACACCGGCGTCCCACCCGTCCTTTCTCCTGTCCCCCCGGTTCCGGACCATGCCGCTCCAGACCCTGCCGCCTGGGGCCGTACCGCTGCGAGCCGTGTCGCTTCGAGCCATGCCGCTCCCAGCCCCGTCGCCTCAAGCCTCGTCGCTCCAGGCCCCCTCGCTCCAGGCCCCGTCGTTTCAGGCCCTGCCGTACCGCCCGTAGAGGAAGCCGTCCTCCTCCAGGAGGGACACCAGGGTGAACCGGCGCGGGACCGCGACCGACGGACCGCCCGTGATGCGCTGCGCGTCCCCGGCGGTGAGCAGCGGCGAGACCGTCAGGCACAGTTCGTCGAGCACCTCGGCGGCGACCAGCTGGCCCAGCAGCCGCGGACCCCCCTCGGTCAACAGCCGGGTGTGCCCGAGTCCGGCGAGGACCTGGACGGCCCGCGCGGGCTCGACCCCCGCCCCGTCCCCGGCGAGCAGCACGCGGGCCCCGGCCTTCTCCGCGGCCGCGATCCGGTCGGGGGCGGCCCCGGCACCCGTGAGGATCAGGGTGGGCACCACCGGCGCGGTGAACAGCGGCAGCGAGAAGTCGAGGTCCAGGCTCGCGGTGACGATCGCGATGGCGGGGACGGGTGCCTGACCGGCCGCCTCCCGCCGCCCGGCGAACTCGGCCCGGACCCGGGCGGGGCGGTACCCCTCCTGGCGAACCGTTTCCGCACCGACGAGCACCACATCGGCGAGTGCCCGCAGGGTGCCGAAGATCCGCATGTCGGTGGCGTTGGAGATGGGCTGTGAGCGCCCCTCGTGCTGCGCGGCCCCGTCGAGCGTGGAGACCATGTTGGCCCGCAGCCAGGGCGTCGGCTCCCCGGGCCCGGGATCCGGGTAGGCGTAGGCGTCGGCGATCTCGTCCAGGCTCCACTCCCGGGAGTCGCGGGCCTCGTGGGCCTCTCGCGCCTCCCGGGTGTCTCGCGCCTCCAGGGCCTCGCGCTCCTCGGCGGTGGCGGGGGACCCGACGGCCCCACCGGCCTCGTCCGGGCTCTCGGCCGCTGTCTGGTCGGTCACAGGGAACAGGCGTCGCATACGAGGCAGTCTGGCACGGCGCTTAGCATGGGGAACCGTGTCGTCCTCCACCCCCGCCCCCGGCCTCGGCCCGATAGCCGACGCGGCCCCGCTGTCCCTGTGCGCGCGTGAGCCGCACGTCCCCGCGGACCGGCTGGTCGCCGAGATGGTGCCGCCGCCGCGGTTCGACTCGGTGCGCTTCAGCACGTACATCCCGGACCCGAACCAGCCCAGCCAGACCCAGGCGGTCGGGGTGCTGGAGGGCTTCGCGGCCGGACTCGGCGGAGCGCACGCCGTCGGCGGCGCCCGACGGGGCTTCCTCGGCTTCCGCCGGGCGAAGGCGCCCAAGACCCCGCCCGGCCCGCGCGGGGTCTACCTGGACGGCGGCTACGGCGTCGGCAAGACCCACCTGCTGGCCTCCCTGTGGCACGCGACCCCGGCGGAGCCCGCGCTCAAGGCGTTCGGCACGTTCGTCGAGCTGACCAACCTGGTCGGCGCCCTCGGGTTCCAGCAGACGGTGAAGACCCTCTCCGGCCACCGCCTGCTGTGCATCGACGAGTTCGAGCTGGACGACCCCGGCGACACCGTCCTCGTCTCGACCCTGCTCGGCAAGCTCGTCGAGGCGGGTGTCGCGCTCGCCGCCACCTCCAACACCCTGCCGGGCAAGCTGGGCGAGGGCCGCTTCGCCGCGGCCGACTTCCTGCGTGAGATCCAGGGCCTGTCCGCGCACTTCCGCGCCCTGCGCATCGACGGCGAGGACTACCGCCACCGCGGCCTGCCCGAGGCGCCGGCGCCGTACTCCGACGAACAGGTGACGAAGACGGCGTACGCCACCGCGAGCGCCTCCCTCGACGACTTCCCGCAGCTGCTGGAACACCTCGCGCGGGTGCACCCCAGCCGCTACGGCGCCCTCACCGACGGCCTGAAGGCCGTGTGCCTCACCGACGTGCGGCCGATTCCCGACCAGTCGACGGCCCTGCGGCTCGTCGTCCTCGCCGACCGGCTCTACGACCGCGAGGTGCCCGTCCTGGCCTCGGGGCTGCCCTTCGACCGGCTGTTCAGCGAGGAGATGCTGAACGGCGGCTACCGCAAGAAGTACTTCCGGGCGATCTCCCGGCTGACCGCGCTGGCCCGCGACGCCCAGCGGCTGATCGAGTCCTGATAGCCGATCTCCCCGACCGGGTCAAGGATCAGTTCGCGCCATCCATCCCTCGCTTTTGAGGCGCACTTCATCTCGAAACGCCGAGTTAACCCTGCAAACGACTTTGCAGGGTTAACGTGTTTCTTGACCAACCGTTGACCAGCACTTGGTCCGGACTAGACGCGTGAACTGCTCGGAGGGGGGCGCATGTTCCGAGGTGAGGCGGTCCGGACCGCCGTGTCGCTCCTCGCCGTCGTGCTCCTGGCCCTTCCGCTCTTCGCGCCCGCGCCCTCCTTCGCACACGCGCACACCGTCCGTCAGGCCAAGGCCAACACCCAGCCCGGAATCAACCCCCCGGGCGCGACACCGCGTGACGAGACCGTCACGTCCTCCGCATGCGACCGGTCCGGGGCTCCCTACGACCCCTTGCGCACCCGCGACCGCCACCGCTCGGCCTCCACGGCCGACTCGGCGCCCCAGCAGCGCGAGCGCACCCTGCCCGCGCGGGATCCCGCGGCCGCCCACCGACCCTGCGGGCCGGCCGCGTCGCACCACCGCCCGTCGAGATCCTCGACCGGCCACTCTCCGGCGGCGCTCCAGGTCTTCCGCTGCTGAGAGAGAAGCAGACAGCAGTGCCTTCACCTGTCCTGCCCGTCCGACGCGCCCCCCACGGCGCGCCAGGAGGAATCACCACATATGCAGCCCCTCATCGACAACGCCCGTACGTTCGGACAACGCCCTGAGGAGTTCGCCCGCCTCGCGGAAGGCCAGTCCCCCCAGGTCCTCTTCATCACCTGCTCCGACTCGCGGGTCGTGCCCGCCCTGATCACGGGCGCCCGCCCCGGCGAGCTCTTCGAGCTGCGCACCGCGGGCAACATCGTGCCCCCGTACGGCTCCGAGCGCCCCACCGGCGAGGCGGCCACCATCGAGTACGCCGTGGAGGTCCTCGGCGTCCAGGACGTCGTCGTCTGCGGCCACTCCCACTGCGGTGCCGTGGGCGCGCTGGTGCGCGGCGACGATCTCGACGCCGTACCCGCCGTCCGGGACTGGCTCGCGCACTCCGCGGGCCGGCCGCCGGCCGCCGACCCCGACGACCCGACGGTGATGCGGGCGGTGCAGCACCACGTGCTCGCCCAGCTGCTGCGGCTGCGCTCCTACCCGTGCGTGGAGAAGCGGCTGGCGGACGGCCGGCTGCGGGTGCGCGGCTGGTACTACGAGGTGCACACCGGTGCCGTACGCGAACACCGTGCGGACACCGACGCGTTCGAGGCCCTGTGAGCGCCGCGATGACCTCACGGAACACCTCGCGAATATCCCGGTTCCCGCACCTGAAGGAGGACTTCACCGCCTCCCTCGTCGTCTTCCTGGTCGCGCTCCCGCTGTGCGTGGGCGTGGCCGTGGCCTCCGGCGTGCCGGCCGAGCTCGGGCTCGTCACCGGCATCGTCGGCGGCATCGTCACCGGCCTGATGCGCGGCAGCAGCCTCCAGGTGTCCGGCCCGGCGGCCGGTCTGACCGTGCTGGTCTTCGAGGCGGTGCGGGAGTTCGGACTGCCCGCCCTCGGTGTGATCGTGCTCGCCACCGGCGTGCTCCAGGTCGGCATGGGCGTCCTCAGGCTGGGCCGCTGGTTCCGGGCCATCTCGGTCTCCGTCGTCGAGGGCATGCTGGCCGGGATCGGGCTGGTGCTGATCGCCGGCCAGCTGTACTCGATGGTCGGCGCCAAGGCGCCGGACTCCGGTCCGGAGAAGATCGCCGGGCTGCCCGAGGCACTCGTGGACGCGTTCGGCACCACCGCCGCCGCGGCCTCGCTCGCGCTCGGCGCCGGCACCATCGCGGTGCTGGTGCTGTGGAAGCGGCTGCCGGCGGCGGTGCGCACGGTGCCCGGCCCGCTCGCCGCGGTGGGCCTGGCGACCCTGGCCGCGCTGGTGTTCTCGCTGCCCGTGGCCACCGTCGAGGTGCAGGGACTGCTCGGCTCGATCCAGCCGCCGCCCCTGGCCTCCTTCGGCGAACTGGCGGACCTCGGCCTGCTCGCCACCGTCGTCGCCTTCACCCTGATCGCCTCCGCCGAGTCGCTGTTCAGCGCGGCGGCGGTGGACCGGCTGCACGACGGGCCGCGCACCGAGTACGACCGGGAACTGGTCGCCCAGGGCACCGGCAACGCCGTCTGCGGGGTGCTCGGCGCGCTGCCGATGACCGCGGTGATCGTGCGCAGCTCGGCCAACGTCCAGGCGGGCGCCCGCACCAAGGCGTCCCGCGTCCTGCACGGCGTCTGGCTGCTGCTGTTCGCCGCGTTCCTGCCGGACGTGCTCGCGTACATCCCCCTGCCGGCCCTCGCCGGCATCCTGGTGCACGCCGGGGCCAAGCTCGTCCTGGTGCGGGCGATCGCGGGCCTGTGGCGCGAGCACCGGGGCGAGGCGCTGATCCTGGCCGTCACGGCGGTGTCGATCGTCGTGGTCAGCATGTTCGAGGGCGTCCTGATCGGTCTCGCGCTCGCCGTGGCGAAGACCGCGTGGGAGGCCTCGCACATCAGGCTGGACGTCGTCGACCAGGGCACCGGGCCCGTCCTGGCATCCCTGTCGGGCAACGCGACCTTCCTGCGGCTGCCGAAGATCCTCGACAGCCTGGAGTCCCTGCCGCAGGACCGCCCGGTCGAACTGGACCTGTCCGGCCTGCACCACCTCGACCACGCCTGCCGCACGGCACTGGAGGCGTGGGCCGAACGGCACAGCGCCGTCGGCATCGAGCCGGTGAAGCTGACGATGGCCGCCTAGCGTCCGCCGCGTCCACTGCATCCGCCCAGGGCGGGTTCCGGGCATGGCCCGGGACCCGTCCGCGGACATATCGTTGCAGGAGCAGGCATTCCGGACCTCTCAGGGAGGGGATCGTCGTGCTCCAGGAACTGTTGCCGGCGTTCGCGGCGGTGGCCGCCGGGGGATTCGCGTACTTCGTGGCGGGCGCGCGCGTGGTGAAGCAGTACGAGCGCGGGGTGGTCTTCCGGCTCGGCCGGGTCGCCGGCACCGTCCGCACGCCGGGTTTCACGATGGTGATCCCCGCCGTCGACCGGCTGCGCAAGGTGAACATGCAGATCGTCACGATGCCGGTGCCCGCCCAGGAGGGCATCACCCGCGACAACGTGACCGTGCGGGTGGACGCGGTGGTCTACTTCAAGGTCGTGGACCCGTCGGCGGCGGTCATCAACGTCGAGGACTACCGTTTCGCCGTCTCGCAGATGGCGCAGACCTCGCTGCGGTCCATCATCGGCAAGAGCGAGCTGGACGACCTGCTGTCCGACCGGGAGAAGCTGAACCAGGGCCTTGAGCTGATGATCGACAGTCCGGCCGTGGGCTGGGGCGTGCAGATCGACCGAGTGGAGATCAAGGACGTGTCCCTGCCGGACACGATGAAGCGTTCGATGGCCCGGCAGGCCGAGGCCGACCGTGAGCGGCGGGCCCGGATCATCAACGCGGACGCCGAGCTCCAGGCGTCGAGGAAGCTGGCCGAGGCGGCCGAGCAGATGTCCGAGCAGCCGGCCGCGCTCCAGCTGCGGCTGCTCCAGACGGTGGTGGCGGTGGCCGCGGAGAAGAACTCCACGCTGGTCCTGCCCTTCCCCGTGGAACTGCTGCGCTTCCTGGAGAAGGCCCAGCAGCCGCCGCCCCCGCCGCAGGCCGACGCACGGTGACGCGCGTTCCGTGCGTGGTTCCCGGGGCGCGCGACGGGTGATAGACACGGCGGGTCAGTGTTCCTGTCCGCCAGCAGGAAGGTCACCACCCCATGCCGGAAACCCCCGTGCCGGGAGCCCGCAGCGCCACCACCCGCCGTCAGATCCTCGCCCGCACCGGTGCCCTGGGAGCGGGCATCGTCTTCTCCGGAGCCCTGCCGGAACTCTTCGCGGACACCGCCGCCGCGGAGAACCTCGGCCACACCGGCTACGGCCCCCTCGTCCCCGACCCGGACGGCCTGCTCGACCTGCCGGAGGGCTTCCGCTACCGGGTCCTCTCCCGGGAGGGCGACCCGCTGCGCTCCGGCGAGGGCCCGGTCCCCTCCCACCACGACGGTATGACGGCCCTGCCCGGTCCGCGCGGCCGGGTCCACCTGGTCCGCAACCACGAGAACCGCCCCACCGCGCCGCTCGCCGTCCCCACCGTCGAGGGCCTCACCTACGACCCGGCCGGCAAGGGCGGCTGCACGGCCCTGACGCTGGACCACCGGGGCGAGGTGCTGGCGGAGCGGGTCGCGATCGCCGGGACGGCCGTCAACTGCGCCGGCGGGCCCACGCCCTGGCACACCTGGCTGACCTGCGAGGAGACGGAGGACCGGGCCGGCACCAACGGCTACGCCAAGGACCACGGCTTCATCTTCGAGGTCGACCCGTCCGACCCGTACCGCACCGGCGCCGTGCCGCTCACCGCGATGGGCCGCTTCCAGCACGAGGCGATCGCGGTCGACCCGCGGCGCGGGGTGGTCTACGAGACGGAGGACGCGTTCGAGAAGCCCTTCGGCCTGTTCTACCGCTTCCTGCCCGAGAAGCCGCTGGGCGGCACGGGCTCGCTGCGCGCCGGCGGCCGGCTCCAGGCGATGCGCGTGCCGGGCGTGGCGGACCTGTCGTCGATCCAGGAGACGGGCGCCGCCTTCGACGGCATCGAGTGGGTCGACGTACCGGACCCGCTGGCCGCCGGGACCGCCATCCGCTTCCAGGACTTCGGCCCGCGGGGCATCACGCACGCGCAGAAGCTGGAGGGCTGCTACTGGAGCGGGCGGAGCGTGTACTTCGTGTCGTCGTTCGCGCGCGGCGCGGACGGCTCGGCGGCCGACCACTACGGCCAGATCTGGCGCTACGACCCGGAGCGGCGCCGGCTGACCCTGGTGATCGTCTTCGGGCCGGCCACGGACGTTCAGCTGCCCGGCGAGTCCCCCGACAACATCTGCCTCGCGCCCGGCGGCGGCCTGATGGTCTGCGAGGACGGCAACGGCGCCCAGCACGTCTTCGGTGTGACCCGGCACGGCGAGGTGTACGCGATGGCCAGGGGCCGGCAGAACATCGGGACCGCCGAGGAGCCGGAGTGGGGCGAGTTCGCCGGCGTCACCTTCTCCCCCGACGGCCGGACGATGTACGTCAACTGCTACACGCCGGGGACGACGTTCGCGGTGACGGGGCCCTGGCGCCGGTAGCGCACTGGACCGGGCGGGTGACACCACGACAGGCGCGCACATATTTACACACAATTAGGGGTTCTTCCCTCATAGCGTCACAGGGTGATCGCTCCCGTACGCCGTCTCGCCGCCCTCTGCGTCCTGGGTGCCGCACTCGCCGCCTGCGGCACCGGTCAGGCGCCCCGGCCCGCCCGCCCGGCCCCCGCCCCGCCCTCCTCGACACCGGCCGGGCCGCCCACCCTCGCCCCGGGTCCGGGCGGCCTGGCCTCCGTCTTCTCCCACGCCCCGCGCACCCACGGCAGGTCCGTCGCCCTCACCTTCGACGCCGACATGACCGCCGACCAGGGCCCGCGGGCGGCCGCCGGCGAGCGGTTCGACAACCCGGAGCTGATCGCGGCGCTCCGGACGCTGAAGGTGCCGGCCACCGTCTTCATGACGGGCCGGTGGGCCGAGGAGTACCCGGACCAGGCACGCGCCCTCGGCCACGACCCCCTGTTCGAGGTCGCCAACCACTCCTACAGCCACTACGCCTTCACCGACGACTGCTACGGCCTGCCGACCGTGCCGGAAGACCGGATGCGGGCCGACGTGGAACGGGCGTACGCGGCCTTCCGCAGGGCCGGGATCCCCGACGCGCGGCCCTACTTCCGCTTCCCCGGCGGCTGCTACGACCGGCGCGCACTGCGGGCGGTGAGCGGCACCGGCGTGACCGCCGTGCAGTGGGACGTGGTGGGCGGGGACGCCTTCGCCACGGACGCGGACGCCGTGGCCCGGCAGGTCCTGGAGGGGGTGCGGCCGGGTTCGGTGGTCGTCCTGCACTGCACGCGCAGCGCCGCCCCGACCACCGAGCGGGCGGTGCGCGCGATCGTGCCCGAGCTACGCCGGCGCGGCTACCGCTTCGTACGGGTGTCCGAGCTGATCGGCACCGCGCAGGGCCGGCGGTGAACGGGCTCGCGTGGAGGACGGGCCGGCGTGGAGGACGGGCTCGCGTGGAGGACGGGCCCGCGTGGAGGACGAGCTCGCGTGGAGGACGGGCGGGCCTGGAGGACGGGCCGGCGGTGAACGGGCCCGTGGTGAACGGCCCGCGCTCTCGTACGCTGGAGTCATGAGCGACGACGACGGCGACACCGGATACTGCCTGATCGACGCGACGCGTCCGCCCCGGGCCGACGGGCCGCCGTACGCCGAGTGCGTGCTGTGCCGCGAGCCGACGGAGTACCCGGAGTCGTACAAGGGGATCACGCTGTGCCCCGTCTGCGAGTGGCAGGAGGCGCAGCGCACGGCCTGCTCGGGCTGAGCGGGCGGCTCGGGGCGGTCCGCGAGGGTCTTCAGGAACGGTCGAGTACCCTGCGCCCGTGAGTGAGAGTCCCTTCCAGGCCGAGCCGAACCCGCGCGACGAGGCCCCCCAGTTCGTGCTGCCCCTCGTCGTCCGTCTGGAGCGGGCCGAGCCACCCGCCCGCACCGACGCGCTGGAGACCGCCGCCCGGGCGGTGCTCGTGCTGCTGAGCGACGAGCGCTCCACCGGCGACGGGGAGTGGGCGGGGGCCGTGCGGGACTGGCAGGACGCCCGGATCCGGAAGGTCGTGCGGCGGGCCCGGGGAGCCGAGTGGCGGCGGGCCGGGCAACTGCCCGGCATCACGGTGACCGGGAAGGCGGCCGAGGTGCGGGTGTTCCCGCCGGTGCCGCTGGACGGCTGGCCGAAGGAGCTGGCGAAGCTCCAGGTGTCGGGGACCGAGCTCGACGACCCGCAGGCCCCGGCGGAGGCGGATCCGGGACTGCCGGTGCTCTGGATGAGCCCCGAGGTGCAGATGTCGGCGGGCAAGGCGATGGCGCAGGCCGGACACGGCGCGCAGCTCGCCTGGTGGGGGCTGTCGCCGCAGGAGCGGGCGGCCTGGCGCGCGGCGGGGTTCGCGCTCGCGGTGCGCACCGCGCGTCCGGAGCGGTGGCGGGAGCTGACGGCGAGCGGGCTGCCGGTGGTACGGGACGCGGGGTTCACCGAGATCGCGCCCGGCAGCTGCACGGTGGTCGCCGACCATCCCGCCCTCCGCCGGCCGTAGGGCCGGTCGTCCACACCGGGGAACCTCAAATGTTGCTCTGAAGGAGGGCGACGCGCGGTTCGGGCCGAGGCTGGGGGGCGATATCCCCGTCACCACGGAGGGGGACCGGACGGAGGAGGGGACCATGACACGGCTCGGAACGGGGACACGGCTCGGAACGGGGATCGGCTGGCGGCCGGAGATCGCGGACGCGGTGGAGCGGATGCCGGGCATCGACTGGGTCGAGGCCGTCGCCGAGAACATCTGCCCCGGCCACCTCCCCGCCTCCCTGCTGCGGCTGCGCGAGCGCGGGGTCACGGTCGTCCCGCACGGCGTCTCGCTCGGCCTCGGCGGCGCGGACCGGCCCGACGAGGGCCGGCTGACGGCGCTCGCCGAGCGGGCGGAGGCGCTGGGCTCCCCGCTGGTCACCGAGCACATCGCGTTCGTACGGGCGGGCGGCCCGCTGACCGCCTCAGCGCCGCTGGAGGCCGGGCACCTGCTGCCGGTGCCGCGCACCCGGGACAGCCTCGACGTGCTGTGCGAGAACGTGCGCATCGCGCAGCAGGCGCTGCCGGTGCCGCTCGCCGTCGAGAACATCGCCGCGCTGCTCGCCTGGCCCGGCGAGGAGATGACGGAGGGCCAGTTCCTGTACGACCTGGCCGACCGCACCGGCGTACGCCTGCTCATCGACGTCGCCAACCTGCACACCAACCACGTCAACCGCGGCGAGGACCCGGCCGAGGCGCTCGCCGACCTGCCGCTGGAGGCCATCGCCTACGTCCACGTCGCGGGCGGCTTCGAGCGGGACGGCGTCTGGCACGACAGCCACGCCCACCCGGTGCCCCGCCCGGTCCTCGACATCCTGACCGACCTCACCTCGCGGGTGGCGCCGCCCGGCGTGCTGCTGGAGCGCGACGAGAACTTCCCCGAACCGGCGGAACTGGAACGGGAACTGGCGTCGATCCGGGCGGCCGTGGACGAGGGCACCCGGATACGGACCGCTCCCCCGGCCGACGGGACCGCGACCGTCGGCGGCGGGGCCATGTCCGTCGGCGGCGGGACCGCAACCGTTGTCGGCGGGGCCATGTCCGTCGGCAGCGGGACCGCAACCGTTGTCGGCGGGGCCATGTCCGTCGGCAGCGGGACCGCAACCGTTGTCGGCGGGACAGCACCCGTTGCCGTCGGGACCGCGACCGCGGGAGTGCGCGCCGTCACCGCCCTGCCGGACACGACCCGTCGGCGGCTCGGTCTCGCGCAGACCGCCCTGCTCTCCGCCCTGGTCGCCGGGGCCCCGGCCCCCGAGGGCTTCGACCGGGCGCGGATCGACGTCCAGGCGCGGGCCCTGGCCGCCAAGCGGGCCGACGTGGTGGCCAAGGTGGCGCCGGAGCTGCCGCAGATCCTCGGCGGCGGATACCGCGCCGCGTTCATGGCGTACGCCCAGGGCCACCCGATGCGCGGCGGGTACCGGCGGGACGCGCTGGACTTCGCGGAGCAGGTGCTGCGGGACGGGCCGCCGATGGCGGAGCGGGCCCGGCGGGAACTGCGCGGGTGGTGGCTGGACCGGTCGGGACCGGCCCCGCGGCCGCGGTCGCGGTGGGCCCGGATGGGACGGTCGCTGATCCGGCGGTGAGGCGTCCGGGCGGCGGCGCCCGCACCGCGCCGGCACCGCGCCCGCATCACGTGCGCGCCACGTCGGCACCGCGCCGCACCGCGTCCGCATCACGTGCGCTTCGCCCGGTCGCCCGGTCCGCTCCACCGCTCCGGGGGGCGTCCCGACGGGACGAACGGAAACGGAACGTCACAGACCGACAACGCTCGGTCCGGATCGTGAACAAGGCATGGCGCTCCCTGTGCGTCTGGCATAGAAACGCGGCATGTTCTGGGTCCTTCTCCTCCTCGTGGCCTGGGCCGTCGCCGGCGCGGCGTGCATCCGGCTGTGCCTGGCCGCCGTACGGGCGGCGGCCGTCGACGTGGACACGGGTCAGGACCATGACCTGACGCTCTACGAGGCGGCGTTCCTCTCCGGGGGCCCGAGCCGGGTCGCCGACCTCACCCTGGTCTCCATGGCGCGGCAGCGGCGGCTGCTGCTCGCCCGCACCGGCTGGGCGACCGTCGTGGACCCGCGCGGGCGCGACGAGATGGAGCGGTCGGTCATCGGGGCCATCGGGCCGGAGGGCCAGTCCCCCATCGCGCCGGTGCGGTCCGCCGCGGCCGCGGCGGACGCGGTGCGCGGCCTCTCCGACCGGCTGGTCGGCGCCGGCCTCGCCGTGCCCGACGGTCTGCGCACGACGGTCGCGGCCGGAGTGCGGCAGGTGCGGGCCGCCGCCGGGGCCGTGCTCGCGCTGGGTGTCGCCGCGCTGCTGACGCCCGTCCCCCCGGACATGCCGCGCACCCTGGTCGCACTCTGGTTCGCGCTGCCCCTGGCACTCACCCTGAGCTGTCTGGCCATAGCCCGGGTCGAGGTGCACCCGTACTCCCGCTGGGCCTCCCCGGCCGGCCGGCGCCTGCTGGGCGCGCTGGCGCGACACGCGGACGGCGCCGGCGCCGGCGACGGCGACGCCGCGGGTGACGACCGCACCTACCTGACCTGCGTCGCCGTCCGCGGGATCCGGGCGGTCGGCGAGCCGGACCTGCGGGCGGCCTTCGGCCATCGCGAGCCGTACGGACGGACGCAGGACCAGGGCCGGTAGCCGGACTCCCGTCGCCCGCCCCATCGGTCGCCCCCGTCGGTCGCCCCCATCGGCCGCCCCGTCGGCCGCCCGTAGGGCCGAAGCCCTGGCCGGACTTCCGTCGGCCGCCCGGAGAACCGAGGCCCGTAGCCGGATGCGCCCCGTACGCCACAGCACGCCCAGCACCCCCAGCACTCCCAGCACTCCCAGCACTCCCAGCGCGCCCCGTGCGCCCCGTGCGCCCGGAGGGTCCGGAGGGTCCGGAGGGTCCGGAGGGTCCGGGTGGACGGGGCGCATCCGGGTGCCGGGGGGCGCACACGGGGCATTGACGCCGACACCCCCGGCCGGTGCTTGCCTTCCCCAACCGACGCACCAAACATCCCTTTTGTCGCCGCCGCGCACCGAAGGGACACGCGATGAGAGCTGCCGCCCTCTACCCGGCCGCCGGAGCCCTGCTCCTGACCACCCTCTCCGCCGCTCCCGCGGGCGGTGCCCCGAGTGACGTCGCCGGCTCCGGCGTCGCGCTCGCCGCCGCGCGCGCCGCACAGGAGGGCATCGCCTTCGGGAAGTGCTCCGGCACGCCCGAGGCACCGAGCGGCGTGCAGTGCGGCACGGTCACCGTCCCGCTCGACTACGCGCAGCCGAACGGCAAGCGGATCCAGCTGACCGTCAGCCGGGTGCGGGCCACCCAGCGCGACCCGCGCAACGACAAGCGCCGGGTGCCCCGGCAGGGCGCGCTGGTCTTCAACCCGGGCGGACCGGGAGCCTCCGGTCTGCACTTCCCGATGGCCGGAACGCTGCCGGCGTGGAAGCGCGTCGGGGCCGCGTACGACCTGGTCGGCTACGAGCCGCGCGGGGTCGGCCGCTCGGCGCCGCTGACCTGCCAGGAGCCCCGGCACTTCGTCAAGGCCCCCTCCCCGTCGCCGACGCACCCGTCGGAGTCCTACAAGCAGGAGCGCATCGCGCAGGCGAAGGCCTACGCGCGCGGCTGCGCCGAGCGGGCGGGCGGCGCCCTGCGCCACTACACCTCCCTCAACAACGCGCGTGACCTGGACGTCCTGCGGGCCGCGCTCGGCGAGGAGCAGCTGACCTTCATGGGCGCTTCGTACGGCACCTACTTCGGGGCGCTGTACGCCACGCTGTTCCCGGGGCACGTGCGGCGGATGGTGTTCGACGCGGCCGTGAACCCCGACCCCGCGCAGGTCTGGTACCGCAACAACCTCGCCCAGTCGGTGGCGTTCGAGAGCCGCTGGACGGACTTCCGGGAGTGGGTCGCGCGCCACGACGACGTGTACGAGCTGGGCGACACCCCGCAGCGGGTGCTGCGCAGCTACGAGCGGGCGCGGGCGAGACTGGCCGCGGAGCCGGCCGGCGGGACGGTCGGGCCGGGGCAGTTGCAGGCCGCCTTCCTCCAGGCCGGGTACTACGACGACCACTGGCCGTCCCGTGCCCACGCCCTGTCGGCCTACCTGAACGGCGACCCCAAGCCGCTCGTCGCACTGGCCGCGCCGGTGCGGGAGGCCGCGGCCGCGGCCGCGGTGGAGAACGCCGGCGCCGTCTACACGGCCGTGGAGTGCAACGACGCGCCCTGGCCGACGGACTTCCGGGTGTGGGACCAGGACAACACGCGGATCGCGCGCGTGGCGCCGTTCGAGACCTGGGACAACGTGTGGGCGAACCTGCCGTGCGCGTACTGGCAGGCGCCCCGGCAGCAGCCGCTGGACGTGCGGACCGGGCCGGGCGAGCTGCCGCCGACGCTGATCCTGGCCGCCGAGCGGGACGCCGCCGCGCCCTACGAGGGGGCCCTGGAGATGCAGCGTCGTCTGTCGGGCTCGGTGCTGGTGACGGAGCGGGACGCCGGCACGCACGGCATCGCCGGCGGTCCGAACCGCTGCGTCAACGGCCATGTGGAGGCGTACCTGCTGGAAGGGCGGCTGCCGGCGCGGCGCGCGGCGTGCGCGGCGCGCCCGGAGCCGACGCCGGCGGACCACCCCGCGCGGGAGGCGGCCCGGGCGAAGAGCTGACCGGTTCTCCCGGCCGGGCCTCCCCGGCCGGAAGAACCGGTCCCGAGGGCCCGCGCGGGAGAACCGGTCCCGAGGGCCCGCGCGGGAGAACCGGTCCCGAGGGTCCTGGCGGATAACCGGCCCTGCGGGGCCGGGCGGAAGAACCGGTCCCGAAGGCCCGGCCGGAAGAACCGGTCCCGAAGGTCCTGGCGGAGAACCGGTCCCGAAGGCCCGGCCGGGAAGCCCGGTCACGGGGCCCGGCGGAGGACCCGGGTGCTGAAAGGCCCGGTCGGTCTGTGCACCGACCGGGCCTTTTCGCGTGTGTCAGGCGAGGCCGGCGACCAGGTCGGCCACCGACTTGCGGCGTCCCGTGTAGAACGGGACCTCCTCGCGGACGTGGCGGCGGGCCTCGGAGGCGCGCAGGTGGCGCATGAGGTCGACGATGCGGTACAGCTCGTCCGCCTCGAACGCCAGGACCCACTCGTAGTCGCCGAGCGAGAACGAGGCGACCGTGTTGGCGCGGACGTCCGGGTAGCCGCGGGCCATCTTGCCGTGGTCGGCGAGCATGCGGCGGCGGTCCTCGTCCGGCAGCAGGTACCAGTCGTAGGAGCGCACGAACGGGTAGACGCTGATGTAGTCGCGGGGCGTCTCGTCGGCGAGGAACGCCGGGATGTGCGAGCGGTTGAACTCGGCGGGGCGGTGCAGCGCCATGTTCGACCACACCGGCTCCAGCGCGCGGCCCAGCCTGGTCCGGCGGAAGAGGTTGTACGCCTCCTGGAGCTGGTCGCTGGTCTCGGCGTGCCACCAGATCATGAGGTCGGCGTCGGCGCGCAGACCGGACACGTCGTAGGTGCCGCGGACCGTGACGTCCTTGGCGGCGAGCTGGTCGAACAGCTCCTGGACCTCGTCGGCGTAGCCGGAGCGGTCCTCGGGCAGCGCGTCCTTCAGCCGGAAGACGGACCACAGCGTGTAGCGGATGACCTCGTTGAGGTCCTTGGCCAGCTTGCCCTTGTTCGGGATCCTGCCGGGCTCGGTGGTGGGGGCGTCGTCACTCATGGCACTCATTCTCCCGCTCCGCCGTGCAGGCTCGGCACCGGGTGGGCGGTGAGGTCCTGCACACCGCGCGGCTCGCCGTCGATCCGGTCGACCGCCGCCCACGCGCTCGCGATGCAGGCGGGGACGCCGACGCCGTCGTACGGGGCGCCGCAGACGGCGAGGCCGGGGAGTCGGGCGATGTGTTCCCGGATGCGGGCCACGCGCGCGTGGTGGCCGACCGGGTACTGGGGCAGGCCGTCGGTCCAGCGGGTGACGCGGGTCTGAAGGGGCGTGGCGGTGAGACCGGTGGCCGCCGCGAGGTCCCGCCGGGAGACGGCGACGAGGTCGGCGTCCTCCCGCCGGAGGACCTCCGTCTCGCCGTACCGCCCGACGGAGGTGCGCACCACGAGCACGTCCGGGTCCTCGTCGGCGATCCAGCCCCACTTGTGGGAGGCGAACGTGGACGCCTTGATGGTGCGGCCGTCGACGGGCGGGACGAGGAAGCCGCTGCCGTCGGGCAGGGCGGCCTCGGAGCGGCGGTAGGCGAGGGTGATCAGGGCCATGGAGGCGTACTCGACGGCGCGCAGTTCGGCGGCGGCCCCGGGGGACTCGGTGGCCAGCAGGGCCGCCGCGGCGGACGCGGGCACGGCGACGACCACGGCGTCGGCGTGCAGCACCCGGTCCCCGGCGACCACCCGCCAGGCCGGACCCGGTCCGGCCGCCCGCGCGCCGCCGGCCGGGCCCTCCGGCTCGGTGGTCCTGCGCAGCTCCGTGACCGGCGCGCCGGTCACGATCTCGCCGCCCCGCGCGCGGACCGACTCCGCGACCGCGAGCGGCAGCCGGCCCACACCGCCCGCGATGCCCAGGAACACCGGGCCGGTCCGCGGGTTCGCGGCGGCCTTCGCCTGGATCTCGCGGACGGCCCCGGTGAGCGAGGTGTGCGTGTGCGCCGCCTGGAACAGCTGGGGGACGGCCGAGCGCATCGAGATGCGGTAGGCGTCACCGGCGTAGACCCCGCCGAGCAGCGGCTCGACCAGGCGGTCGACGACCTCGCGGCCCAGCCGCGCCGCCACGTACTCGCCGACCGCCACGTCCTCGCCGACCTCCGTGCGCGGCAGGTCGGCGTCCCGCTCGATACGGGCGAGGCCCTCGTCGGAGAGCACGCCGTCCAGGGCGGCGGCGGTGCCCGGTACGCCCATGACGTGCCCCTTGGGCATGGGGCGCAGGGCTCCCCGGGTCCAGATCGAGGCCGTGGCGGTGGCCGGCGGCTGGAGGTGGCCGGCGAGGCCCACCTCGCGCGCGAGGGCGACCGCCTCGGGGCGGCGGGCCAGCAGGGACTCGGCGCCGAGGTCGACCCGGACGCCGGCGATCTCGCCGGGCAGCAGCTTGCCGCCGACCCGGTCGGAGGCCTCCAGCACGGTCACGCGCGCGCCCCGCTCCAGCAGCCGGTGGGCGGCGGCCAGACCGGCGATCCCGGCTCCGATGACGACGACGTGCTGCCCCGCAGCCGTACCCGTTGCGCTCATGACCCCACTCTCTCAGACCCCACCGACAGGCCGGCCGCGCCCCGGTGTCCTTCCCGCGTCCCGACCGTGACCTCATCGGGACCGGTTCCCCCCAACGTCCGGCCCCGCCCCGGCGTCGAAGAGACGTCAGCGGTTCCACGACCCTCGGGGGGTACGCCCAGATGCGCATTCGACGTTCCGTACGGCCGGTCCACACCCTGGCCGGGATCCTGCTCGCCGCCGCGGTCGCGCTCACCGGGTGCAGCGGCGCGGACGACACGGGGGCCGCGAGCTCCGCGGCCGACAAGGCGGCCGCCGGGGACGCCGGCGCCGCCGAGGCGGCCGGGGAGGGCGCGGGCTCGAGCGACTCCAAGCCCGCCGCGGCACCGACCCTGCCCGTGGCGCACGTGATCCGCACCGCGTCCCTGACCGTGCGGGTCGAGGACGTGTCCGAGGCCCTCGGCGAGGCCCGCACCGCCACCGAGGACGCCGGCGGCTACATCGGTGACGAGACCACCACCCGCGACGAGGAGGGCGCCGAGCACACCCGGGTCGTCCTGCGCGTGCCGGTCGAACGGTACGACGACGTCCTCACCGGTCTCCAGGGCACGGGCCGGCTGCTGGAGCGCACGGCGAAGGCGCAGGACGTCACCGACCAGGTCGTCGACGTCGACAGCCGCATCGCCTCGCAGCGCGCCAGCGTCGCCCGGATCCGGGAGCTGATGAACCGGGCCACCGAGCTGAGCGACGTCGTCACCCTGGAGGGCGAGCTGAGCAGCCGCCAGGCCGACCTGGAGGCGCTGCTCGCCCGGCAGGCGTCGCTGGAGGACCGCACCGGCATGGCCACCATCACGCTGACCCTCGCCGAGAAGCCGGTGGCGCGGGAGGCGAAGGACGACGGTCCCGGCTTCCTGGACGCGCTCGCGGGCGGCTGGGACGCGTTCGTGACGGTGCTGCGCTGGATCGCCCTCGCGTTCGGCGCGGTGCTGCCGTTCGCCACGGTGGCCCTGGTGCTCGTCCTGGTGTGGCTGCGGCTGCGGCGGGGCCGGCGCCGGACGCTGCCGGACGGCCCCGGGCAGGACTGAAGTACGCCCGCCCGTAGCGTGTTCGCATGAGCATGAGCATGAGCGAGAGCGCGCGCCGGGACGGGCAGGGGCGGGAGCGGCTGGTGGTGATCGGCGGGGACGCCGCGGGCATGTCCGCGGCGTCCCAGGCCCGCCGGCTGAGGGGCCCCGAGGAGCTGGAGATCGTGGCCTTCGAACGCGGCCACTTCACGTCCTACTCCGCCTGCGGCATCCCGTACTGGGTGGGCGGCGACGTCCACGACCGGGACGACCTGGTCGCGCGCACCCCGGAAGAGCACCGGGCGCGCGGCATCCAGGTGCGCCTGCGCACGGAGGTCACCGAGATCGACCCGGCCCGGCAGGCGGTACGCGCGCGTGACGTCGATTCCGGCGCCGAGTCCTGGACCCCGTACGACAAGCTCGTCATCGCGACCGGCGCCCGGCCGGTCCGGCCGGACATGCCGGGCGCCGACGCGGAGGGCGTGCACGGGGTGCAGACGCTGGACGACGGGCAGGAGCTGCTCGACACGCTCACGCGCGCGCGGGGCACGCGCGCGGTGGTGGTGGGCGCGGGGTACATCGGCGTGGAGATGGCCGAGGCGCTCATCAAGCGCGGCTTCCGGGTGACGGTCGTCAACCGGGGCAGCGCGCCGATGTCGACGCTCGACCCCGACATGGGCCGGCTGGTCCGCGAGGCCATGGAGGGGCTGGGCGTCACCATGGTCGACGACGCCGAGGTCACCGAGGTGGCGACCGGCGCGGACGGCCGGGTGCGGGCGGTCGTCACCGAGGACGCCGAGTACCCGGCGGACGTGGTGGTCCTCGGCCTCGGCGTCCGTCCCGAGACCGCGCTCGCGGAGGCCGCCGGGCTTCCCCTGGGCGTGCACGGCGGTCTGCTCACCGACCGGGCGATGCGGGTGCGCGGACAGGAGAACGTGTGGGCGGGCGGCGACTGCGTCGAGGTCCTCGACCTGGTCTCCGGCCAGGAGCGCCACATCCCCCTCGGTACCCACGCCAACAAGCACGGCCAGGTCATCGGCACCAACGTCGGCGGCGGCTACGCCACCTTCCCCGGTGTCGTCGGCACGGCCGTCAGCAAGGTCTGCGACCTGGAGATCGCCCGCACGGGGCTGCGCGAGAAGGACGCGCGCAGGGCCGGCCTGCGGTACGAGACGGTCGTCGTGGAGTCCACGAGCCGCGCCGGGTACTACCCCGGCGCCTCCCCCATGACGGTCAAGATGCTCGCCGAGCACCGCACGGGCCGTCTCCTCGGCGTCCAGATCGTCGGCAGGGAGGGCGCGGGCAAGCGCGTCGACATCGCCGCGGTCGCCCTCACCGCGGGGATGACGGTGGAGCAGATGACGGCCCTGGACCTCGGCTACGCCCCGCCGTTCAGCCCGGTGTGGGATCCGGTGCTGGTGGCGGCGCGGAAGGCGGCGGCGAAGGTGCGGAATGCTTGAGGCCGGCGCCTCGGGAAACCCTCGGGGCACGCGCGGCGCTCCCGTGACACGCCGCGCCGTGGAGCGGCAGGGCGGAGTCCGAGAGGAGCCTCGAGGCTGGTGATGCCCCGGTGCCGCGGCCTGCTGGGGCTTGTGCGGCACCGGGGCGACGCGGTCGGCAACGGTGCTGGACGGGGGATGTGCATCACCGGAGTCCGGCCGCGTGTCCTGGCGGGCCGCCCCTGCGGGTGGCGGCCCGGATGTGGCCCGGCGTCTTTCCGTCCGGCGGCTTCGGGCCCGGCTGTTCGTTGCGCAACGCCAGGTACTTCCGGTCGTCTCCCTCGAATGGATTTGTCATGCGCACGATCCCCCCATCGAGCAGATGTCTCGGAATCCGCCGACAATGAACAGTTATCGGTCGGCAGGCACTGTCGGCCCGTGTCACGAAGAACCACGAACAGCCTGGCAGTCGCTTTTGCCTCGACCCCTGAAATTAATGTTCACAATGGCAGTCGGGAGCTGAAGCACCACAGATTCACTCCACATCCGTCGCCGTGTGTTTTGCATAGTGACACGTGACTTCGCAGGCCCGGCGCACGCCGCCGCGCCGGCGGGCTAGGCCTGCCGCGCCACCCGCACGACGCGGACGCGCCCGCGTCCGCGCATACCCCGGGCGCGTGCGCCCGGCGCCGCCACCAACAGCACCCCGACCGCCGGAGCGGGCACGGCTCGACGTGGTGCGCGTACCCCTCTGCGAGCAGTGGGGATGCCGGCCGGGGGAAAGGAATCGGCAAGAATTGGGACGGGGGTGGATCGAATCTGCCACGATCACGAAATGACTCAGCCCGCTCTCGGTGTCCGTTCCCTGGATCTCACCGACCCGGCCACGTTCATCGAGAACGACATCCACGAGTTCTGGCGTGAAGTACGTGCCGAACGCCCCGTCCACTGGCAGGACCCCACCGATCGGAATGCCGGGTTCTGGGTGGTGTCACGATACTCCGACATCCAGTCGCTGTACCACAATCCGGCCCTGAACACACCCCGTCCCATCCGTTCGAACCTCCTCGCCGGCCACGAGAGCCTGCCGGTCCACTTCGAGCGCCTCTGACACCCGAGAATCCGCTGCCTGAACTCGAGAGGTAAGAATGAAGAAGAATGTCTGTGTCATCGGTGCGGGTCCATCAGGTTTAGTCGCCGTCAAAGAGCTGCTCGACGAGGACCATTCGGTGACCTGCTTCGAGCGGGGCCCCGGACTCGGCGGCGTGTTCCGTGCCGAGATCGGCCCCGAGGAAGCGGGCGCCTACGACTCGACCATGCTGACCATCTCGAACTACATGATGGCCTTCTCCAGCTTCCCGCCGCCGAAGGGCCAGGAACGCCGGTACTGGTCCGCGGGCGAGTACCGCGCGTACCTGTCGGACTTCGCCGACAGGTTCGACCTCCGCCCCTGCATGCGGTACCGGACGGATGTGCTGAGCATCGCCAAGAACGACACCGGCGGTTACACCGTCGAGGTCGCGCCGGTCGGCAGCCCCGACGACATGGTCGCCCATCAGTTCGATGCCGTCGTCGTCTCCACCGGTACCCACCGGGTCCCGAACTTCGTCGACCTGCCCGGACAGGACGACTTCGCCGGTGAGATCGTGCACTCGGCCCACTACAGGAATGCCGAACCCTTCCGCGGCAAACGTGTCCTCTGCTTGGGGATAGGCGAGACGGCGGCCGATGTCGTGAACGAGATCGCCCAGGTGGCCGGGGCGTGCACACTGTCCGTACGCCGCTATCAGCCGATCGTCGAGAGGTACCCCGGAGACCGGGGACACACCAATGACGCCTACACCTCGCACCTGCTGCACTCGGTGCCCCTGGCGGCCGCCGGCGCGATCATGCGGGCCGGGACGAAACGCAACAAGCGGCGGGGCAGGACAGGTGCCGCCCGGGCCGTGGCCGCATGGAACTCGAAGAACAAGAACTTCTTCAATCACTTCCTGACCAAGAACGAGGCCTTCGTCCACCGGATCGTCGACGGCTCACTGACGGTCAACGCCTCGGGGATCGAGCGGCTCGGCAAGGACTACGTCCTGTTCAAGGACGGCCACCGGGAAAGCATCGACACGATCATGCTGAACACCGGGTACGTCGAGGAGTTCGACATCCTGAAGGACGCGAACATCACCGATGTCCGCAGGCTGTACAAGCACATGATCCACCCGGATCTCGGCACCGGTGTCGCCTTCATCGGGTGGGCGAGGCCGGCCGCCGGCGGCGTCCCCGCCTGCTCCGAAATGCAGAGCCGTTACTTCGCCCTCCTGTGCAGCGGAAAGAAGCGGCTGCCGGACCGCATCCGGCTTCTCGCGCTCATCGAGCGACAGGCGGCGTACGAGAACGAGGTCTTCCACGGGAACCCTGATCTGCGGACCCTGGTCCACTACAACCACTACATGATCGACTTCGCCAAGGTGATCGGATGCTCCCCGTGGCGTCCGGCGGTCTTCCGGGATCCGCTGCTGGCCCAGAAGCTGTGGTACGGCTCCCAGACGCCCCATGTCTACCGGCTGTTCGGCCCGCACAGCGACCACCGGACGGCCCGGCAGACGGTCATGAGCCTGCCTTCGGCGTTCAAGGCTCCCGAGATCCTCGCGACCCTGGCTGTCAGCGGTGTCTCGCGCGTGCTGATCGCCTTGGGGCTGATGAAGCCGGATCCGCGCTACTGATCCCGCTCGGCACAGCCGATGGCCCCTTTCTGCCCGCCGACGAGGCACCTCGCCGGGGGCCTTCCTCGGTCCCACCGGAATGGTTGGTTCAGATGCATCGCACGTCAGGTATGGATGTGGCTTCCGAGGAGCGTAGTGAGAGGGTCAGACGGCTTGACCCGTTGAAGCTGGACGACGACCTTCGGGCGCTGCCGAAGGTGAACGAAGCAGCGGACGTCTCCGCTTTGGCCCAGGTCCTCGCCCAGGCGATTCCCTCCGCGGAGACCATCGGCACGTTCTCGCTGCCGGAGTGCCTGGCCGCCATGCGCGACCTGTGCATGTACATCGGCAGTCTCAAGAGGCACGGGGTCTCCGCCTTCGACATCATCCCCGACGCCACCGTCTCGTTCGAACTGCTCGGCCGGCGTACGCACATGATCCCCCGGGAGACGGTCTACCACTACACGTGCTGGAATCCGGCCGGTGAGCGGGAGAGGCTCTACACCGGGCATCAGATGGAACGCAGCCTCATCGACTCGGTGCGCGCATGCGTCCCGGATCTGGCCCGTGCCGTCGAAGTCGGCCGGTCGTTGCACGAGGAGCGACCCGGCAGTCCAGCCCACGCCGACGGGCTCGCTTCCCTCGCCTCGGACATCGCGGCCGCCGACAGGGCGATGACCGACGTGTCCGCGGAGGTCACGCCCGAGTTCTTCGCCCACAAGCTCAGGCCGTTCTTCGAGGACATACACATAGCCGGTCACCGGTACATGGGGCCGGCTGCCGCGCACATCCCTCTCTTCCTCATCGACCTTCTCCTGTGGGCGTCCGACCGGGGAAGCCGTGCCTACTCGGCCTTCTGCCGCGAGGTCGCCTCGCAGACCCTCCCCGACTGGCGTGACCGGTATGCCGAGTGGGCGAACGCGCCGTCCCTCACCTCTCGTGTCACGGCGGCTCTCGGCGGTGCCCGCTCGCCCGCCGAGGCCGAGTACGTGCAGTCGAGCGCGGAGAGCCTTCGGCAGGCCCTCCGGTCGCTCACCTCTTTCCGTGGGAAGCACCTGGTGATGGCGCGCCGTGCCTATCGCACGGAGGTACGGCTCTACGAACTGGGAAGCGGCGGCGGAAGCGTGGATCTCCTCCAGGAGATCCTCACGCTGACCAAGCAGAACGGATCCATGGTCGGTTCCGCCGCCGCGAACTGATGTGCTGGACCATGGCGTACGGGAGTGAAGTGGCGACGATGAGAATCACGATTGTCGGATCCGGGATAGCCGGGCTGACCACCGCGATCAGCCTTCACGCGGCTGGATGTGACGATGTCACCGTGTTCGAGGCCGATCCTCGTATCCGTCCGCTCGGGTTCGGACTCAACATACTGCCCAACGCCGTGCGTGAGCTCGCCGCGCTCGGACTGCTCGACGCGTTGGAGCCGAGGGCGATCCGGACGCGCGAACTGGCGATGTACAACCCGCACGGGAACCTCGTGTGGCGCGAGGATCGCGGACTGTCCGCGGGCTACAGATGGCCCCAGCTGTCGATGTCCCGTTCCGTGCTCATCGAGACCCTGGCCGCGGAGGTACGACGGCGCCTGGGCGACAGCGCCCTCGTCACGGACGCCCGGCTCGTCGGCCTGACCCACGAGGCCGGTATGACGTGCGGCGAGTTCGCGGCACACGACGGCTCCGTCCGGATCGTCCGGACCGACCTCCTCATCGGCGCGGACGGCATCCATTCGGCGGTGCGAGCAGCGTTCTACCCTGCCGAGGGCCCTCCGCCGACGAACGGTATGACGATGTACCGAGGAACTGCCTGGCACAGCCGGTTCCTGACGGGGAGCTCGATGGCCGTTCTGGGGGACGACACCAGGCGGCTCGTCCTCTACCCGATAGACACGGACCGATCGACGGACAGAGTCCTGATCAACTGGGTGGCCGCCTTCCCGGCCCGCGAGCCCGACGCACGCGGACGGTCCGGGCGGGACGCCACAGCACATCGTGAGAGCGTCCGGCAGCAATTCGGCAGTTGGTCACTGCCCGGACCGGACCTGGTCCGCCTCCTCGACGACACCCCGGACATCCAGCGGTATCCGATGACCGACAGGGACCCCGTCCCACGGTGGACCTTCGGCAACGTGACGCTGGTCGGGGACGCCGCCCACGCCATGTACCCCACCGGGTCCAACGGGGCCACGCAGGCCGTCGTCGACGCACGCGTGCTCGCCCGGCACCTCGCCACGCACGCCGACCCGGCCGCGGCCCTGCAGGCCTACGAGGAAGAGCGACGTCCGCAGATGACGCAGCTCCAGGTCAGCAACCGCTCGATGGGACCCGAGAGAGTGCTCACCCTGGCCCACCAGAGAGCACCCCAGGGATTCGACGACGTCCGGGACGTCTTCAGCGAGGAGGAACTGGCGGAGATCTCCCGCGGCTATGCCGTGACAGGGCAGTTCGATCAGGACTGGGTCAACTCGAGCCGGCCGGCGGTTCGGCGCGACGCATGGAGCGCGAAGTGACAGCCGCACAGCCCGAAGACGGGACCCGGGCCGTGAGGGAGACCGGTTTCATCACCGCTGTCATCAGGGCGATGGAGAACGATCAACTGGACCCGTACCTGGTCGATCGACATGCCCCGCTGCTGAGTACACCCCGGTCGAAGGCCATGGCGGCCGAGGCGCTGGCCGCCGGTGGCACCGTCGGATCCGTCGTCGTGCGGGGACTCTTCGGTGACATCGCCCTGCGCGATGCCCTGGCCGAAGGGGTGACACAGGTGGTCTGTCTCGCGGCAGGCAGTGACACACGCGCCTGGCGCCTCGGTCTGCCCTCCGCCACCCTGTTCTTCGAGATCGATCTGCCAGGCCAGCTGGAGGCCAAGGAGACGCTTCTCGCACCGGTCAGGGACCAGCTCAGCTGCCGCCGCCTCTCCCTCGGCCAGGACCTCCGCCGCGACACCTGGGCACAGGAGCTGCAAGCCGCCGGCTACGCACCGGGCAGACCCGCCGTCTGGATCGTCGAGGGCCTCCTTCCCTACTTGCGGAGTGACCAGTTCACGCGTCTGATCAGGTCCGTCAGGAAGATGTCGTGCCGCGGTTCGGTTCTCCTGATCGACGCGCCGCACGCGGACTACTACAGGGATCCGGCCAACGCGAAGTTCCTGGCCTTCATGAAGTCCAGGGGATCCGCGTTCCAGCTCGGCTCGGAGGACTTCGGCGGCTACCTCCGCCGGCACGGCTGGCAGGCGGAGGCCTACACGCTGGCACAGCTGCGCGCCGGCACGTGCGCATGGGTGCCGCCTCCGCCCGCGCGCCTGTGCCCACCCCGTGATCACCACTGGGTGGCCCGCGCGCGACTCGCCTGACGCCGGCCGCGCGGCCTGCTGTTCGGCAGGCGGGCCCGGCCCCGGCAGACGTGGTGAGTCAGCGGGCCGTCCGCGTGTGGACGTACTCCACGAGCCGGGTCAGCGCGTCCGGGTCGGTGGCGGGCATGACGCCGTGGCCGAGGTTGAAGACGTGGCCCTCCAGGCCGGCGGCCGCGTCCAGCACCTCGCGGGTCTTGGCCTCGACGGCCTCCGTGGTGGCGAACAGGACCGTCGGGTCGAGGTTGCCCTGGAGCGCCTTGCCGGGGCCGACACGGCGGGCGGCCTCGTCGAGCGGGACGCGCCAGTCGACGCCGACGACGTCCGCGCCGGCCTCGCCCATGAGCTTCAGCAGCTCTCCGGTGCCGACGCCGAAGTGGATGCGCGGGACGCCGTACCCGGCGACGGCGTCGAACACCTTCGCCGAGGCGGGCATCACGGAGCGGCGGTAGTCGGCCGGGGCGAGGGCGCCCGCCCAGGAGTCGAACAGCTGGACCGCGCTCGCGCCCGCCTCGATCTGCACCTTGAGGAACGCCGCGGTGATCTCGGAGAGCCGGTCCAGCAGGTCGGCCCAGAGCTCGGGGTCGCCGTACATCATCGCCTTGGCGTTCTCGTACGTGCGGGAGGGGCCGCCCTCGACGAGGTAGCTCGCGAGGGTGAACGGCGCGCCGGCGAAGCCGATGAGGGGGGTCGGGCCGAGTTCGCGGGTGAGCAGTCCGATCGCCTCGGTGACGTAGGAGACGTCCTCGGGGGTGAGGTCGCGCAGCCGGGCGAGGTCGGCACGGGTGCGGACCGGCTGTGCGACGACCGGGCCGACGCCGGGCTTGATGTCGAGGTCGAGGCCGATCGCCTTGAGCGGGACGACGATGTCGCTGAAGAAGATCGCCGCGTCCACGTTGTGCCGGCGCACCGGCTGGAGGGTGATCTCGGTGACCAGCTCGGGCCGCATGCAGGACTCGAGCATCGGGATACCCTCGCGGACCTTGCGGTACTCCGGCAGGGAGCGCCCGGCCTGCCGCATGAACCACACGGGCGTGTGCGGCACGGGTTCACGCCTGCACGCCTTGAGGAAGGGGCTGTCGTACGTCGCTGTCGGCTGCCGGCCGGCGGGGCTCTCGTTCACGCTCACGACGGCAAGTCTCGCACGCCGCCGCGGCCGCCGGAGCAGCCCCCTGCCGGGCCCGCGGACCGTGCGCCTGTTCGCCCAGCGCGCACCCGCCGGGGCCCCGCGCACGGGTGTCTTGCCCTGCGCGAAGCCGCCGTTCCCCTTAATCTTCCCCGCATGGCTGCGGCTCAGGGACGACTGTCGGACGGCACGGGCGGGATGGACGACGCGAACGGGGAGGACCGGGACGGGGGCGGGTCGGCGCCGCCGGCCTTCCGGGCCGCCGTCGACGCGCTGAGGGCCGCGCGGCTGCGGCCGCAGATCGAGGTGGAGCCGACCCCGGCCCCCCAGCGGCTCGCCCCCTACGCGTACGCGCTGGAGGCGACGGTGGTGGACGGCGACCAGGACCTGGCCGACGGCCGGCTGGTGCTGCTGCACGACCCGGCCGGGCACGACGCCTGGCACGGCACCTTCCGCCTGGTGACCCTGGTGCGGGCCGAGCTGGAGGCCGAGATGGCCGTCGACCCGCTGCTGCCGGAGGTGTGCTGGTCGTGGCTGACGGGCGCGCTCCAGGCGCGCGGGCTGACGTACGGGGAGCCCAGCGGGACCGTCACGCGGGCGGGTTCGCACTACTTCGGCGGGCTGGCGGAGCGCCCGGCGACCTCGCAGATCGAGATCCGGGCCTCCTGGACGCCCCGTGAGGGCCTGGGCGGGGTTCCGGACACGGGCGGGCACCTGGCGTCCTGGTGCGATCTGCTGGCCCAGGTCGCGGGGCTGCCGCCGGCCGGACCGGGGGACGCGTCGGTGGTGACGCTGCCGCAGCGGCGCGGCCCGCAGTCGCGCTGACCGCGCCGATCACACCTGCGGGTACCTCGTTCGGCCGCCTCCATGACCGTCTCTTTGTCGATACGGCCACTTTCGATCTCATACGGCACCCACCCAAACCGACTCGATCTTCGGATGATCGATCGTGTGTCCGAATTGACAGATTGTTACTCACTAGATCGTGATCATTCTCTAAAGGACCCCGGGTTCGCTGCCGAAGACGTCTGTGACCTTGAAAGCACGGTTCCCCCCGGCTTCATCCCCCGAGCCGGCCCCGTCCCGCACCCCAGGAGGCCTGGTGTCCGTTCTCCTCGAGCAGCCCGCAAGCCTGGTCGCCTACCGCCCGAACAAGCCCACCGCCATGGTGGTCGTGGCCGATCCCCGCGTCCGCTCCACCGTCACCCGCCATCTGTGGGCGCTCGGTGTGCGCGATGTCATCGAGGCCTCGTCCATCGCGGAGGCTCGTCCCCGCATCGGCAACCCCCGAGACATCTGCGTCGCCGACGTCCACCTGCCCGACGGCTCCGGCCTCACCCTGCTGTCGGAGACCCGCGCCGCGGGCTGGCCCAACGGGCTCGCCCTCTCCGCCGCCGACGACATCGGCGCCGTGCGCAACGCCCTCGCGGGCGGTGTGAAGGGCTACGTCGTCACCGGCACCCGCACCAACGTCGGGCTCCCCACCCGGCCCGGTGCCGCCCCCATCGGCGCGGCCGCCGCCCGCCTCCACCGCCGCCCCCCGGGTGCCCCGAGCCACCCGGGCGGCTACCGCGAGCTGTCCGGCCGCGAGGTGGAGGTGCTGCGGCTGGTCGCCGAGGGCCAGTCGAACAAGGCCATCGGCGTCTCGATGGGCCTGTCCGCGCTGACCGTCAAGAGCCACCTCGCCCGGATCGCCCGCAAGCTCGGCACGGGTGACCGCGCCGGCATGGTGGCGGTCGCCCTGCGGACCGGGATCATCCACTGACCCCGGCCCGCCGCCCCGCCTCCCGCCCCGATCCCCGTCACGTCTCCCGCCCCGATCCCCGTCACGCCTCCCCTCACGCTCCCCACCCGGCTTCCCGTCACGCTCCGTCCCGACCCCCACGATCCACGCCGCCCCGACCCATGCCACTCCCCCCGCCGGCCGCCCCTGCCCTGGAGCGCGCGCCCGCGCCATCCTGGGCAGCCCTCGCCGGGACCACACGTCCCGGCCGCCGGGCCTGACCGGTTTACGACCCTGCGGCGCCCGCCGACGGAACGTTCCGTCGGCGGGCGCCGTCCACACACGGATACCCTTGACAGGTGACCGACGCCCAAGAAACCGCAGCAGCCAGCTCACTGCGAACCACCGGAGGCGCCCCTCCGGACGACGGCGGAACTACTGCTTCACCTGTTTCCGGGGCGCCGACACCACTGCTCGAACCACGCGAGGGCATCCCCGACGTCATCGCCGACGAGGCCTCCCTCGCCGCCGTGATCGCGGCCTTCGCCGCCGGTTCCGGCCCTGTCGCCGTCGACGCCGAGCGCGCCTCCGGCTACCGCTACGGCCAGCGCGCCTACCTGGTGCAGCTGCGCCGCCAGGGCGCCGGCACCGCGCTGATCGACCCCGTCGGCTGCCCCGACCTGACCGCCCTGGGCGACGCCCTGTCCGGCGTCGAGTGGGTGCTGCACGCCGCCACCCAGGATCTGCCCTGCCTGCGCGAGATAGGCATGGTGCCGACGCGGTTGTTCGACACCGAGCTGGCCGGACGGCTCGCCGGGTTCCCGCGGGTCGGCCTCGGCGCCATGGTCGAGGGCGTCCTCGGCTTCGTCCTGGAGAAGGGCCACTCCGCCGTCGACTGGTCGACCCGGCCGCTGCCCGAGCCGTGGCTGCGTTACGCCGCCCTGGACGTCGAGCTCCTGGTCGATCTGCGCGACGCGCTGGAGAAGGAGCTGGACCGGCAGGGCAAGCTGGAGTGGGCCCGGCAGGAGTTCGACGCGATCGCCTCGGCCCCGCCGCCCGAGCCCCGCAAGGACCCCTGGCGCCGTACGTCCGGCATGCACAAGGTGCGCCGCCGGCGGCAGCTCGGCGTCGTGCGGGAGCTGTGGCAGACCCGGGACCGGATCGCGCAGCGGCGGGACGTGTCGCCGGGCAAGGTGCTCTCGGACGCGGCCATCGTGGAGGCCGCGCTCTCCCTCCCGGCCACCGTGCACGCGCTCGCCGCGCTGAACGGGTTCGGGCACCGGATGGGGCGTCGGCAGCTGGAGCAGTGGCAGGCGGCCGTGGACCGGGCGAGGGCGTTGAGCGAGGCACAGCTGCCGCAGCCGGGGCAGCCGGTCGCCGGGCCTCCGCCGCCGCGGGCGTGGGCCGACAAGGACCCGGTGGCCGCCGCCCGGCTGTCGGCCGCGCGGGCCGCGGTGTCGGCCCTGGCCGAGGAGCTGAACATGCCGCAGGAGAACCTCGTCGCGCCGGACACCGTACGGCGCGTCTGCTGGGAGCCGCCCGCCCCGGTCGACGCGGAGTCGATCGCCGCCGCGCTGTCGGCGCTCGGGGCGCGGCCCTGGCAGGTCGAGCAGGTGACGCCGGTGCTGGTCGCGGCCCTGTCCGCGTGAGCCCGCCCGGCCGCCGTGGGACCCGTCCGTCCCACGGCGGCCACCGGAGGTCGTGGCCGCGTCCGGTTCATCTGGACGCGCCCCGCATGAAGCCGTTGTAGATGTACTTCTGCAGGGCGAGGAAGACGATCAGGGTCGGCAGGATCACCAGGACCGCTCCTGCCGAGATGGTCTCCCAGTGGGCCGAGTAGGGCCCCTTGAAGCGGAACAGTGACGTCGAGATCACGCCAAGATCCTGCGACGGCATGTAGAGGAACGGGATGTAGAAGTCGTTGTAGACGGCGATCCCCTTCACGATCACGACCGTCGCGATCGCCGGTTTCAGCAGCGGCAGGATGATCCTCCGGTAGACGGTGAAGGCGCCCGCGCCGTCGAGGCGGGCCGCCTCGTCCAGGGAGACGGGGATCGAGCGGACGAACTGGAGGAAGATGTAGATCGACACGATGTCGGTGCCCAGGTAGAGGGCGATCGGCGCCCAGCGGGTGTCGAACAGGCCGAAGCCGTGGACGATCTGGAAGGTGGCCACCTGCGTGGTCACCCCGGGGACCAGCGCGGCGACCAGGAAGAGGGCGACCACCAGTTTCCGGAAGCGGAAGGTGAAGCGGTCGATCGCGTACGCCGTCATCGAGCCGATGAGGACCGTCCCGCCGACGGACACCACCAGGATGAAGGCGGTGTTGCCGAAGGCCGTGAGCATCCCGCCGTCCCGGAACGCCGTCACGTAGTTGTGGAAGTTGAGCGGGTCACGCGGGAGGGTGAGGGCCCCGCCGCCGTCCGCGGTCTCGTCCCCCGTCTTCAGCGAGGTCAGGAAGACGACGCCCAGCGGGAGCAGGACGACCACCGCGGCGAGGACCAGCGACAGGTACACCAGGGCGCGGGCAACGGCTCGGCGGGTCATACGAGGTCCACCCTCTCGTCGGGGACGAGACGCCGCTGCACCCAGGTCACCGCCAGGATGATCAGCAGCAGCACCACGGCGGCCGCCGACGCGAGGCCCGTCTTGTTGAACTGGAAGGCCAGCTTCACGGTCTGGATCACGAAGGTCTCGGTGCCGGTCGCCCCGCCGGTCATGATGTACGGGATCTCGAAGGCGGACAGGGAGCCGGAGACCGAGAGGATCACGGTCAGGGTCAGCACCGGCTTGATGCCGGGCAGGATGATGTGGCGGAACTGGTGCCAGCGGTTCGCGCCGTCCAGCTCCGACGCCTCGTACAGCTCCCCCGGGATGGACTGGATCGCGCCGAGGAACAGCACGAAGTTCATGCCGAGGTAGCGCCAGACCGAGACGCCGGCGAGCGAGGTGTTCGCGGAGAACGGCGTGCCCAGCCAGGCCTGGTCGGCGTGGTACCCGAAGAGTCCGAGGACCGTGTCGAGGGTGCCGCCGTCCTGGAAGAAGTACAGGAAGACGAAGCCGATCGCGACGCCGTTGACCAGGGAGGGGAAGAAGAGCACGCCCTTGAAGAAGTTCCGGAAGCGGAGGTCGAAGCTGAGGACCGTCGCGAAGTACAGCGCGGCGACGATCTGGAGCGCCGAGGCGGCCAGGTAGTAGCCGCTGACGAAGAACACCTGGAAGAGGTCCTCCCGGGTGAAGATCTCCGTGTAGTTCCCGGTGCCCGTGTAGTGCAGCTCGGGGCTCACGCCGTCCCAGTCGGTGAAGCTGTACGCGACCATGTTGGCGATCGGCGCGTAGGTGAAGGTGATCAGGAGGGTGAGCGGGGCGAGCAGGAACAGCCACGGGGTGACGGTCCGCCGGACCCGTGCCCGCCGTGGGGCCGGTGCGGGGGCGGGGGCGGCGCGCTCCGAGGCCGGTGCCGCGGCCTCGGAGGTCGCCCTCTCGGTGGTGTGCGCCATCAGCCGGTCACGTTCTTCTGCGTCGCGGTCCACTTCTCGCCGAGGCCGGCCAGGAAGTCGTCCAGGCTGCCCTTCTTGGCGCCGCGCGCGAGGTCGACGAGGTCCTGCCGGTACTCGGGCTTGTTGATGCCGACCTCGGACTCGTCGTCGATCAGCTTGACCTTCGCGCCCGCGGAGTCGTCCAGCTCGATCAGCTTCACGCCCGCGTCCTCGTACGGCTTCAGCACCTCGGGCATGGACGCGTCCTTCAGCGGGGAGATGGCCAGGTTGTCCCGGTCGTAGCCGGACTTGTCGGTGAACCAGTCGATCCAGGCGCGGGCCGCCTCCTTGTGCTTCGAGTGGATGTTGACGGCCTGGTTGTAGTCGGGGCCGACGGTGGCGCAGAACGTGCCGTCGACCTGTGCGGGGAAGGGCATGAAGCCGATGTCGTCGGGGTTCACGCCGGCCTTCTTCGCGGCGTCCTGGAACTGCACGATCGCCCAGGTGCCGAGCCACTGGGTGGCGATCTCACCCTTCGCCAACTGCGGCTTGGACAGCTCCCAGTTGGTGGTCGTCGGGTCCTTCTCGGCGAGGCCCTGCCGGACGATGTCGTACAGCAGCGTGTCGCCGGTGCGCAGGTCGGAGCCCGCCGCCCAGGGGTCGCCCTCGGCAAGCTTCGTGGTGGCCCCGGTGTCGCAGCTGACCGAGCCGTTGACGAAGGTCCACGAGGTCAGCGGCCACTGGGCGGCGAAGTTGGTGTAGTAGGGGGTCGCGTCGGTCTTCGTCTTGATCGCCTTCAGGGCGGCCAGGAACTCGGCCGAGGTGGTGGGCCATGCGGTGACCCCGGCCTCCCGCCACACCCGCTTGTTGTAGACGAAGCCCGGCATCACCCCGACCGGGGTCTGGCCGTAGACCTTGCCGTCGACGGCGGTGAAGTCGGTGAAGCGGTACTTCTTCGAGCGCTCGGCCGCGGTGCCGAGGGAGGCGAAGTACTTCGGGTAGTCGTCCTTCTTGATCACGCCGGGGATCAGCAGGACGTCGCCGTAGTCCTCCGTGTTCATCCGGATCTTGATCTCGGCCTCGTAGTTGGTGAGGGCCTGGAACTCGACCTTCACCTTGGGGTACGTCTTGTTGAACTCGGCGGCGTACTTCTCCATCGTCCCGTCCTGCACGAGGTCCGTGCGGACGGTGAGGACCGTGATGGTGCCGCTCACCTTCGCGGGGTCGGTGGGCGCCGCGGCCTCCGCGCCCTGGGAGGTGCCTGCTGTACCGGTGCAGCCGGGGAGCAGCAGGGCGGCTCCCGCGACGACGGCGAGGACTGTACGGCGGTTCATGTGCATCAGCTCCGTTCACGGGACGGACGAGCACGTGCGGGGTGGTGGAGCGCGTACGGGTCGGTGGAGCGCGTACGGGTTGGCTGGTTCGGCACTCTGGCAGCGCTTTCTCAACCGGTAAAGTCCCATTCCCGCCAAGGATGATGGACGGCGCCCAAACACTCGGGTTTACCGGTTTAGGGAGTGCGCATGCTGGAGGCGACACCGCTCACCGACGGATGGATCCTGCGGCACGGGCGGGACGCGCTCCCGGCCGTGGTGCCGGGGTGTGTGCACACCGACCTGCTCGCGGCGGGGGTGATCCCGGACCCGTTCCTCGGCCGCAACGAGACCGCGCTCGGGTGGGTGGGGCGACGGGAGTGGACGTACGAGACGAGGCTGCCGGAGGCGGGGTCCGGGCACGAGCAGACCGACCTGGTCTTCGACGGGCTGGACACGGCCGCCGAGATCCTGGTGGACGGCCGGCTCCTGGGACGGGTGCGGAACATGCACCGCTCCTACCGCTTCGACGTGACCGGGGCGAGCGGGACGCTGGCGGTCCGGTTCCGGTCCGCCTACGCCGAGGCGGAGGCCGTGCGCGGACGGCTCGGCGAGCGGCCGGCCGCCTACGCCGAGCCGTACCAGTACGTCCGCAAGATGGCCTGCTCCTTCGGCTGGGACTGGGGGCCGACCCTGGTCACGGCCGGGATCTGGCGGCCGGTGCGGCTGGAGCGCTGGTCGACGGCGCGGATCGCCCGGGTGCGCCCGCTGGTCACCGTGGAAGGGGGCGTGGGGGTCGTGGAGCTGCGGGTCGACGTGGAGCGGACCCGGGTGGAGGCCGCGCTCACCCTGGAGGCCCGGGTGGCCGGCCGGCGGGTGCGGGCCGAGGTGGCGGGCACGGCCGGTGTCGTACGGGTGGAGGTGCCGGGCGCGGAGCTGTGGTGGCCGCGCGGGTACGGCGGGCAGCCGCTGTACGAGGTGGAGCTGACGCTGCGCCACGGGGCGGCCCCGCTGGACGTGTGGCGGCGGCGGGTCGGCTTCCGGACCGTGGCACTGGACACCTCCGCCGACGCGCACGGCACCGGGTTCACGCTCGTCGTCAACGGTGAGCGGCTCTTCGCGCGGGGCGTGAACTGGATCCCGGACGACGTGTTCCCCTCCCGGGTGACGCGGGAGCGCTACCGGGAGCGGCTGCGGCAGGCCGCCGGCGCCGGCGTGGACCTCGTACGGGTCTGGGGCGGCGGGATCTACGAGAGCGAGGACTTCTACGACGCCTGCGACGAGCTGGGCCTGCTGGTGTGGCAGGACTTCCCGTTCGCGTGCGCGGCCTACCCGGAGGAGCAGCCGCTGCGGGGCGAGGTGGAGGCGGAGGCCCGGGAGAACGTCGTACGGCTGATGCCGCACCCGTCGCTGGTGCTGTGGAACGGCAACAACGAGAACCTGTGGGGGTTCCGGGACTGGCAGTGGGAGGAGCGGCTCGGCGGCGCCTCGTGGGGGGAGGGGTACTACCTCGGGCTGCTGCCGCGGGTGGTGGCCGAGCTGGACCCGACACGGCCGTACACGGCGGGCAGTCCCTGGTCGGGGTCGTGGCGGCACCACCCGAACGATCCCGCGCACGGCACGCACCACTCGTGGGAGGTGTGGAACCGCGAGGACTGGGCCGACTACCGGCTCACCGTGCCCCGGTTCGTGGCCGAGTTCGGCTGGCAGGCCCCGCCCGCGTACGCCACGCTGCGGCGGGCGCTGCCCGGGGAGGAGCTCGCGGCCGGCTCCCCCGGCATGCTGCACCACCAGAAGGCCGAGGACGGCAACGGCAAGCTGGAGCGCGGGCTCGCCCGGCACTTCGCCGTCCCGGCGGGGGACTTCGACCGCTGGCACTACCTCACCCAGGTCAACCAGGCCCGTGCGGTCGCCGCCGGGATCGAGCACTGGCGCGCGCACTGGCCGGTGTGCGCGGGCACCGTCGTCTGGCAGCTCAACGACTGCTGGCCGGTGACGTCCTGGGCGGCGATCGACGGCGACGGGCGGGAGAAGCCGCTCTACCACGAGCTGCGGCGGGTGTACGCCGACCGGCTGCTCACCGTGCGGCGGCGGTCCGGCGGGCTGCTGGTGGCGGCGGTCAACCAGGCGGCCGGGCGGTGGACGGGGACGGTGTCGCTGCGGCGGATGTCCGTCGAGGGGGAGGTGCTCGCCACGGCCGGCGCCGCCTTCGCGGCGGACCCGCGGACGGTGGCCGGGGTGGAGGTGCCGGCGGAGCTGGAGCCCGCCGGGGCGAAGGAGTTCCTGGTGGCCGACGTGCCGGGCGCCGAAGGGCTGCGGGCCGTGCACTTCCCGGTGCCCGACCGGGAGATCCCCTACCCGCGCCCGGAGTTCGAGGTGGCCGTCGTCCCCGAGGGCGTCGAGGTGCGCGCCCGCACCCTGGTGCGGGACCTGCTGCTCCAGGCGGACCGGCTGGCGCCGGGGGCGCGGGCCGACCGGGGGCTCGTCACCCTGCTTCCCGGGGAACGGGTGACGATCGGCGTCGCGGGCTGGGAGACTCCGGACGCCGCCGCCGCCCGTGCCGCGCTGTACTGCCAGGAGCCCGCTCGATGACAGCCTCCCCGTCGCCCCGCGTCACCATCAAGGACGTCGCCGCGCGCGCCGGCGTGTCCAAGGGCGCGGTCTCGCTCGCCTTCAACCGCAAGCCGGGGCTGTCGGAGGCGACCCGGGACCGTATCTTCGCGGCGGCGCGGGAGCTGGGCTGGGAGCCGAACCTGACCGCGCGGTCGCTGGCCGGCTCGCGCGTGGACGTGGTGGGGCTGGCGATCTGCCGGCCGGCCCGGATGCTGGGCCTGGAGCCGTTCTACATGGAGTTCGTCTCCGGGGTGGAGAGCGTCCTGACCGAGCACTCCTGCTCGCTGCTGCTGCGGCTGGTGCGGACCGTGGAGGAGGAGGTCGCGATCCAGGAGTCGTGGTGGCGGGGGCGGCAGGTCGGCGGGTCGATCCTGGTGGACTTCCGGGCCGACGATCCCCGGGTGGCGGCGGCCGAGCGGCTGGGGATGCCGGTGGTGGCCGTGGGGCAGCCCTCGCTGACCGGCTCCCTGACGTCCGTGTGGACCGACGACGCCACCGCCGTGACGGAGGCCGTGCGGTATCTCGCCGCGCTGGGGCACCGCCGTATCGCCCGGGTGGGGGGCGCCGCCGCGCTCGGGCACACGGTGATCCGGGCGGCCGCGTTCGACGGGGCGGCGCGGAGTCTGGGGCTGGCCGGGGCGTGGCAGGTCGCGACGGACTACTCCGGGGAGGCGGGGGCGCGGGCCACCCGGTCGATGCTGGCGGCCGCCCCGCCGGACCGGCCGACGGCGATCGTCTACGACAACGACATCATGGCCGTGGCGGGGCTGTCGGTGGCGGCCGAGATGGGGCTGTCCGTGCCGCGGGACGTTTCCCTGCTGGCCTGGGACGACTCGCAGCTGTGCCGGCTGACCCACCCCACGCTGTCCGCGATGAGCCATGACGTGTTCGGCTTCGGCGCGGAGGCGGCGCGGACGCTGTTCGGGGTGGTCACGGGGGCGGGGCCGGGATCGCACCCGGTGCCGACGCCGGTGCTGACGCCCCGGGGGTCGACGGCACCCCCCGGGGTGTGACCTTCACCGCTTGGCCCTCCGGGACTGGGCAGCTACGTTACCCACAAGTAGCATGGGTTCTGAGCGCGCGCTCAGCGCTTGCGCGTCGCAGCAGTGCCATCCCGCACCCTGGAGGAGAGCCATCGTGCCTCGTACCGTCAGGGACGTCGTCTTCGTCGACGGCGTCCGCACCCCGTTCGGCAAGGCGGGCCCGAAGGGCGTCTACCACGAGACCCGCGCCGACGACCTCGTCGTGAAGGCGATCCGGGAGCTGCTGCGCCGCAACCCCGGTCTCGACCCGAAGAAGGTCGACGAGGTCGCCATCGCCGCGACCACCCAGATCGGCGACCAGGGCCTGACCATCGGCCGCACCGCCGGCATCCTCGCGGGCCTGCCCACCTCGGTCCCCGGCTACTCCATCGACCGCATGTGCGCGGGCGCGCTGACCGCCGTCACCACGGTGGCCGGTTCCGTCGCCTTCGGCGCGTACGACGTCGCCGTCGCCGGCGGTGTCGAGCACATGGGCCGCCACCCGATGGGCGAGGGAGTGGACCCCAACCCGCGGTTCGTGAGCGAGAAGCTGGTCGACGAGTCGGCCCTGTTCATGGGCATGACCGCGGAGAACCTGCACGACCGCTACCCGCAGATCACCAAGCTGCGCGCGGACGAGTACGCGGTGCGCTCGCAGGAGAAGGCCGCCAAGGCGTACGCCGACGGCAAGATCCAGGCCGACCTGGTGCCGATCTCGGTGCGCCGCACCAGCCCCGAGGGCGGGGAGACCGGCTGGGGCCTGGTCACGGCCGACGAGCCGATGCGCCCGGGCACCACCCTGGAGAACCTGGCGGGCCTGAAGACGCCGTTCCGCGTCCACGGCCGGGTCACCGCGGGCAACGCGGCCGGTCTGAACGACGGCGCCACCGCCTCCCTCATCGCGTCCGAGGACTTCGCGCGCGAGAACGGCCTGCCGGTCAAGATGCGCCTGGTCTCCTACGCCTTCGCGGGCGTGGAGCCGGAGGTCATGGGCTACGGCCCGATCCCGGCCACCGAGAAGGCCCTCGCCCAGGCCGGGCTGTCGATCTCCGACATCGGCCTGTTCGAGATCAACGAGGCCTTCGCCGTCCAGGTCCTGGCCTTCCTCGACCACTACGGCATCGCCGACGACGACGAGCGCGTCAACCAGTACGGCGGCGCCATCGCCTTCGGCCACCCGCTGGCCTCGTCGGGCGTCCGCCTGATGACGCAGCTGGCCCGCCAGTTCGAGGACCAGCCGCACGTCCGCTACGGCCTGACCACCATGTGCGTCGGCTTCGGCATGGGCGCGACGGTCGTCTGGGAGAACCCGCACTTCGAGGGGGACAAGTGAGCACCACCGCAGAGCTGTTGAAGGGTGCGGCCGAGCTGTTCCCGGACGAGGTCGTCACCAGCGCGCACGTACGCCACTTCGACCTGCCGCTGGGTGCGGGCCGCTTCGCCCTGATCACCCTGGACAACGGCCTGGACCACACCAAGCCGACCACCTTCGGCCCGCAGTCCCTCGCGCACCTGAACACCGCGATCGACCAGGTCGAGCAGGAGGCCGCGGACGGCTCGATCGTCGGCGCCGGTGTCACCGGCAAGCCGTTCATCTTCGCCGTCGGCGCCGACCTCAAGGGCATCGAGCTCCTCAAGGAGCACGAGCACGCGCTCGCCATCGGCAAGGGCGGCCACGACGTCTTCAAGCGCCTGTCGTCCCTCGGGGTCCCGACGTTCGCGTACTACAACGGCGCGGCCATGGGCGGCGGTGTCGAGGTCGGCCTGCACTGTACCTACCGCACGGTGTCCGCGGCCGTTCCGGCGTTCTCCCTCCCCGAGGTGTTCCTGGGCCTGGTCCCGGGCTGGGGCGGCTGCGCGCTGCTGCCGAACCTGATCGGCGCCGACAAGGCCGTCTCGGTGATCATCGAGAACAGCCTCAACCAGAACAAGCAGCTCAAGGGCGCGCAGGTCTACGAGCTGGGCATCGCCGACGCGCTGTTCGAGGGCGCCGACTTCCTGGAGCAGTCGCTCCTGTGGACGGCCTCCGTCCTCAAGGGCGAGATCGTCGTCGACCGCCCGGTGATCGACCGCGGTGAGGCCTGGGACCAGGCCGTCGCACGTGGCCGGTTCATCGCCGACGGCAAGGTGCACGGCGCGGCCCCGGCCGCCTACCGCGCCCTCGAGATCATCGCCGCCGCCCAGGACGGCGACCTCCAGCGGGGCTTCGACGCCGAGGACCGGGCGCTCGCCGACCTCATGATGGGCGGCGAACTGCGCTCCGGCATCTATGCCTTCAACCTGGTGCAGAAGCGCGGCAAGCGCCCCGCGGGCGCCCCGGACAAGTCGCTGGCGCGGCCGGTCACCAAGGTCGGCGTGGTGGGCGCGGGCCTGATGGCCTCGCAGCTCGCCCTGCTCTTCCTGCGCCGCCTGGAGGTGCCGGTCGTGCTGACCGACATCGACCAGGAGCGCATCGACAAGGGCGTCGGCTACGTCCACGCCGAGATCGACAAGCTGCTCGCCAAGGGCCGGCTCCACCAGGACAAGGCCAACCGCCTCAAGGCGCTGGTGACCGGTGTCCTGGACAAGGCCGAGGGCTTCGCGGACGCGGACTTCGTCATCGAGGCCGTGTTCGAGGAGATCGGCGTCAAGCAGCAGGTGTTCGCGGAGGTCGAGGCGGTCGCCCCGGCGCACGCGATCCTCGCCACCAACACCTCCTCCCTCTCGGTCACCGAGATGGCGTCGAAGCTGAAGCACCCCGAGCGGGTCGTCGGCTTCCACTTCTTCAACCCGGTCGCCGTGCTGCCGCTGCTGGAGATCGTGCGCGGCGAGCGGACCGACGACGCCTCGCTGGCCACGGCGTTCGCCGTGGCCAAGAAGCTGAGGAAGACGGCGGTCCTGGTGAAGGACGCCCCGGCGTTCGTCGTCAACCGCGTCCTGACCCGCTTCATGGGCGAGGTGCAGAACGTCATCGACGAGGGCACCCCGGTCGAGGTCGCGGAGAAGGCGGTCGAGCCGCTCGGCCTGCCGATGTCGCCGCTGGTCCTGCTGGAGCTGGTCGGTCCCGCGATCGGCCTGCACGTCTCGGAGACCCTCCACCGCGCCTTCCCGGACCGCTTCACGGTCTCCCCGAACCTCAAGGCGGTCGTCGAGGCGGGCAAGCGCGGCTTCTACGTCTACGACAGCGGCAAGCCCGAGCTGGACCCCGAGGTCGCCGCGCTGCTGAAGCAGGGCGACACGGTCCTCACCGAAGAGCAGGTGCGGGCGCGCGTCCTGGAGGCGGTGGCGCAGGAGATCGGGCTGATGCTCGACGAGGGCGTCGTCGCGGAGGCCCAGGACATCGACCTCTGCCTGATCACCGGTGCCGGCTGGCCCTTCCACCTGGGCGGCGTCACGCCGTACCTGGACCGCGAGGGCGTCTCGGAGCGGGTGAACGGCAAGCGGTTCCTGGCCCCGGGCGTGGCGTCGGTTCCCGCCTGACCGTCACGGGGACGTGAAGAGGGCCTCCGCCGTCCGGACGCTGTCGGCCGATCACCGACAGCGGCCGGCCGGCGGGGGCCCTCTCGTCATACGACCGGGGGGAGACCAGGGGACCGTTCCGCACGGCGTGGGGTGTGTCAGGGCAGCGGATAGCCACCCGCTCCCGCGTACACCGTGTCGGCCACGGGCCGTTCCGTCCCGTCGCCGTCGGAGGGGTGGTTGACCACCGTGTTCTGCCAGACGAGGGTGGTGGAGCCGCCGCCGTCGAGGTTGAGGGCGTCCGTCGCGCCGAGGTCGCGCAGCAGGGTCGCGAGCTCCAGGCGGGTGGCGCCCCGGCTCACCGTGGTGTCGTAGCCGTCGACGGTCACCAGCAGGGTCCGGCCGTAGCCGTCCGAGCCGACGGCGGTACGCGGGGCGGCGTCGGGGACGTACGGGGTGCCGTCGCTGTACGAGGCCGGCTGGACGTACCGGATGGTCCCGTCGCGCAGGAGGAGGTCGCCGCCGGCCGTGACGTACATCGACGGCTCCAGGGCGAGGGTGTCGCCGAAGCGGGTGTCGACGACGGTCTCGGTGAGGTCCAGGGCGGTGCCGACGGGCGCGTGGGCGCGCAGCCAGTCCGCGCCCTCCCCGATGCCCTGCAGGACCCGGCCGCCGGCGGGGACGGTGCGTCCGCCGCGGGTGCCCGTCGCGCAGGTGCTGCCGGCGGGCGGGGCGGGTTCGTAGCAGGCGGTGACCTCGTCGTCGGCGTCGAGAAGCAGTTCGATGCCCTCGTCCGTGCTCACGACGGCCTCGCCGGTGGGGTTGTCGGGGTCGTTGTCGGTGGCGACGGCCGCGGTGGTGGGCGTCGGGGCGCCGTACTCGGGGGTGAAGGACACGATCTCGGACATGTCCCGGCACACGCCCTCGGCGTCGATGGTCTCGCCGGCTTCCGCGCCCTCGCAGTGGGCGTTGCGGCCGGGCAGCCGGTTGATGCCGTCGAGTTGGCGGGCGGCGGCGGAGCCGTCCTTCGGGGCGACGGTCAGCGTGGTGGCGAGTTCGGTGATGTAGACGCGGTCGTACTGGAGGACGAGGGCGGAGCCGACCGGCGCGGCACCCTTGCCCTTGGCCGCCTCGCTGAGCAGCTTGCCGCCCCGGACCGCGATGCCGCCGATGTCGCCGTCGTGGGTGCCGGTGGCCGGGTTGCGCACGTGCCCGTCGAAGAAGGCCGCGTTGACGCCGGCGCGGGGGCGGCGCAGGGTGTTGACGGAGACGCCCTGGAGCATCGACGAGGTGGTCTCGGAGACGGCGAGGCCGGTGCCGTACGAGCCATCCAGGGTGAGCGGCGCCTTGTCGGGGTCGACGACCACCACGTCGACGATCCACGGGCCGCCGCTTCCGCCGGTGTAGGTGGTCCGGGTGACACCGGGGACGGTGGCGTCCACCGTCTTCAGCGCGCTCGCCTCCAGCACGGACAGGGTCAGTCCGGTCTCGGCGGCAAACGCGCGGGGGCCGGTGGCGGGGACGGCCAGCAGGGAGGCGGTCAGGGCCAGGACGGCGGCGCCCCGCTCCAGGTGCTTCACGGAGGTCCTCTTCACGGTCAGCACAGGCTCGTCCCGGTGACCAGCCTGTGGGAGGAGAAGGTGGCGGCGTACGGCTGCGGGATCACGGTGGCGTCCGTGCGGAGCACCACGTACTTGGCGTAGGTACGTCCGTCGTCCGTCCAGTTCCCGGAGTGGTCGGCGCCGGGGTAGAAGCAGGCGTGGCGGTCCGTGTGGTTGGCGACGGAGACGACCTTGTCGTCCCACTCCGTGCCGTAGCGCGCGATGTCCAGCTGGGTGGCGGTCATCGCGCCGCGTCCGCCGGGTTCGGTGAACAGGCAGAGGTAGCCGTCGCGGCAGCGCTCGAAGCCGGTGAAGCAGCCGGCCTTGGACTTGGCGAGCTTGTGCGAGCTGACCCGGTCGACGAGCTGGGTGCTGGTGTCGGCCAGATTGCCGCGGTAACCGGGGCGGATCGCCTGCACGGTGCCGCCGTAGGAGGCGTCCTCGTACACGCACGCCCAGTAGGCGGTGTTGTTGTGGACGGAGTCGACCTGGTCGTCCCAGTCGGCCGAGTAGGTCTGGACCGGGTTGGCGGGTCCGAAGCCTACGACGGCGCCCTGCCCGTCGGCCTCGGTGTAGAGGCAGAAACGGCCCTCGGCGCATTCCTGCCAGTCGGCGGCACCGGCGAGGGAGCCGGTCAGAACGGAGAACACCAGGGCGGTGAAGGCGAGGCACACCCCTGCCGTCCGGCTTGCTGATCGTCTTCGCGCGCCCAACGCGCCCCCCTTGCACGGATGCGGACGTTCCTGGCGGACGGTCACCGAGTCACGCTCCCCCGTGATCATCCGAACATGTGCGCATAGTATGCGTTCGCTTTGCTTTCACACATCCCTTACAGAACTCCGGGAGACACCGTCATGGGGGGACGCGGGCCGTGGCCCGCCTGTTGAGATGGATCGGCGCCGGACTCGCCCTCTGCGCCGCCCTGCTGCTGCCCGGCCCCGCGCACGCCGACGAGGTGGATCCGGCCACGGCCCCCACCGTCCGCTCGCTCACGTACAACGTGTGCGGCGCCTACTCCGCCTGTCAGAGCGACCTCGACACCGCCACCTGGACCGAGCGGATGGTCGAGCAGATCGAGGCCTGGGACGCCGACGCGGTGATGCTCCAGGAGCTGTGCCTCGGCCAGTGGACCGCGCTGCGGGACGCGCTGCCCGGGTACAGCGCCGTGTGGACCAGCCCGGCCACGGCCGCCGGGTGCGCCAAGTGGTCGGCGGACGGCAGCACCCGCTTCGGGCTCGGCGTGCTCGTCAGAACGGACGCGGTCGAACGGTACGTCGCCCACCTGACCGTGCCCGACGGTGCGGAACCCCGGTCCGTGCTCTGCGCGAAGGGCCCGGTCGACGGCCGGCCCACACTGGTGTGCACCACGCACCTCGCCCAGTACATCCAGCCCGACAACGGCTCCGCCGAAGCGCTCGGCCACATCGACGGCTGGGCGCTGGGCACCCCGGTGCTCCTGGGCGGCGACTTCAACGCCGCACCCGACTACCCGGCCCTGGACCCGGTCCGCGCCGGGCTGCCCGGCACCGGCCGGTTCGCCGAGGTCGACGAGAACGACCGGGACTGGTTCACCGACGCCTGCCTGACCGCGGGCAGCGGCGAGTGCCGGTCCGGCGAGCCGACCGTGGACATCTCCGGCACGCCCAAGAAGTTCGACCACGTCTTCGTCACCGCCGGCGACTTCTACGGCGTCCGGGGCTCCGTCGTCGACCCCGGGCTCTCCGACCACCGGCTGCTGCGCGGTGCCGCGTACCCCGAGCCGCGCCCCGGCTCCGGCGTGCCGGGCGATCTCACGAACGACGGCCGGCCCGACCTGGTGGCCGTCCAGAACGAGGGGAACCTGCGGCTGTACTCCGGCCGCGGCGACGGCCTGGTCGCCGTGCCCTACCGCCAGATCGGCACCGGCGGCTGGACGGACGCCCTGATCACACACCGGGGCGACTGGACCGGCGACGGCCGCGAGGACCTGGTCGTGCGCCTCGGCGACCGGCTGTGGGTCTACCCCACCACCGGCGACGGCGCCCTCGGCACCCGCCTCGCCATGGGCGGACGGCCCACCGGCTGGACCTCGGCCACCGCCGTACTCAGCGCCGGTGACCTGAACGGCGACGGGACGCTCGACCTGGTCGTGCGCGACGGCACCGGCCTGTGGCTGTACCCCGGCGACCCGGCCGGCACCGCTCCCGCCCTGTCGGCCGCCGCGCCCGTCCGGCTGGGCAGCGGCGACTGGAGCGGCCTCGACGTCCTCGCCCCCGGCGACACCGACGGTGACGGCCGGCCCGACCTGTGGGCCCGTGACCGGGCCACCGGGACCCTCTGGCTGTACCCGAACGCGGGGGGCGGGACGCTCGGCACGCCGCAGGCGGTGGCGGGCGGCTCCTGGCCCGCCGCGGACCGGCCGCTGCTCACCGCGGGCGACGTCGACCGGGACGGCCGGGCCGACCTGTGGGTGACGACGAGCGCGGCAGACACGGACACCGCGAACGCCCTGCTGTTCCACCCCGGGACGGAGTCCGGGCTCGGTGCGGCGGTCACGGTCGGGACCGGCGGCTGGCAGTGGATCCCGCGGATCGCCTGAGCGGCGGGGTCGGGTCCGCGACGGAGCGCCGTCCGCACGGCGAACGCGCGTGCCGGGCGTCGCGATCCGGGGGGACTCCGCGGACGCGGCCCGACCAGGACAGGTCCCGCCCGCTCACACCTCCCGCCACGCCGTCAGCGCCAGCCCCGGCTCCTCCTTGCGGCGGCTGGTGAGGAGACGGCCGGTCGACGGGGAGAGGGTCGCCGCGACCACCCGGCCGCCGTGGTCCCGGGCGAGGGCCACCACGGCGTCGTCCGGCAGGTGGGGGCCGGACTCGGTCCACCAGGCGCCGGCCGTCTCGTCCTCGGTCGGGTAGGCGGCGAAGGCGACACGGCCGCTCGCGGCACGCTGGGCGAGCAACGTGCAGTCGAGGCCGTCGAGTTCGCAACGGACGGCGGCCACCGGGCCGGGGCCGGCGGCGGCGAGCAGCGGGACCGGCTTGCCGCCGGGGCGCCAGGCGCAGACCTCGCCGGAGTCGTCGTCGGTGAAGAAGAGGGTGGTGTGCTCGGCGGAGGTGGCGAGGGCGCGCAGCGTGCCGGGGCGGACCGCCGCCTCCAGGGGCTCGCCGCGCACCGGAACCGTGCCCGGCTCCGTCTGCCGCCAGTGCAGGACGGCGCCGGAGGCCGCGGCGTACGCCTCGACCCGGCCGGACTCCCCCGTCACGGCGACCGGCGGGCCCTGCACGCCCTGCCCCTTCAGGTCGCGCCACGGGTCCCAGCCGCCCTTCTCCTTCTGGGCGACCATGCTGATCCCGGTGCCGACGTTGCGCACGAAGACGTGCGCCCGCCCCTGGGCGTCCACGGCCACGGCGGGCGTGCCGGTGCGCCCGCCCGCCTTGTTGGGGTGGCCGACCGGAGCCCAGTCCAGGGCCGCGAGCAGGGGCCGGAAGTGGGTGGAGTGCACCAGGACCGCCTCCCCCGACGCGGTCGGCCGCCAGGCGGCCAGATGGGCGTAGCCGTCGGCGCCCTGCCCGACGGCCACGCCGTCCGGCCGCACCCGCTGTTCGCCGGCCACCGTGCGGGGCGGGTCCCAGGGGCCGCCGCCGGTCCGCTCCGCCCGGCACAGCACGGCGTCGTGTGACGTCAGGTAGACACTGAGCCGCCCGTCGCGGCCGCGTATGAGCCATTCGCCGTTCACCCGCTCACTGTATGACGGCCGCAGTCCGGTGCCGCCGCTCGGGTCGCACGCCCCCGCCGCCGTCCCGCGCCACCGCCCGCCGCGCACCCCCCGCCGCAGTCCCGTCCCACCGCTCGGGGCACACGCCCCGCCGCCGTCCGTGCCACCCTGGGCCCATGCACGCTGAGCCCGGGGACCACGCCTCCCCCCTGCTGGTGATCGTCGACGCCGCGAACGTCGTGGGGTCGGTGCCCGACGGCTGGTGGCGCGACCGGCGGGGCGCCACGGAGCGGCTGCGCGACCGGCTGGCCGCCGGCGGTCTCCCCGGACGCCCCGGCCCACGGGAGATCGTCCTCGTCGTCGAGGGCGCCGCCCGCGGGGTGGAGTCGGTGCCCGGGGTGCGCGTGGAGTCGGCCCCCGGCAGCGGCGACGACCACATCGTCGACCTGGCCGCCCGCGCCGCCGGCCGCGCCCGCCTGGTCGTCACGGCCGACCGGGAACTGCGCCGCCGGGTCACGGAGCACGGCGCGGAGGTCACGGGACCGCGGGCCGTGCTCGGCTGAGGACCGCGCCGTACGGGACGGGGGCGGAGCGGCACCGGGGGGCGGGTCAGCGGTTGCCGTCCCGGTGCGGGTGGGCCACCTCCTCGACCGTCGTCTCCTCATGGCGGCCCAGCCGGCTGTGGGAACGGCCGTACAGGAAGTAGACGAGGATGCCGATGACCATCCAGACGGCGAAGCGGACCCAGGTCTCGGCGGGCAGGTTGAGCATCAGCCAGAGGGAGGCCACCACCGACAGCACGGGGAGGACCGGCACCCAGGGCGTGCGGAACGCCCGGTGCAGGTCGGGGCGGGTGCGGCGGAGGACGATCACGCCGATCGCGACGACCACGAACGCGAAGAGCGTGCCGATGTTCACCAGTTCGGCGAGTTCGCTCAGCGGGGTGAAGCCGGCGAGGACCGCGATGAGCACGCCGAGCAGGATGGTCGGCCGGTGCGGGGTCTTGAACCGCGGGTGGACCTGGGAGAAGAAGCGCGGCAGCAGCCCGTCGCGGCTCATCGCGAAGAAGACCCGGGTCTGGCCGAGCAGCAGGATCATGCAGACCGTGGTGAGACCGACGGCGGCGCCGAAGCTGATGAAGCCCGCGTACCAGGGGTGGCCGGTGGCCTTGAACGCGTCGGCGAGCGGCGCGGTGATGTTCAGCCTGCTGTAGTGCTGCATCCCGGTCACGACGATGGACACCAGGACGTAGAGGGTGGTGCAGATGAGGAGGGAGCCGATGATGCCGCGCGGCATGTCCCGCTGCGGGTTCCTGGTCTCCTCGGCGGCCGTGGCGACGACGTCGAAGCCGATGAAGGCGAAGAACACGACGGACGCGGCGGTGAAGATGCCCATCACGCCGAAGTTGGACGGCGCCCAGCCGATCATCAGCTGGATGAGCGGGGACTGGAGGCTGTCGCCCGCCGGCACCGCCTGCGCCTTCGGGATGAACGGGTCGTAGTTCTTGCTCTCGACGAGGAAGGCACCCGCGATGATCACGACGAGGACGACGGTCACCTTGACGGCGACGACGACCGAGGTGACGCGCGCGGACAGCTTGGTGCCGACCACGAGGATGGCGGTGAGCACGAGGACGAGCGCGGCGGCGAGGACGTCGAAGCCGAACCCTTCGGCGCCGTCCCTGGTGCCGAGCGTCGCCGGCAGGTGCCATCCCGCGTTGTCCAGCAGCGAGGCGACGTAGCCGGACCAGCCGACGGCGACCACCGCCGTGCCCAGCGCGAACTCCAGGACCAGGTCCCAGCCGATGATCCAGGCGGGGAGCTCCCCGATGGAGGCGTACGAGAAGGTGTACGCGGAGCCCGCCACCGGCACGGTGGAGGCGAACTCGGCGTAGCAGAGCGCGGCGAGCGCGCAGACGACCCCGGCCACGACGAAGGCGAGGGCGACGGCCGGACCGGCGTTGTTCCTGGCGACCGTGCCGGTGAGGACGAAGATGCCGGTGCCGATGATGACACCGACACCGAAGACGGTCAGGTCCAGCGCGGACAGTGACTTCTTGAGCGCGTGCTCTGGTTCCTCGGTGTCGAGGATGGACTGCTCGACCTTCTTCGTCCGGAAGAGGGTGTTGCTCACGGGCCTACCTCCCACGCTGGTCGTCCTCGACATGATCGAGAGCGCGTGGTGCGTATGCCCCGGCGTGGGCGTGTCACGCGGACGGGCCGGTCGCACCACTCCTCACGGTGGCACAACCGGCCCTTTCCGGCGCGTCCGGCCTGTCCGTCCGAGCGTCTCGGCGCGTCCGGCCTGTCCGTCCGAGCGTCTCGGCGCGTCCGGCCTGTCCGTCCGAGCGTCTCCGGCGCGTCCGGGCCCCAGGTCCTGTCGTCAGATTCCCGTCGTCGCCCGCAGGGCGGACGGCAAGGTGACGACAGGCCCTAGCGGCGCGTCAGTCGCGGGCGGACTCCACGGAGTCGACCTCGGCCGCCGTGCTGTCGTACCGTCCGTCGAGCCGGGAGACCAGGCCGGTGACCTGGCGGGCGATGTCGGGGGCGGTCAGACCGATCTCGGCCATGACCTCGGCGCGGGTGGCGTGGTCGAGGAAGCGCGGCGGGATGCCGAAGTCGCGCAGCGGGACGTCGACGCCGGCGTCCCGCAGGGCCTGGGCGATCGCGGAGCCGACACCGCCGACGCGGGAGTTGTCCTCCACGGTGACGACCACGCGGTGCCGGTCGGCGAGCGGGGCCATCGCCTCGTCGACCGGCTTGACCCAGCGCGGGTCGACGACGGTGGTGGAGATGCCCTGCCGGTCGAGGAGCCCGGCGATCTCCAGGCACATGGGCGCGAGGGCGCCGACCGACACGAGCAGTACGTCGGGCCGGTCGGTGCCGGGCTCGCGCAGCACGTCCATGCCGCCCACCCGTCCCACGGCGGGCACGGCGGGGCCGACGGCGCCCTTGGAGAAGCGGACCACGGTCGGTGCGTCGTCGACCTCCACGGCCTCGCGCAACTGGGCGCGCACCTGGTCGGCGTCGCGCGGCGCGGCCAGCCTGAGCCCCGGAACGACCTGGAGGATGGACATGTCCCACATGCCGTTGTGGGAGGCGCCGTCGGTGCCGGTGACCCCGGCCCGGTCCAGGACGAAGGTGACCCCGCACTTGTGGAGGGCGACGTCCATGAGGACCTGGTCGAAGGCGCGGTTGAGGAAGGTGGCGTAGACGGCGAAGACGGGGTGCACTCCCCCGTGCGCGAGGCCCGCCGCGGAGACGGCGCCGTGCTGTTCGGCGATGCCGACGTCGTAGACGCGGTCCGGGAAGGCCTTGGCGAACTTGTCCAGGCCCACCGGCTGGAGCATGGCGGCCGTGATGGCGACGATGTCCTTGCGCTCCTTGCCGAGCTCGACCATCTCGTCGCCGAAGACGGAGGTCCAGTCGGCGCCGGAGGTGGAGATCGGCAGACCGGTGTCGGGGTGGATCTTGCCGACGGCGTGGAAGCGGTCGGCCTCGTCCTGGAGGGCGGGCTGGTAGCCGCGGCCCTTCTCGGTGAGGCAGTGCACGATGACGGGCCCGCCGAACCGCTTGGCGCGGGCCAGCGCCGACTCCAGGGCCTCGATGTCGTGCCCGTCGATGGGGCCGACGTACTTCAGGCCGAGGTCCTCGAACATGCCCTGGGGGGCGATGAAGTCCTTCAGGCCCTTCTTGGCGCCGTGCAGGGTGTCGAAGAGCGGTTTGCCGACGACGGGGGTGCGGTCGAGGATCTCCTTCGTCCGGGCGAGGAAGCGCTCGTAGCCGTCGGTCGTGCGGAGCGTGGCGAGGTGGTTGGCGAGGCCGCCGATCGTGGGGGCGTAGGAGCGCTCGTTGTCGTTGACGACGATGACGAGCGGGCGGTCCTTGGCCTCGGCGATGTTGTTGAGCGCCTCCCAGGCCATGCCGCCGGTCAGCGCGCCGTCACCGATGACGGCGACGACGTGGCTGTCGCGTTCGAGGAGCTGGTTGGCCTTGGCGATGCCGTCGGCCCAGCCGAGCACCGTGGAGGCGTGGCTGTTCTCGATGACGTCGTGCTCGGACTCGGCCTGCGAGGGGTAGCCGGACAGGCCGCCCTTCATCTTCAGCTTGGAGAAGTCCTGCCGTCCCGTGAGCAGCTTGTGCACGTAGGACTGGTGGCCGGTGTCCCACAGCACCTTGTCCCTGGGCGACTCGAAGACCCGGTGGAGGGCGATGGTGAGCTCGACCACGCCGAGGTTGGGCCCGAGGTGGCCGCCGGTCTTGGAGACGGCCTCGACGAGGAAGGCGCGGATCTCCCCCGCCAGCCGGTCCAGCTCCTCCAGGCTGAGCCGGTCCAGATCGCGCGGTCCCGTGATGCGGGTCAGCAGCGGCACCCGTGCCTCCTTGCAGTAGAGCTGATCGAGCTGTTGCCGGGTTCGTCGAGTCTAATGTTCCGTCTCGGCCCGTGGACCACGGCCCGTGCGTCATAGGTCACCCGTCGGCCGTACCCATGTCGGACGGTTCCTATGACAGCGCTGTGCCCGGCACCGGGAGGGGTGCCGGGCACAGCGGGCGACCGCGACGGGCCCGAGGGGCGCGGGGCTGCATCGATGTGCGGCTCCGCCGCGTGGGCGCGACCGGCCACGACGGCGGGTCAGGCGCGGTCCCACCGCACCCGGAACGGCGCTCGCGCGAGCGTGAACCTCAGCCGCGCCCCGCGGCCTTCTGGCTCTTGCGGGAGACGGAGTCGATGACGACCGCGCCGAGCAGAACACCACCGGTGATCATGTACTGGATCGAGGTGTTCATGTTGAGCAGGTCCAGACCGGTCTGGATGGACTGGATGACCAGCATGCCGAGCAGCGCCGACCACACCGAGCCGCGGCCGCCGAAGAGGCTGGTGCCGCCGATGACCGCCGCGGCGATCGCCAGCATCAGCGTGTTGCCGCCACCGGCGTTCAGCGTGGCGCTGGCCGTCTGGCCGGCGAAGAACATACCGCCGACCGCCGCGAAGCCGCCGGCGATGGCGAACACGGTGATCCGGATCAGGGCCACGTTGATACCGGCGCGACGCGCGGCCTCGATGCCGCCGCCGACCGCGAAGACCTTGCGGCCGTAGGTGGTGCGGCGCAGCACGAAGTCGACGATGACCAGGCAGGCCAGGAAGATGACCAGGGCGTTGGAGACACCGGCCGCGTTGTTCAGCACGGCCGCGGCCACGAAGGAGGCGATGCCGAGCGCGCCGACCCGGATGAGGATCTCGCTGGTCGGCCGGAACGGCACACCCGCGGCCCTGCGGCGGCGCTGCTCACCGAAGTTGCCGACCAGCATCAGCACGACACCGAGGCCGGCCAGCAGGTAGGCGCCGATGATGGCCTGGTCCATGAAGAAGGAGCCCTGGCCGAGCAGGTGGACCGGGCCGGAGTCGGCCGGGATGTTGATGGTGCCGCTGGAGCCCAGCAGCCACAGCATCAGACCGTTCCAGCCGAGGAAGCCGGCCAGGGTGACGACGAACGCGGGGACGCCGATCTTGGCGAAGAACCATCCGTGCAGGGCGCCGATGGCGACACCGGTGAGGACGGTGAGGAACAGCGCCAGCCACTGGTTCATGGTGTGGTCGACGACGAACACCGCGAACAGGGTGGACGCCAGACCGCTGACGGAGCCGACGGACAGGTCGATCTCACCGAGCAGCAGGACGAACACCAGGCCGATGGCGAGCATGCCGGTGGCCGAGAGGAAGTAGCTGATGTTCGAGAGGTTCTCGGCGCTCAGGAAGCGGTCGTTCTGGAGCTGGAAGATCGTCCAGATGATGATCAGGCCGACGAAGACCGGAAGCGAGCCCAGCTCGCCGCCCTTCACCTTGCGCTTGAACTCGGTGAGGTAGCCCGTGAGGCCCTCTTCGCGCACCAGCAGGCGCGGGTCGACGACGGCGACGGGGGCCGCGGTGGGGTCGTCGGCGGGGGCGACGGTCGCCTGCTTCTCGACGACGCCCTCGGTCTTCTCGGCCTTGGTGGCCTTCGGGCCCTCGGCGCTGTCGCTCTTCGCGGTCTTCGCGGTCTCGGCGCCGTCGCTCTTCACGGCCTTCGCGGCCTCGGCGTTGTCGCTCTTCACGGTCTTGGACGTGTCGCTCACTTGGCCGCCTCCGCGGTGCGACGCCCCGCACGACGGGTGACGGCGTTGTCCGTGGCACCCGTGATCGCGGCGATGATCTCTTCGTGGCTGGTGTCCTTCACCGGGAAGGAGCCGTTGTTCTTGCCCAGGCGCAGCACGGCGACGGTGTCCGCGACCGCCTTGACGTCGGCCATGTTGTGGCTGATGAGGATGACGCCGAGGTCCCGCTCGCGCAGCCGCTCGACCAGGTCGAGGACCTGCGCGGTCTGCTCGACGCCGAGGGCGGCGGTGGGCTCGTCGAGGATGACGACCTTCGGGTCACCGATCAGCGCGCGGGCGATGGCGACGACCTGGCGCTGGCCTCCGGAGAGGCTCGCGATCGGGATGCGCACGCTCGGGATGCGGATGGAGAGCGTGGACAGCAGCTCCCGGGCGTTCTTCTCCATCGACACCTCGTCGATGACGCCGCGGCGGAGCAGCTCGCGCCCGAGGTAGAGGTTGCCGACGACATCGAGGTTGTCGCAGAGGGCGAGGTCCTGGTAGACCGTCGCGACGCCGAGGGTCTGGGCGTCGTTCGGCTTGGTGATGCTGACCGGCCTGCCCTCCCACTCGATGACGCCCTCATCGATGGGGTGGACACCCGCGATCGTCTTGACCAGGGTGGACTTACCTGCGCCGTTGTCGCCCACCAGGGCGACCACTTCTCCGGCGTGGACCTCCAGTTCGACGTCGGTGAGGGCCTGGACCGCACCGAATCGCTTGGAGACTCCGCGCAACGCCAGCACGGGCGTAGCGGACACGTGAACCATCTCCTTCGCCGCCTGACCGGCGGGGATGCCGCGCTGTTGGGAAAGGCGCGGAAGGGTGTGCGGGACGGGACGCGGAACGCGCCGTCGGCGCACGAGGTTTACAAGATGAACAAGCGCGAGTCCGTTGCGCTCGGCAACGGTTCCGTCCGACGCCCGCCCCGGCAGCGGGGTGTTGAGGTGGGGCAGGCGTCGGAGGAGTCTCGCGGGACCGCTCGGCGGTCGTGGCCCGGCTCCCCGTGGGGACCCGGGCCGGGTGCGCGTGGCGCGCGGTGTCGCTACTGCAGACCGGCGGTCTTGCAGGCGGCGGCGTACTCGGCGGTGCAGATCTCCTCGACCGTGTACAGCTTGTCCGCGACCACCGTGTCCTTGATGTTGGCCTTGGTGACCGAGACCGGGGTCAGCAGCTGGGAGGGGACCTTGTCGCCGGAGCCGCTGGTCAGCGTCTGGGTGGCGAGGGACTTGATGTCCTTGCCCTCGAGCAGGTTGACCGCGAGCTGGGCGGCGGCGTCGGCCTCGGGCTTGAACGCCTTGTAGACGGTGGAGGACTGGGTGCCGGCGACGATGCGCTGGATACCCGCGAGCTCCGCGTCCTGGCCGGTCAGCGGAATGCCGCTGATCTTCGCGCCCTTGAGGGTGTTGGCGATGCCACCGGCCATGCCGTCGTTGGCGGAGTAGACGGCGGCGATGTTCTTGGCGCCGAGCTGGGTGATCGCGGCGGACACCTTCTGCGCGGCGACCGTGTCCTTCCACAGGCCGGACTGCTCGTAGGCGATGGTGACCTTGCCGTCGAGGGCGTTGTGCGCGCCCTCCTTGAACTGGGCGGCGTTCGGGTCGGCGTCGTCACCGTTGATCATGACGACCTTGGACTTGGTGGTCGCCTTGGAGCCGAGGGCGTCGAGCAGGGCCTGGCCCTGGAGCTCGCCGACCTTGACGTTGTCGAAGGAGACGTAGGCCGAGACCGGGCCCTGCGCGAGGCGGTCGTACGCGATGACCTTGACACCCTTGTCCACCGCGGACTGGATGGAGGACTTGATCGCGGCGGAGTCCTGGGCGGAGATCACGATGACCTTCACGCCCTTGGTGACCATGCTGCTGACCTGCTGGGCCTGCTTGGCGGCGTCGGCGGCGGCGTTCGCGTACTCGACGTTGCAGTCGGCGCAGAGCTCCTTCACCTTGGCCTCGAAGTACGGCTTGTCGAACTTCTCGTAGCGCGCGGTGACGGTGTCGGGGAGCAGCAGACCGATCGACTTGCTGTCGGAGCTGCTGCTGTCGGAGTCGTCGCCGCCCGCCTTGCCGCACGCGGCAATCGACAGGGCCATGGAAACGGCGGTGGCGCCGATCACGACTCTACGCATCGTTGCGTTCATGTGGGTTGTGCCTCCCTGACAGGGCCGCAACGCTGCGGCCGAGGTGGCTCGAAGTCAACTCGGCCGCAAGTTCGACGTCAAGAAGTAAATACTTAACGAGATGGCAACGGGGTCATTCGTTCTCTAAGTGAAGGCGGGTGCGGCGGAGGACAGAGTGCCGTCCAAAAGAGTCGAATCGCCCATCTCGCTGAGCGCGAGGGCGAGCGCCCCGAGCACCTCGGCACGGCCCCCGAGTGCCCCCGGGAGAACGGAGAGTTGGCGCGCCGCGCTGGGGATCGCATAGCGGCCGACGGACTCCCGGATCGGCCCGAGCACCAGCTCCCCGGCCTCGGCGAGATCGCCGCCGAGCACCACCCGGCTCGGGTTCAGCAGGTTGCAGAGATTGGCGACTCCGCTGCCGATATGGCGTCCGACGTCGGCAATCACCCTACGGCAGCCCGGGTCCCCGTCCCTGGCCAGCCTCACCACGCCCTCCATCGTCAGGTCGGTGCCGTGGCTGGGCTGGAGGAGCGGCAGCACGTACCGCGCGGCCGTGAACGTCTCCAGGCAACCGCGGTTCCCGCAGCGGCAGACCGGGCCGGATTCGTCGAGCGTGATGTGCCCGATCTCCCCCGCGGTGCCGCCGGGACCCCGGTAGATCTTCCCCTCGATCACCAGACCGGCGCCCACACCGCTCGCGACCTTGATGTAAGCAAGATCACGTACGCCTCTGCCGCTTCCCCAGACCATCTCGCCGAGGGCGCCGAGGTTGGCGTCGTTGTCCACGTGGACGGCCACCCCGAGACGGCCGCGCAGCTCCGCGGCGGGGCGCGTGCCGATCCAGCCGGGCAGGATGGCGGAGGAGCCGAGCGTGCCGGACTCCACGTCGATGGGTCCGGGCACGCCGAGCCCGACCCCGGCGATCTTGCTCCGGTCGACCCCGGTGGCCTCGATCAGACGCTCGACCAGCTGCTCCGCACGGTCGAAGCCCTGGGCCGAGGAGGCGTCCACGTCCAGCGGCTCGGACTCCTCGGCGAGCACCTGGTGGGCGAGGTTGCCGATGGCGACCCTGAGGTGGGTGTGGCCGAAGTCGACGCCGATGACGATGCCGGCGTCGCCGCTGAGGCTGACGCTGCGGGCCCGGCGTCCGCCCGCCGAGGTGGGCGTGACCTCGACGGTTCCGCCGTCCTTCAGCTCGCGCACGATGTTCGACACGGTGGCCGCCGACAGACCGGTCGTCCGGGCGATCTCCGCCTGCGTGAGCGACCCGGCCAGCCGCACGGCCCGTACGACCCGCTCCAGGTTGGCTCGGTGCAGCGACGACTGCGACCCCGGAGTCTCCACGACGACCTCCTGCGCGCGGGACCGCAGCGATGGGGCCCCGTCCATGTCCAACTAGTGAACTCTAAGCTGAGCTGTTCGGGTCGCCTCCCGTCAAGAGGTTGAACAGTATCCGCGTACTCGAACAAAGAGACGGACGTCGGTCGCCACCCTAGGTTGCGGGGTGTGCGGGGGTGGGTGCGCGGTGTTGCGGGAATCGGGCGGGCGGAGGAGCGCAGCAGGCATGAAAAGCGGACGGACCCAGACAAAAGGCGGCGCACGCCGCCCCCTGTGCTCCGGGAGCCCGCGTACGCCGCCTGAAGGCGTGAGGTCTACTTCAGCGCGCCCGCTGTCAACCCCTGCACCACCTGCCGTTGGAACACGATGTAGGCCGCCAGGACCGGCAGCATCGCCATCACGAGTCCGGCGAAGAGCCCCGACCAGTCGCCCTTGTAACCCTGGCTGGCGGCCAGTTGGACGAGCCCCTGGGTGAGGACGCGGCGGTCGGGGTCGGTGTTGAGGACCGTGGGGAGCATGTACTGGTTCCACTGGCCCAGGAAGTTGAAGATGCCCACACTGACCAGGCCGGGCCGGGCCATGGGCAGCATGATCCGGAAGAACGTGCGGCTGTGGGAGGCCCCGTCGACGAAGGCCGCCTCCGCGACCTCGGTGGGCAGGGTGCGGAAGAACGCCGTGAGGAAGAACACCGTGAACGGCAGCGAGTAGGCGATGTAGACCAGGATCAGGCCGTGGAGGGTGTTCAGCAGCCCCATGGTGTCGACCACGTAGAACAGCGGGACCAGCGCCAGCATGATCGGGAAGCTCATGCCGCCGATGAACAGGTAGTAGACGAAGCGGTTGCCGGGGAAGTCGAAGCGGGCCAGGACGTACGCCGCCATGGAGCCGAGGACCAGGGTGCCGACGAGCGAACCGCCCACCACCAGGACGGTGTTGAGGAAGTAGTCGCTCATGTCGGCCTCGGTCCACGCCCGGGCCCAGTTGTCGAGGTGCAGTGCGTCGGGCAGCGACCACGGCGAGCCGAAGATGGAGGCGTCGTCCTTGAAGGAGGTCATCACCGCCCACAGCAGCGGCAGCACGACCATGACCGCCCACAGGGCGAGGATGCCGTGCGAGAAGGCGTTGAGGATCTGCCCCTCCCCCTTCCGCCCGGCCGGCCGGCCGGCCGGGGGCGGGTCCGTCTTCGTCACGGGCGCGGGCACGGGCGCGGGCGCGGCGGGTTCCGTGGTCTTCTCGATGCTCATGATCAGTACTCCAGCCGCTCGCGCCGTCCCAGCCGCATCACGAGCGCGGCGAAGGCCAGCGTCACGACGAGCAGGGCGACGCCGATGGTGGTGGCGTAGGCGGCCTGACCGTCACGGAACGCCTTCTGGTAGACGTACAGGACCATGACGGTGGTCGAGTAGTCGGGGCCGCCCGGTCCGGTCGTCATGATCTGCACGACCGCGAACGACTCCGCGCCGAGGGCGAGGATGCCCAGGTAGACCCAGCCGGACTGCACGGTGTCCCACAGCAGCGGCAGGGTGATGCGGAAGAAGGTGGTGGCCCGGTTCGCGCCGTCGAGCAGGGCGGCCTCGTACAGGTCCGCCGGGATCGACGCCATGCCCGCGGAGAACAGCACCACGAAGAACCCGACCGTCGACCACACCAGCACCGCCATCACACACCACAGCGCGAGGTCCGGGTCGCCCAGCCACAGCGGCTGGACGCCGTCCAGTCCGATCCCCCGCAGCAAAGAGTTCACCGCGCCGCTGTCCGGGTTGTACGCGAAGGCGAACAGCAGCGCGACGATCGCGATGGAGAGCACCTGCGGGAAGAAGTACACGATCTTGTAGAAGGAGGAGCCGCGGACGCCGGAGACCGCCGGGCCGCCCTTCCTCCTCCGTCCGCCAATATTGATCATGAAGGCGAGGAACAGCGCGAAGCAGATCGTGATCAGCGGCACCACGACCGCGAACGTCAGGCTGTGCCACAGGGATTTCCAGAAGACGTCGTCGTCCAGCATCCTGCGGTAATTGTCGAGGCCGACCATCTCGAACTCGGGGCTCAGTCCGGTCCAGTCCGTGAACGAGTAGTAGACGGACTGGACGAACGGCCAGATCACGAAGAGCGCGTACAGTCCCAGGGGCAGCGCCAGGAACCCCACGATGAAGCGGTACTTGCCGTGCTGCATCACCACTCCGGTGCCGTGTGAATTCCCGTTACTGGTGCTTGTAGTGCTTGATCGACGTGTCCTTCGCGGTGTCGTCGGCGAATTTCTGGATCTTCTTGACGGCCTCGACGGGGGTGAGGCGGCCGGCCATCATCTCGCCGAGTCCGGACACCCCGATCTGCTCCTTCTGCAACTTCACGTACCAGTCCTGGAGCCGGGGGTTCAGCACGTTCTCGCCCGCCTTCTCCAGCGCGGCGACGCCCGACTTGAGCCCGGGGGTGAGGGTGATGCCGTCGGTGCCGCCGTCGTAGGCGGTCAGGGACTTCACCTTGGTGGTGAAGTTCTTCGAGGACGCCTCGCCGAGCATGATGCGCAGCTGCTCCATGCCGCCCGCCGCGTTCTTCGCCTTGGCCGGCACGACGAACGGCTCGCCGCCGGAGGCCCACAGGGTGCCGAACGGCAGCGCGTCGGAGGAGTCGATGCCGGTGGGCGCCGAGACGGCGAGGTCGAAGTCGGCCGGGATGACGTTCGCCGACTCGTTCTCCACCCAGGAGCCGTTGGGGAGGAACAGGGCCTTGCCCTGGGCCCACGCGGTCTGCGACTGGATGTGGTCCAGCCCCGGGGTGCCCTTGAGGACGTAGCCCTTCTTGTAGAGCTCGTAGTACGCCTCGAAGCACGTCTTGACCGCGGGGTGTTCCCAGGCCTTGGGCTCCAGGTTGTCGATGGCGTCGAGGACCTCGCGGCCGCCGACCTTGCCGATCATCGGGTACAGCGAGAAGGGGAGGTAGTACGGGTACTTGCCGGCGTACGTCCAGCCCGCGACGCCCTTCTTCTTCGCCTTCTCGCAGACCGCGAGCATCTCGTCCCAGGTCTCGGGGTACGTGGCGTCCAGCGAGTCCAGGAGCTTCTGCGAGTACCAGACGCCGTAGACGGTGTAGGCGTAGTACAGGATCCAGACGGGGTCGCCGTCGAGCCGGCCCATCTCCACGATGCCGGGCCGCAGCGTGTCGCGGACCTTCTTCGCCGGGTCGTCGTAGGAGGGGGCGTCGAGCAGCGGGGTGAGGTCGGAGAGCTGGTTCTTGCCGGCCAGGACGCCCATGTCCATCTGCTCGGCACCGGAGTTGTCGATGAGGTCGGGCGGGGTGCCCTGGTTGAAGCGGGGCTGGAGCGTGGTCTGGATCTTCTGGGTGGCCGAGAACTTCACCTCGACATCGGGGAATTTCTGTTCGTAGATCTTCACCGCGTCCTCGGCGTACTCCTTGCCGAAACCGCCGTCGAACAGGACGAATTCCATGGGGGCGGTCTCGTTGACCGCGAGCGGGTTCTGCTCGGTCTTCTTTCCGGCCTTCGCCTTGTCCTGGTCACCGCCGCCCCCACTGCTGGCACAGGAGGCCAGAAAGCTCATCGTGGGGACCGAGATCAGGCCGAGTGCCGCGGACCGTTTGATCAGGCCGCGGCGGCCGAAACCCGCGGAGCCGTTGTTCTCGGACGCCGATGCGGAAGTGGATCCCATGCTCAAGTCCTCGCCTTCTCCAGGACTCAGGCGGTGAACCGGATCCGGGCCGGCACCGCGGTCAGGTCAAGCAGGGTCGTGCGGTCACGTGGATCGCCGACAGGTATAGTCCACTTCTTGCCGACGGGGCAAGATCGGATACAGGGATGGCCGTGGGTCTTTTCCGAGTTGAGACCTCCCGGAAATACAAGCAGATCGGCAATCCGGTGCCGGATGACGTGCAACCGACGGCGTCCGCCCACTGACCCGTCCTGCACATCTGTTCCATAATGATCAGGCGCCCTGTCAGCAACGGCGGCGCCGCGCGCGGGACCGGCACGGCGATCGCCCCGTCACCGGAGGGTTCATGCCGCTTCCCGTGCCCGTGCCCGTCCTGCCCGAGGGAATCGACCCCGCCTGGCTGCCTCCGGAGGCCTTCCGGCCGCTGGGCGCCCGGCGGACGCGGATCCGCGGCTCGGGGCCGCTCGTGGAGACGGTGCACGGGGAAGTGTCGGACGCCTGCCGCCGGTTCGGCGGAGAGGTCGTACGGGACGACGACGGCACGGCCGCCCCGTACGACCTCGTGCTGTGCCGGACCGACGGCCCGGAGGACCTGGGCGACGAGGGGTTCGCCTGCGAGCGGTCCGCCGGCACCACCACGGTCACCGCGTCCGGCCCGCGGGGTCTGCTGTACGGCCTGTTCCACGTGGTGCGGCTCGGCGAGGACGCCTTCCGGGGCGAGCGGCCGCGCGAGGTGCACCGGCCGGCGGTGGCGCTGCGGATGCTGGACCACTGGGACAACGTCGCCGTGCACCCGGTCATGGGCCAGGTGGAGCGCGGCTACGCGGGCGGTTCGCTGTTCTGGCGGGACGGGAGGGCGCGGGGGGAGCCGGAGCGCGTCCGGGCGTACGGGCGGCTGCTCGCCGCCTGCGGGATCAACGCCGTCTCCGTCAACAACGTCAACGTGCACGCGACCGAGGCGCGGCTGCTGACCGACCGGCTCGGTGAGGTCGCCGACCTCGCGGCGGCGCTGCGCCCGTACGGCGTCCGCACGCATCTGTCGGTCACCTTCGCCGCGCCGGTGGTGCTCGGAGGGCTGGCCACGGCGGATCCGCTGGACGCGTCCGTGCGGGCCTGGTGGGCCGACGCGGCCGCGCGGGTGTACGCGGCGATCCCGGACTTCGGCGGGTTCGTGGTGAAGGCCGACTCGGAGGGCCAGCCGGGACCGTTCGCTTACGGCCGTTCGCACGCGGACGGCGCCGATGCGCTGGCCGCCGCGCTCGCCCCGCACGGCGGCACGGTCCACTGGCGCGCGTTCGTCTACGACCACCGGCAGGACTGGCGGGACCGCACGACGGACCGGGCGCGCGCCGCGTACGACCATTTCGCGCCGCTGGACGGGGAGTTCGCGGACAACGCGGTGCTCCAGGTGAAGCACGGGCCGATGGACTTCCAGGTGCGCGAGCCGGTCTCCCCGGTGCTCGGGGCGATGCCGCGCACCCGGCTCGCGGTGGAGGTGCAGGCCACGCAGGAGTACACCGGGCAGCAGCGGCACGTGTGCTGGCTGGGCCCGATGTGGAGCGAGGCGCTGCGGTTCCGGCCGGGCGGTGACGCCGGGGGATGCGTCGGGGAGGTGGCGCGGGGCGGACTCGTCGCGGTGTCCAACGTGGGCGACGACCCGTTCTGGACCGGCCATCCGCTGGCCCAGGCGAACCTGTACACCTTCGGGCGCCTCGCCTGGCGGCCGGACGACGACCCCCGGCGCATCCTCGACGAGTGGATCGGCCTCACCTTCCTGTCCGCCCCCGAGCGCCTGATCACCGGCCTGCGCGCGGTGCTGCACGGCTCGTGGCGGACGTACGAGAAGTACACCGCGCCGCTCGGCGTCGGGTTCATGGTGCAGCCCGGACACCACTACGGGCCGAGCGTCGACGGCTACGAGTACAGCCCCTGGGGCACCTACCACTTCGCCGACCGCGACGGCGTCGGCGTCGACCGCAGCGCCGCCACCGGCACCGGGTACGCCGCCCAGTACGGCAAGCCGTGGGCCGAGGTCTACGAGTCCCCCGGCTCGTGCCCCGACGAGCTGCTGCTGTTCTTCCACCACGTCCCCTACGAGCACGTCCTGCACAGCGGGAAGACGGTGATCCAGCACATCTACGACAGCCACTTCGAGGGCGTCGAGGAGACGGAGGAGGCCCTCCGGGTGTGGGAGGGCCTCGCGGACCTGGTGGCACCGGCCCGCCACGCGCGCGTGGCGGAGCGGTACGCGGAGCAGCTGCGGAGCGCCCGGGAGTGGCGGGACCAGGTGAACAGCTACTTCCTGCGCAAGTCGGGGGTGCCGGACGAGCGGGGGCGGACCGTCTACTGAAGCCGGAGGACGGCCACGCCGAGCGGGTCGAGGGTGAGGGGGGCGCCCCGCTCGATCCGCTTGCCCGTGAGCAGGTCGGTGGCGTCGGTGTGCGCGGTGAGGGGGGCCGGCTCCGGGGCGTGGTTGAGGAGGAAGAGCAGGCGTGTGCCGTCGGGGGTGACCCGGTGGGCGGTCTCGACGGCGGGCCGGTCCGCGTAGGGGCCGATCAGACCGTGACGGGCCAGCACCCGGCGGACGACGTCGTCGACGCCGGGCCGGTCCAGGGCGGTGGCCACGTACCAGGCCTCTCCCTCGCCGAAGCGGTGGCGGGTGACGGCCGGGGTGCCGGCGTAGAAGTCGGCGCCGTACGTGCCGACCGGTTCCGCGCCGCGCGGCTGGACGATCTCGAAGACGAGCCGGGCCTCGTGGCGCGACGCGCCGATGGTGACGGGCTGGACGACGTCCTCGGGGCGGGCGTCCCACTCGTCGACGCGGATGCCCAGCAGGCCGGCCAGCGGTCCCGGCACGTCGCTGAGGAACGCCCGGTCGTGCTCGTCGGAGCGGCCGGTGAGGAACGTCGCGAGGACGGTGCCGCCGCGTCGGGTCAGCTCCTCCAGACGGTCGGCGAGATCGCCCTTGACCAGGTGGAGGACGGGGACGAGGACCACGTCGTAGCCGGTCAGATCGGCGGTGACGGGGACGACGTCCACGTCGGCGCCGGCCTCGCGGGCGGCCCGGTAGTAGGCGTGGACGACGTCCGGGTAGCGGACCAGCCGGGAGGGGCCGTCGGAGATCTCCAGCGCCCACCAGCTGTCCCAGTCGAACAGCAGCGCGGTCCGGGCGGGGGTGCGGGCGCCCAGGGTGGCGTCGCCGAGGGCGGTCAGCTCCTCGCCCAGGGCGGCGACCTCCCGGAAGACGCGGGTGTCGTCGCGGCCCGCGTGCCCGATCACCGCGCCGAAGTACTTCTCGCAGGCGCCGCGCGAGGCCCGCATCTGGAAGTAGAGGGTGGCGTCGGCTCCGTGGGCGATCGCCTGCCAGGTGGCCAGGCGCAGCTCGCCCGGGCGGCGCAGCGGGTTCACGTCGTGGCAGGCGGTGGTGGACGGGGTCTGCTCCATCAGCCAGAAGGGGGCGCCGTCCTTCAGGCCGCGCATCAGGTCGTGGCCGAGGGCCGGCCGGGAGGGCGGGGCGCCCAGGGGCGGATAGCTGTCCCAGGACGCGAAGTCGAGGTGGGGGGCCCAGCGGTGGTAGTCGAGCGGCCGGTAGGCGCCCATGAAGTTGGTGGTGACGGGGGTGGCGGGGTCGTGGGCGCGGATCGCCTCCTTCTCGGCGGTGAAGCAGCCGAGCAGGGCGTCGGTCATGAAGCGCTGGTAGTCGAGGGTGACGCCCTGGAAGGCGGTGTGGTCGGGGCCGCGCCAGTGCTCGGTGAGGGCGCTCGGCGGCTCGATCTGGTCCCAGTCCGTGTAGCGGTGCGACCAGAAGGTGGTCCACCAGGCGTCGTTGAGGCCGTCGAGCGTGCCGTGCCGCGCGCGCAGCCAGGCGCGGAAGGCCTCGGCGCACAGGTCGCAGTAGCAGGCACCGCCGTACTCGTTGTTGATGTGCCAGGCGAGCAGCGCGGGGTGGCCGGCGTATCGTTCGGCGAGCCGGCCGGCGAGCGCCGTCGACAGACGGCGGTACGCCGGTGAGCTCGGGCAGAAGTTGTGGCGCTGGCCGTAGCGGTGCCGGCGGCCTTCGAAGTCGGTGCGGTTGACCTCGGGGTACTTCGTGGCGAGCCAGGGCGGTACGGCGGCGGTGCCGGTGGCGAGGACGGCGCGGCGGCCCTCGGCCGCGGCACGGTCGAGGATCCGGTCCAGGACGGTGAAGTCGTACGCGCCCTCGGCGGGCTCGGTGAGCGACCAGGAGAAGACGCCGACGGTGAGCGCGTCGACGCCGGCCCGCGTGAACAGGCGGTGGTCGTCGTCCCACACGTCGTCCGGCCACTGTTCGGGGTTGTAGTCACCGCCGTAGGCGATCTTGGCGGTGCGGGGGAGGTTGCCGGGGTGCGGGCGGTTGCCGGGGTTTCCGGCGGCGGGGGTGGTCATGCGGTGAAGTCCTCCTGGGTCTCGGCGATCACCGGGCTGCTCGATCGGAGCAGGGAGAGCAGCAGCGGGGCGGCGAGGAGGGCGGGCAGGGCCTCGGTCAGCAGGGCGGTCAGCGCGCCGGTCAGGACGAGCAGGGAGGCGGCGGCGAGGGTCGCCCGGCCGTGCCGGAACAGGAAGTACGCGGCGAGGCGGGCGGTGTCGCGGGCGCGGAAGGCGAAGAGGGAGGTGAGCAGGAGGGCGTGGGCGCCCCACAGCAGGGCGCCGGCGCCGACCGCCCCGAGGAGCGCGGCCCACCAGCGGGGCAGGCCGGTGGCGGCGAAGTGGGTGAGGGTGAAGGCGATCACCGTCAGCCAGGCCAGCAGCGGCGTCCACAGCTTCAGCGCGGGGAGGGCGTTGAGGCGCAGGCCGCGCCGGTAGACGCGGGCCGGGTGCAGGTCGGTGAGGTCGCGCCCGCGGTGGTGCAGGGCGTACACGGCGGCCGAGACGGCCGGGCCGAGCGGCAGCAGGCAGACGGCGGCGAGGGGCAGGTTGGCGGGGTCGGGGCCGAGCAGCAGCAGGACCGCGAGACCGGGGGCGGCGGTGGCCAGGAGCAGGACCTCGACGGTGAGCAGGGTGTGCACGAGGGCGGCGGCGCGGGAGAGGGGTCCGGAGCCGAGGTCCGCGGCGCGGGAACGGGACCCGGAACCGACGTCCGCGGCGCGGGAACGGGACCCGGAACCGACGTCCGCGGCGCGGGAACGGGACCCGGAACCGGGGGCCGCGGCGCGGGAACGGGACCCGGAACCGGGGGCCGCGGCGCGGGAACGGGACCCGGAGCCGACGTCAGCGGGGCGTACGGTGCTCATGGGGCCTCCCGGCCGAGCAGCCGGTGGTCGTCCCACCAGGGTGGGGTCTCGTCGGTGAGGGGGGTGAGCTCGACGAGGGTGATCTCGTGGCGGGCGAGGGTGAGGCGCAGGTCGGCGCGGCCCTCGTGGAGGGGGAGGCGGCGGTGGCTGCGGGCGGGCTCGGCGGCCTCGTGCAGGACGTCCAGCTGCCCGGGGCCCGGCGAGCGCGGGCTGCCCATGTGCCGCCAGGCGGTGTGGGCGTTGCCGTGTTCCTCGTCCACGGTGGACCGGCGGACGAAGGCCTCGCCGCGGGCCGCGAGGGGGACGGACAGGTGCAGGTCGTGGCGGTCGGGGCCGGGGGTGGCGCCGGTCGGGTCGACGGGCGCCCAGGCCAGGACGGCGACCCGGCCGTCGGGGTGGCGGGTGACGAGGTGGTCGTCGCCGCGGGCGAGCAGCTCGGGGCCGGTCCGGGCCATGAACGCGTACAGGTGGTACGTCGGTTTCCGCACCTGGCGGTGGGTGAGCAGGCCGAAGCCGCCGTGGAAGAGGGCGGTGGGGACGCCGGTCTCCTCGAACATGTCGCTGCCGGTCCAGTAGGAGAACGAGTCGGCCAGGTCGCCGCCCGCGGCGAGAACCGGGGCCAGGTAGGCGGCGTGGAACGCGGTGTCGTGGACCGGGTTGTCGGGGCGGTAGGAGGAGTTGAACTCGGTGATGTGGACGGGCAGTGCGGCGTACGGGGTGTCGCGGAGCTGTCGGCGCGGGGTGGCGAACTGCTCCAGCAGGCCGCTCGCCGGGCCGAGCGTCTGGTGGACGCCGAAGGGCACGTGCTGGGCGGGCCCGGAGGTGTAGGCGTGCCGGGAGACGAAGTCGAGGGGGACCGCGCGTTCCTCGGCGAACCCGGCGAACCGGACCAGCCACTCGTCGGCGCCCGGGGAGATCGCGGGCCCGCCGACCTGGAGGCCCGCGTCCACCTCCTTCACCGTGTGCGCGGTCACCTCGTACAGCCGGTGGTACGCCTTCTCGTCCGCGTCCTGCCAGAAGTCGGGCAGGTTGGGCTCGTTCCACACCTCGATCGGCCAGGTGCGGACCTCGTCGAGGCCGTAGCGGTCGACGAGGTGGGTGAGGGTGGCGCGGACCAGGTCGGCCCACTCCCGGTGGGAGCGGGGCGGGGTGACGTTGCCGCCCCACCAGAACACCGTCCGCTCCCCGGAGGCCAGCTCCGTCGGCATGAAGCCGAGTTCGAGGAAGGGGCGGATGCCGAGGGCGAGGTAGGTGTCGACGACCTGGTCGACGTAGGTGAAGGCGTGGTGGACCCGGCGGGCGCCCTGGTGCTCGTAGGGCCGGTACACGCCCATGCCGTCGCTGAACAGGCCGTGGCCCCGGATGTGCCGGAAGCCGATCTCGCGCTGGAGGAGGGCGAGGGAGTCCTGGTGGTCGCGGCGCAGGGCGAGGTCGGTCCGGCCGGTGCCCACGCAGGTCCGCCAGGCGTCGGAGAGCCGGCCGGTGGCCTCCGCGGGGACGCGGATCACCCGTTCTCCTTCGCGTAGCGCTCGCGCGCCTTGTTGTGCAGGGCGACGAGCTGGTCCATGTTCTTCGCCTTCAGCTCACCGACGTACGCGTCCCACTCGGACAGGGGGCGCTTGCCGAGGGCGAACTTGAGCGCGTTCTGGGTGACGTGGTCCCGCAGCGGGGTGTCCCACAGGGTGGCCTGCTCCTGCTCCACCGACTGGAGCGGGTGGGCGGGGCCGATGGGCAGCTGCTCGCGCTGGGCCATGGCGTCCTGGAACGCCTTCTCGTCGGCGCTGAAGGAGGAGGAGACCAGGGCCCAGCTGCCGCCGTAGGTGAAGACGCCGTTGAAGAAGCCGTAGTCCTTCTGGAGGTCCTTCGGGGCGTCGGGGTCGGAGCCCATGAGGCTGATGCCGTCCTTGAGCGTGTACCGGTCGCCGGAGCGGGTGTAGGTGACGCCCTCGACGCCCCACTTGGCGAACCGCTGGCCCTCGTCGGAGTACCACAGCCAGTCCACGAACTGCATCATCGCGACGAAGCTGTCGCTGTCGAGCGCCTTGTCGGAGACCATCACGCCGTTCTCCAGCCGGGCGCCGCCGATCACCACCGGGCCGGCCGGGCCGAGCGGTACCGGGATCATCTCGATCGTCGCGCCCTGGACCTGTTGTCCGAGGTTGTAGCGGTAGTTCTGCACCAGTTCCTGGGGGTTGGCGCTGATCGCGAAGGCCTTCTCGGACAGCAGCTTCTTCACCGCGTCGTCGTCGGTCTGGGTGAAGCTCTCGGGGTCCACGAGCTTCTCGGCGACCAGCTTCCTCAGGTACGTGAGCATCTCGCGCCAGCCGTCCGTGGCGCCGGTGAAGACGAACTCGCCCGCCGGGTCGTCCCAGCTGATGTTGTCGTAGCTCCAGCCCGCCCGGACTCCGTACGCCTGCCCGAGGTAGCTGAAGAGGGCGGCGGCGGGGTAGGGCGTGTTGGTGCTCCAGCGGTCGGTGAAGGGGTAGCGGTCGGGGTACTCCTCTCTGATCGCCTTGAGGACGGTGTACACCTCGTCCCAGGTGGTGGGCAGGGCCAGGCCGAGCCGGTCGAGGACGTCGGTGCGCAGGGACAGCGAGTAGCCGGACTTGACCTTCTCGTGCAGGCCGGGCAGGAGGTAGTACTTGCCGTCGGACTGGCGGATGGAGTCGAGCTCGGGCTCCAGACCCCACTTCTTCACCTTGTCGAGGAAGTGGGGCATCAGGTGCGTGTAGTCGCTGACCGGGAGGATCGCGCCGGACGCCACGAACGCGACCTCCGACGGGTGGTACGTCTTCGGGATCAGGAAGGGGGCGTCGCCCGCGCCGATGAGCAGGCTGCGCTTCTTCTCGTAGTCGCTCAACGGCACCGACACCGGCTTGAACGTGACGCCGGTGCGCCGGGTGAGCTCCTTCCAGAACAGCCAGTCCTTCTTCATCGGGTAGCCCGGGTTGTCGTTGTGCAGGACCGAGAAGGACAGCGCCCCGGCCGCCTTGAACTGCTGGCCGGCCCGGTACTCCTTCATCGCGCCGTTCCGCTTCTTGGAGAGGTCCTTGGAGCCCCCTCCGTCGTCGCCGCTGCCGCAGCCGGTCAGGCCGGCGAGGCCGATGAAGCCGGCGGCGGCCAGGACCTGCCGCCGCGACAGCTGTCCGCGGTTCTTCCGCTCCGCCTTCTTCTGTGCCGCGTTCTTCACGGATACTCCCTTGGGTCCGTACGTCGGATGCGGAACCGTCAGCCCTTGACCGCGCCGAGCATCACGCCCGAGACGAACCAGCGCTGGACGAACGGGTACACGCAGAGGATGGGAAGCGACGTCAGCACGATGGTGACCGCCTGGATGTTCGCCGCGACCTGGGTGCCCTGCTCGGTGGTGGCGCCGGCGCCGGTGGCGCCGGTGGCGCCCGCGATGAGGTTGCGCAGATAGACCGTGACCGGCATCAGGTCGGCGCTGTCCATGTAGAGGAAGGCCGAGAACCAGGAGTTCCAGAAGGACACCGAGTAGAACAGCACCATCGTCGCGATGACCGCCTTGGACAGCGGCAGCACGATCCTGAGCAGGATGCCGTACGTACTCAGGCCGTCGATCTCCGCGGCCTCCTCCAGCTCGGCCGGCAGGCTCTCGAAGAACGCCTTCATCACCAGCAGGTTGAAGACGCTGATCGCGTTCGGCAGAGCGATCGCCCACACGGAGTTCTTCAGCCCGAGGCTGGTGATCAGCACGTAGTGGGGGATCAGTCCGCCGGAGAAGAACATGGTGAACACGGCTACGCCGACGAGGACGCCTCGCCCCTTGAGGTTCTTCTTCGACAGGACGTAGGCGTAACAGGTCGTCAGGGTCATGGCGACGGCGGTGGAGACCACCGTGTAGAGCACCGTGTTGCCGTAGTTGCGCCAGAACATCGTGTCCCTGAGGACGATGTCGTAGGTGGTGAGGTCGAATCCCTTGGGCCACAGCGTCACCTCACCGGCCCGGATCTGCCGTTCGCCGCTGAAGGAGCGGGCGACGATGGTGGCGAAGGGATAGAGGGTCACCAGCACGACGAGGCCGAGGATCACGCCGTTGACGCCTTGGAAGATCCGGTAACCGCGGGTCGGCCGATCGACGCTCACCACAGGCTCGTCCCCACCGTGCGGCGCGACAGCTGGTTCGCGGAGGTGATCAGCACCAGCCCGATGACCGCCTCGAACAGGCCGATTGCGGCGGCGTAGCTGAAGCTGTTGGACTCCACGCCGGTCCGGTAGAGGTAGGTGGAGACCACGTCGGCCGTCGGATAGGTCAGCGGGTTGTACAGCAGCAGGATCTTCTCGAAGCCGACGGCCATGAAGGTGCCGATGTTCAGGATCAGCAGCGTGATCATGGTGGGGCGGATGCCGGGCAGGGTGACGTGCCAGATCTGCTGCCAGCGGTTGGCGCCGTCGATACGGGCGGCCTCGTAGAGGTCGTCGTCGATCGTGGTGAGCGCCGCCAGGTAGAGGATCGTGCCCCAGCCCGCGGTCTGCCAGATCTCGGAGCCGACGTAGACCGTGCGGAACCACTCGGGTTCCTGGATGAACCGCACCGGGTCGTGGCCGAACCAGCCGAGGACGTGGTTGACCGGCCCGTCGGTGGCGAGCATCTGCATCGTGATGCCCGCGACGATCACGATCGACAGGAAGTGCGGCAGGTACGACACCGACTGCACGAACCGCTTCAGCGCCGTGCGGCGCACCTCGTTGAGCAGCAGCGCCAGCACGATCGGCACCGGGAAGCAGAACACCAGGGTCAGCGCGCCCAGCCAGAGCGTGTTGCGGAAGACCTGCCAGAAGGTCGGGTCGGACAGGAACATCTCCACGTACCGCAGGCCCACCCACTGCTCGCCCAGGATCGACCCGCCCGGCTCGAAGCGGCGGAAGGCGATCACGTTGCCGATCATCGGCAGGTAGCGGAAGACGAGGAAGAACAGCAGGGGCAGGACGGCCAGCGAGTACAGCTGCCAGTCGCGGCGCAGCGCCCGCCGCAGGCCGGTGCGCGCGGTGGGGCGTGCGGGGCGGGGGGGCCGGTCGGGGGGTGGTGGGTCCTGGGTGCCGGGGGGTGGTGCCGGCGTGGTGGAGGTGCTCATGCTCGGGCCTCCCGTGGGGGACGCGGTACCGAAACTTTCGAGATCGTTACCGGTAACTTCGCGGCAACTTAGGGGCACCCAGAAAGCGGTGTCAATGGGCGTGCGGGGATCATCCGAGACACGGGCGCGGCGTTGGAACGCTCTGACGGCGGGGTAGAACCCGGGAGTCCGCGCCCGCCGTCTCCGCAAGTTTCCCCCCTGCCACCGACTCCTGCGAGGTGTCACCGTGCCCGCGTTCGACCTGCCGCCCGGGGAGCTGGAGCAGTACCGTCCGGCGCTCGGAGAACCCGCCGATTTCGACGTGTTCTGGAGCGACACGCTCCAGGAGGCGTCCCGGCACGAGCCGTTGGTGTCCGTGGCGCCCGTGGAGACCGGCCTGCGCCTGACCCGCACCTGGGACGTGACCTTCCGCGGCTTCGCCGGCGACCCGGTGCGTGCCTGGTTCAGCCGGCCGGCCGACGCGGACGGCCCCCTGCCCGCCGTGGTGGAGTACGTCGGCTACGGCCGGGGCCGCGGCCTCCCCCACGAGCGGCTGACCTGGGTGAACGCCGGGTACGCGCATCTGCTGATGGACAACCGCGGCCAGGGCGACCAGTACGGCAACGGCGGCGCCACCGCCGATCCGCACGCCGTCGCGCCCGGTGGCCCCGGCCCGGCCGTCCGCGGCCTCCTCGCCCCGCACGACTACCACTACCGGCGTCTGATCACGGACGCCGTGCGGGCGGTGGCGGCGGTGCGGTCGCTGCCCGGCGTGGACGGGACGCGGATCGCCGCCGTCGGCAACAGTCAGGGCGGCGGTCTCGCCCTGGCCGTCGCGGGCCTGGTCCCCGGGCTGGCGGCCGCGCTGGTCACCGCCCCGCTGCTGTGCGGCATCCGCCGCGCCCTGGACCTCACCGACGCGGGCCCCTACGGCGAGATCGCCGCGTACCTCTCCGTCCACCGGGGCCGGGAACGGGCCGCGTACCGCACGCTCTCCTACGTCGAGGGCGTCTCCTTCGCCCGCCGCGCCCACGCCCCGGCCCACTTCGGCACCGGCCTGCGCGACACGGTGTGCCCGCCGAGCGGCACGTACGCGGCCTTCAACCGGTACGGGGAGACGGGCGGCGGCGCGGGGGACGGCGTGCGCAAGGAGATGCACGCGTACCCGTACAACGGGCACGAGGGGGGCGAGGCCGAGCAGGTGCGGCGGCAACTGGGCTGGCTGGCGGGGGTACTGGGGCGGGAGCCGGCCACGGGGACCGCCTGATCGGTGCGGTCCCCGTAGCCGCGCCGGTCCGGAACCGTGCCGGTCCGTAGCCGGGCCGGTCCGTAGCCGGGCCGGTCCGGAACCGGGCCGGTTCGGAGCCGCGCCGGTTTCCGGGTGTCGGCTGGTCCGCGCACGGCCGCCGGTCCGCCCGGTCCTGCCGTACGCGCCACCGGACCCATCGGCCGGTCCTGCCGTACGCGCCACCGGCCCCATTGGCCGGTCCTGCCGTACGCGCCACCGGACCCGGTGGGCACGCGGCTCATGTGCCCACCGGGTCCGTGCCGGCGGTGGTCGCCGGTCGCGTCGACCGTACGGCCGCCGGTCGACCGTACGGCCGCCGGTCAGCCGACCCGGCAGGGAAGGGTCGTGGCGCTGTCGCCGCCGGTGCCGGAGACGACGTATCCGAAGGTCGTGCTCTGGCCCGGACTGAGCGAGCCGTTCCAGTCGGCGTTGTGGACCATCACCGCCTGGCCGTCGTAGGTGGCGTTGCCGCTCCACAGGCTGGCGACCGTCTGGCCGGCCGGCAGGGTCCAGTCGACCATCCAGCCGAGCATCGGGACGTCGCCGGAGTTGGTGACGGTCACCTGGGACTGGTAGCCGCCGGTCCACGAGCCCGTCGTCGCGCGGGTCGCCGTGCAGGTGCCGGGCACGGGCTCGGCCGGGTCGCCCGGCTCGTGGATGCCCGTGACCTCGCCGTCGCCGCCGTCGAAGACGACGTCGGAGCAGGAGTAGAAGGTCTCCGCGCTGTCCGAGCGCTGCCAGACCATGTAGATGATGTGGCGGCCCGACTTGTTCGCCGGGAGCTGTCCGCTCCAGGAGTAGTTGGCCTCGACCGTGCCCGGGGTGCCGTTGAGCGGCGGGTGGTCGACGGTGAGGAACGGCTGGTCCTCCATCGCGTCCCAGGTGAGGGTCTGGGTCGGGTCGAAGCCGTCCTTCGTGACGTAGACGTAGAACCAGCCCGGGTGCGCGGCCCAGGCGTTGTAGGAGAAGTCGACCGTCGCGCCCGAGGTGAGGTGGGTGAGCGGCCAGTCGTCGCGGGCGGCGTCGAAGCCGGTGAAGTTGGTGTTGCCGCCGCTGCACAGCTGCCCGTCGGGCACGAAGCCGCGGGTGCGGCCGGCGCCGTCGGAGCGCAGCACCGAGAACCAGTTGTAGAACGGCGTGGTGCCGCTGACCTGCTGGGCGTTGGCACAGGCCGGGTTGACCGGTTTGATCTCACCGGTGTCGGTCAGCCCGTCCTGCCAGCACAGGAAGGTGCGGCTGGCGGGCTTCATGGGGGTGCCGTGGGCCTCGGCCTCACCGCCGGTGGTGACGACGATCAGGCCGAGGGCGGGGACGACGGCGAGGAGGGAGAGGAGGACGAGGAAGAGGGCTCTGGTGCGTGATCCCGAGCGGGTGGTACATGTCGTGATCATGACATGACTCATGGCGGAGTCCGTCCTTCCGTGTACGGACCGGCGTGCGGGTACAGGGGGGGTACGGCGGCGGGAGCACCGGTGTGGTGCGGAGAGGGGGTGCCCCGGACCGGCCGGGAGGGATGGGTGGAGGGGGAGCACTCCCGGGCGGGTTCCGGTCCGCCGAGATGGGAGCGCTCCCACTCCACCTGAGGCGGAAGGTAGCGCGGAAAGACCGGCTTGTAAACGGGGTGGACGCCGCCGTTTGACGGTGCCGCCCCGTACGCCGCCGTTCTACGACGCACGTCCGACGGGCGCCCTCCCCCGTCCGCGCGCCGCTACGCGCCGGCGTTCTCGGCGAGCGTGTGCGCCACGAGTGCGTTGGCGTGGCCGTGCCCCAGGCCGTGCTCGGCCTTCAGCCAGTTCACCAGCTCCATGTGCTTGGTCAGCGGCGAGGAGCGGATCAGGTCCTTCCACTCCGCTATGGGGCGGCCGTACTTCTTCTCGATCGACGGGAAGTAACTCGCGGGGCCCTTCACGGGTGCGGTCATGGCGGTCGGGTCCTTTTCCTGGGTGTGTCGACGATGTCGTCCCCTACGACCGCCCCGGCACGGAAAAGTGATCGGCCCACCGAAGTGAGCTACGCCACTCTCTCCGGCCGCCCGGTGTGCGTGGCCGTCCTCACGGGACCGGCGCCTGAGCCTCCCACGTCGTCGCCTCCGCCTCCGCCTCCGCCTCCGCCACGGCCGGCAGCTCGACGACGAACTCCGTGCGCCCCGGCTCGCTGCGGACGTCGATCCGCCCGCCGTGCGCCGCGGTGATCGCGGCGGCGATGGCGAGGCCGAGGCCCGCGCCGGAAGCCGCGGTGCTGCGGGCGCGGGAGGTGTCGGCCCGGGTGAAGCGGTCGAAGACGCTCGGCAGGAGGTCCGGCGGGATGCCGGGGCCGTCGTCGCGGACCCGGACGGCGCACCGGCCGTCCCGGGCGGTCACCACCGTGGTCACCCTGGTGCCCGCCGGGGTGTGCACCCGCGCGTTGGCCAGCAGGTTGGCCACCACCTGGTGGAGGCGGGCCTCGTCGCCGAGGACCAGCGGCGGGGGGTCCAGGCTCAGCTCCAGCTGCCAGTCGTGGTCGCCGCCCGCGGCCCGCGCGTCCCACACCGCCTCCGCGACCAGCGCGGCCAGGTCCACCTCGGCGGACTCCAGCGGCCGGCCCTCGTCCAGCCGGGCCAGCAGCAGCAGATCCTCCACCAGGCCGGTCATCCGCGCCGACTCGGCGGTCACCCGGCGCCAGGCCACGCCCGGCTCGATGCGGTCCGTGCCGCGGTTCATGAGTTCCGCGTACCCGGCGATGGAGGCGAGCGGGGTGCGCAGTTCATGGCTGGCGTCGGCGAGGAAGCGGCGCATGCGTTCCTCGCTGCGCCGCACCCGCTCCTCGCTGCGCTGGCGGGCGGCGAGCGAGGACTCCACGTGGTCGATCATGCGGTTGAGGGCGGCGCCGACCTGCCCGGCCTCGCTGGTCGGGTCGGTGTCCCGTTCGGGCACCCGGGTGAGGACGGCGACCTCGCCGCGGCACAGCGGCATCCGGGACACCTCGACCGCGGTGGCGGCGACCCGGCCGAGGGGGCGCAGCTGTCGTCGTATGACGAAGGCGCACACACATCCCGCGACGGCCAGTCCGGCGAGGGCGATGACGGCCTCGACCACCGCCAGCCCGCCGATGAGGCCCTCGACCTGGTCCCTCGGCAGGCCGACGATGACCCGTACGTCGTTGTTCTCGCGGGCGGTGAGGCGGTAGGTGCCCAGGCCGGGCAGGGTGCGGTTGTACAGGGCGCCGTCGGCGTGGATGCCCTCCAGGGCGGCGACCTGGGCGGAGCTGAACATCATGGGCGGGGCGTCCTGGCGGACGACGGCCGCGGACAGGATGGTGCCGTCCTCGTCGTAGCGGGCGGCGATCATCCCGAACGGCTGCCCGCTCTCCCTCAGGAAGGTGAGATCGGCCTCCAGTTCGGGGTGGAGGCAGGCGCCGCCGAGGGCGCGGGCGGCGGCGTTGTCCACCCTGCCGTCGAGGTTGCCGTAGAGGAAGGCGCGCTGGGTGAAGACGGTGGTGACGGCCATCGCCGCGCACACGCCGACCAGGGTGACGACGATGAAGACGAGCAGCCGGGTGCGCAGGGAGCGGCCCGCCAGCCGCAGGGCGCGCGGGCCGCGACGGCGGGCGGTGCCGGTCTGCGGCGGGGTCATGAGCGGGCTCCCACCGGTCTGATGGCGTATCCGACGCCGCGTACGGTGTGGATCATCGGCGCGCGGCCCCGGTCGATCTTGCGGCGCAGGCTGGAGATGTACACCTCGACCAGGTTGCCGCCGCCGTCGAAGGAGCTGGACCAGACGTGGTCGAGGATCTGTGCCTTGCTCAGGACCTGCCGCGGATGGTCCATCAGCAGGCCGAGCAGGTCGAACTCCTTGGCGGTGAGGGCGATCCGGTCGCCGTCGCGGTGCACCTCGCGCGACTCGACGGCCACGACGAGGTCGCCGAGGACCCGGACGGAGTCGTCGGTGCGGGACCGTTCGGCGCCGGCGCGGCGCAGCAGCCCGCGCAGCCGCACCACGACCTCCTCCAGCGAGAAGGGCTTGGTGACGTAGTCGTCGGCGCCGTTCTCCAGCCCGTCGATGCGGTGCTCCAGGGTGTCCCGTGCGGTCAGCATGAGCACCGGCAGCCCGGGGTTCTCGTGGCGCAGCCGGCGCAGGACCTGGATGCCGTCCAGGTCGGGCAGCATTCCGTCGAGGACGACGGCGTGCGGGGCGCAGCCGCGGGCCATCCGCAGCGCGCTCTGCCCGTCGGGGGCGGGGTACGGGCGCCAGCCCGCCTCGGTCACGGCCACGGAGAGGACCTCGGTGAGCGCGGGCTCGTCGTCGACGATGAGCACGCGGACGCGGCCGGTTCGGGACGTGGAGGCGGCAGTCATGTCCCGATCCTGTCCCGGCCCGCTGAGGGAACCCTGTGTTCCACCTGAGGGTAGGTGATGACCTGGGGCGAACGCGGCGAAGGCCTGGAACGGGCCCGTCACTGCGGGCACGCCGGCCCGCACGGCGAGGGCCGCACCCCCGTCACCGGGGATGCGGCCCTCGGCCGCCGTGCGGGGCCGCCCTGCGGGGCGGCCCGCCCGGCCGCCTAGCTGCGGATCAGGTTGCGCAGCACGTACTGCATGATGCCGCCGTTGCGGTAGTAGTCGGCCTCACCGGGGGTGTCGATCCGGACGACCGCGTCGAACTCGACGCCCGTGTCGGTGGTGACCTTGACCGTGCTCGGCGTGGTGCCGTTGTTGAGCTCCTCGACGCCCGTGATGGAGAACGTCTCCTCGCCGGTCAGGCCGAGCGAGTCGGCGGACTGGCCGGCCGGGAACTGGAGCGGCAGGACGCCCATGCCGATGAGGTTCGAGCGGTGGATGCGCTCGTACGACTCGGTGATGACGGCCTTGACGCCGAGAAGGGCCGTGCCCTTGGCCGCCCAGTCGCGGGACGAGCCGGAGCCGTACTCCTTGCCGCCCAGGATGACCAGCGGGATGCCGGCGGCCTGGTAGTTCTGCGAGGCGTCGTAGATGAACGACACCGGCGCGCCGTCCTGGGTGAAGTCGCGGGTGTAGCCGCCCTCGGTGCCCGGCGCGATCTGGTTGCGCAGGCGGATGTTGGCGAACGTGCCGCGGATCATGACCTCGTGGTTGCCTCGGCGGGAGCCGTAGGAGTTGAAGTCACGACGCTCCACACCGTGCTCGGTGAGGTACTTGCCGGCCGGGGTGTCGGCCTTGATGGCGCCGGCCGGGGAGATGTGGTCGGTGGTGACCGAGTCGCCCAGCTTGGCGAGGACGCGGGCGCCCGTGATGTCGGAGACCGGGGTGGTCTCCATCGTCATGCCCTCGAAGTACGGGGGCTTGCGGACGTAGGTCGACTCCGGGTCCCACTCGAAGGTGTCGCCGGTCGGGATCGACAGGGACTGCCACTGGGCGTCGCCCGCGAAGACGTCCTGGTAGGACTTGCTGAACATGTCCTCGCCGATGGCGTTCGCCACGACGTCGTTGACCTCGGCCTCGGAGGGCCAGATGTCCTTCAGGTAGACCGGGTTGCCGTCCTGGTCGGCGCCCAGGGCGTCCCGGGTGACGTCCACCTTCATGGAGCCCGCGAGGGCGTACGCGACGACCAGCGGCGGGGACGCCAGGTAGTTCATCTTGACGTCGGGGTTGATGCGGCCCTCGAAGTTCCGGTTGCCGGAGAGGACCGAGGTGACCGCGAGGTCGTGGTCGTTGACGGCCTTGGAGACCTCCTCCGGCAGCGGGCCGGAGTTGCCGATGCAGGTGGTGCAGCCGTAGCCGACGAGGTTGAAGCCGACCTTGTCGAGGTACGGGGTCAGGCCCGCCTTGTCGAAGTAGTCGGTGACGACCTTCGAACCCGGGGCGAGGGTGGTCTTGACCCACGGCTTGCGGGTCAGGCCCTTCTCCACGGCCTTCTTCGCGACGAGCGCGGCGGCGACCATGACGTACGGGTTGGAGGTGTTGGTGCAGGAGGTGATGGCCGCGACCGTCACCGCACCGTGGTCGATCTCGTAGGTCGAGCCGTCGGGGGCGGTGACGGTGACCGGGTTCGACGGGGCGCCGTTCGGGTGGACGGCCGGGGCGTCGGAGGCCGGGAAGGACTCCTTGCCCGCCTCGTCCACGTCGTCGACGTAGTTGCGGACGTCCTGCTTGAACTGCTCGGCGGCGTTCGCGAGGACGATGCGGTCCTGCGGGCGCTTCGGGCCGGCGATCGACGGGACGACGGTGGACAGGTCCAGCTCGAGCTTCTCGGAGAAGTCCGGCTCGGCCTTCGGGTCCAGCCAGAGGCCCTGCTCCTTGGCGTACGCCTCGACGAGCGCGACCTGCTGCTCGGAGCGGCCGGTGAGCTTGAGGTAGTTCAGGGTCTCGTCGTCGATCGGGAAGATCGCGGCGGTGGAGCCGAACTCCGGCGACATGTTGCCGATGGTGGCGCGGTTGGCGAGCGAGGTGGCGGCCACGCCCTCGCCGTAGAACTCGACGAACTTGCCGACGACGCCGTGCTTGCGCAGCATCTCGGTGATCGTGAGCACCAGGTCGGTGGCGGTGGTGCCGGGCTTGAGCTCACCGGTGAGCTTGAAGCCGACGACGCGCGGGATGAGCATGGAGACCGGCTGGCCGAGCATCGCGGCCTCGGCCTCGATGCCGCCGACGCCCCAGCCGAGGACGCCGAGGCCGTTGACCATGGTGGTGTGCGAGTCGGTGCCGACCAGGGTGTCGGGGTAGGCCTGGCCGCCCCGGACCATGACCGTGCGCGCCAGGTGCTCGATGTTCACCTGGTGGACGATGCCGGTGCCGGGCGGTACGACCTTGAAGTCGTCGAAGGCGGTCTGGCCCCAGCGCAGGAACTGGTAGCGCTCCTTGTTGCGGCCGTACTCCAGCTCGACGTTCTGCGCGAAGGCGTCGTGGGTGCCGAACTTGTCGGCGATGACGGAGTGGTCGATGACCATCTCGGCCGGCGAGAGCGGGTTGACCTTCGCCGGGTCGCCGCCGAGCGCCTTGACGGCCTCGCGCATGGTGGCGAGGTCGACGACGCAGGGCACGCCGGTGAAGTCCTGCATGATCACGCGGGCCGGCGTGAACTGGATCTCCTGGCTGGGCTGGGCCTGCGAGTCCCAGTCGCCGAGGGCGCGGATGTGGTCGGCGGTGATGTTCGCGCCGTCCTCCGTGCGGAGCAGGTTCTCCAGCAGGACCTTGAGGCTGTACGGCAGCCGGGCCGAGCCCTCCACCTTGTCCAGCCGGAAGATCTCGTACGACTCGTCGCCCACCTGCAGCGTGCTGCGGGCGTCGAAGCTGTTCGCCGACACGACAGTCTCCTTCATTGATGTGCGCGTACCACCGCACTCTGCCGCCACGCGGGCTTGGCCAATCCGCTAAGGTCGGGCTAAGTTAGGTAACCCTTACTAGGGTGGCGGCTGCGGTGCGCCTCGGCAGATATCTCGATGTCGAGATAACTCTAGTACATGGGGGCTGGTTGGTCATGCCCGGGTTCCCCGTGGCGCCGACCACAGACCCGTCGCGGGCAGGCGGCGAGGGGGCCGACGGGGGCGGCTCGGGCACCGGCTCCGGGGCCGGTCGACCGCCGGGCGGCCGCCGCGCTCGCGGGGCGGCCCGCCACACCCCCTGCGCCGGCCTCGTCGCCGACGACACCGAGGCCGGCCGCGTGATCACCCCGTGCACCCGGCGCACCCGCACACCCCGTGCACCCCGTGCACCCCGCACGCGCCACCCGGCATCCCGCGACCCCCAGGAGAACGCCCCGACCCCCTCCTCCCCGGTCGGCGCGCTGCACCACATCCGGACACCTGGGCATCCGGGCATCCGGGCACCCGGGCATCCGGGCACCCGGGCACCCGCTCAAGTGCCTTGTCCCGCACGTCAGGTGAGGACCCGTCATGGCCCGTCCGGGCCGGGGTAGACGAAGGACGAGGCACGGTCCCACGGTCCACAGAAGGAGGTTCCGATGCCCCTCACCTTCCGCAAGAGCTTCCGCATCCTGCCGGGCGTGCGGCTGAACATCAACCGGCGGTCGTGGTCCATCACGACCGGCGGCGGCTCGCACGGCCCGCGCCACACCCACAGCAGCACCGGACGCCGTACGACGTCGATGGATCTGCCCGGACCCTTCGGGTGGCGTCGCACGCGGACGGCCAAGCGCCGCTGACGGGCCGTCACCGCCACCGCCGCCGTCACCCGAATGGCCCCCCGGGGAAGGCGTGATCTCATATCTGAGATAACCTCAGCCTCATGGCAGACGACTACCTCGTACGCATCGGCAGGCTCATCCGTGACGCCCGGCAACACCGTGGCTGGACACAGGCGCAGCTGGCCGAGGCGCTCGGAACCAGCCAGAGCGCCGTCAACCGCATCGAGCGCGGCAACCAGAACATCAGCCTTGAGATGATCGCGCGGATCGGTGAGGCCCTCGACAGCGAGATCGTCTCGCTCGGCTACGCGGGACCGATGCATCTGCGTGTCGTGGGCCGACGGCGGCTGTCCGGCGCCATCGACGTCAAGACCAGCAAGAACGCGTGCGTGGCCCTGCTGTGCGGCGCACTGCTCAACCAGGGGCGCACGGTGCTGCGCCGGGTCGCCCGCATCGAGGAGGTCTACCGCCTGCTGGAGGTGCTGAACTCGATCGGTGTCCGGACGCGGTGGATCAACAACGGCGTCGACCTGGAGATCGTGCCGCCGGCCGAGCTGGACATGGGGGCGATCGACGCCGAGGCCGCCGTCCGCACCCGCTCCATCATCATGTTCTTCGGCCCGCTGCTGCACCGTATGGACGCCTTCAAGCTGCCGTACGCCGGCGGCTGCGACCTCGGTACGCGGACCATCGAGCCGCACATGATCGCGCTGCGCCGGTTCGGGCTGGAGATCGCCGCGACGGAGGGGCAGTACCACGCCCAGGTCGACCGTGCCGTCCGCCCGGACCGCCCGATCGTGCTGACCGAGCGCGGCGACACCGTCACCGAGAACGCCCTGCTGGCCGCCGCCCGCCACGACGGCGTCACGGTCATCCGCAACGCCTCCTCCAACTACATGGTCCAGGACCTGTGCTTCTTCCTGGAGGCGCTCGGCGTCACGGTCGAGGGCATCGGCACCACCACCCTCACCGTGCACGGCGTGCCGCACATCGACGTCGACGTCGACTACTCCCCCTCCGAGGACCCGGTCGAGGCGATGAGCCTGCTCGCCGCCGCCGTGGTCACCGAGTCCGAGCTGACCGTGCGCCGGGTACCGATCGAGTTCCTGGAGATCGAGCTGGCCGTGCTGGAGGAGATGGGCCTCGACCACGACCGCACGCCCGAGTACGTCGCCGACAACGGCCGCACCCGCCTGGTGGACCTCACCGTCCGGCCCTCCAAGCTGGAAGCACCGATCGACAAGATCCACCCGATGCCGTTCCCCGGCCTGAACATCGACAACGTGCCCTTCTTCGCGGCCATCGCCGCCGTCGCCCAGGGCAAGACCCTCATCCACGACTGGGTCTACGACAACCGCGCCATCTACCTGACGGACCTCAACCGCCTCGGCGGCCGCCTCCAGCTCCTCGACCCGCACCGCGTCCTGGTGGAGGGCCCGACCCGCTGGCGGGCCGCCGAGATGATGTGCCCGCCGGCCCTGCGCCCCGCGGTCGTCGTCCTGCTGGCGATGATGGCGGCGGAGGGCACGTCCGTGCTGCGCAACGTGTACGTCATCAACCGGGGCTACGAGGACCTGGCCGAGCGGCTGAACTCGGTGGGGGCGCAGATCGAGATCTTCCGGGACATCTGAAGGTCTTCGGAAACAACACCGCACACCCCTCCTGACCTGTACCTGTGTGTACGCGAGCCGGGAGGGGATTCGGCTTCGCCTGTGGGACTTCTCCGGCCGTCGCGCTCACTGCGGACGCAAGCTCACGCATCATGCCCCTTACCGCCCCCCTGCCGTCATAATGGAGGCATGTCCTCCAGCCCACAGCACCCCGCACCCGCGCCGGGCGGCCTCTCGGACGCGGTCGCCGAGGATCTGGCGCTGTACCGGGAGAAGTTCCGGCGGCGTCTGCCGGAGTCGCTGGACGATTTGCACGGCCCGACCCAGGGAATCGTGGAGCTGCCACTGCACATGGCCTGGTCGGGGATGACCTCGTACGACCTGGGCAAACCTCGCCAGCGCGTGGGCCTGTACCGCGCCGTCCTGCACGAGGGCCTGCGCGACGATCTGCCCCAGTTCCTCAACCGGGGTCTTCTCCTCCAGCTGTGGCCGGTGCTGCACACACTCGTCGGTCGCACCGTGCGCTCCGTGTGGGAAGACGCCTTCCCCCAGCTCGCATCCCACACCCGGGCAGCCGCGTGACGGACATGCCGGAGCTGCACACGCGGCTCCTGGCGGATGTGATCACGCTCGGCTCGCCGTACCCACTGGTTCTCACCGGTGGATACGCCGTGCGGGCGCACCGCCTCGTGAACCGCCCCAGCCAGGACCTCGACGTCGCCACTGAGAACCCGGCGCCCATGGCCGACATCGCGGCCACGCTCCGCGCCGGCCTGGAAGCCCGCGGCTGGAAGGTGCACGTGCTGGAGACCGCTCCGCTGTCCGCCCGCTTCACCGTGACCGACCCAGCCACCGGGCAGGACTGCGAAGTCGACATCCTCAAGGAGATCTTCTGGCGGCCGGTCGCCCAAACTCCGTACGGGCCCGTCCTCGCGGAGGAGGACGTGGTCGGGACCAAGGTCCGCGCCCTCGCCGACCGCGGAGCGCCCCGCGACCTGATCGACGTGTTCGCGGCCTCCCGCCGCTGGACCAACACCGAACTCGAGGAGTTCGGCCGCCGCCACGCCCGGGGCCGCTTCGAGCGCGAGGATCTGCAGTCGAACCTCACGGGCGCCGAGTGGACCGACGACGAAGCCTTCGCCGCTTATGGGCTCGATGACGCCACCATCACTGCTCTCCGTGTTTGGGCCGTGGAGTGGGCCGACGACCTCGCGGCCCGTCTCCTCGAAGGGGCCGATGATGTGGACATCGAGTAATCACGTCCGAATCAGAGCAATAACACCCCCACCCTGATCACCGCCGAGCTGACTGCCAACGCCGTGCAGCACGAGCACGTCGCCGGACGGGACTTCCACGTCCGGCTCCCCCACGGCACCGACACCGTGCGCGTCGAGGTCACCGACACCCCGACCGAACGCGTCCCGTCCTTCGCCGTGATGCCGCAGACCGGCATGAGCCAGGGCTTGCAGCCCATCGTCGGCTACAACGCCGGGCGCGGCCTGGACGCCCGGGTAGCGCGAACGCGGGCGCTCGCGCTGCGGGCCTCGCTCGTCTACGGAGCGGCCACCGCGATCCTGCTGACGGTGCTCGCCGAACCGCTCGTCGGCATCTTCGTCAGCGGCGGCGAAGCCGCCGAGGAGGCCGGGTTCGCACTGTGCGTCATCGCCGTCGGCGGGATCGTCATCGGTATCGCACCGCTGGTCTCGGCCTATTTCCAGGCCCTGGGACGCCCGCTGCCCGCCTACGTCCTGACCATCGGGTCCCTGATCCTGCTGAAGGCGCCCCTCGTGGTGATGTGCGGCCTGGTCTGGGGCACGCGCGGCGTGTGGTTCGGCCTCGCCTCCGGAGAGTTCGCCACCGCCGCGAGCGCGCTGCTGCTGTTGCACCGCGTCGACCGGCGCACGCCCATCGGATGCAGCGACGACACCTCAAGGCCGAGAACAACCCGAGGCTGAAGAACATCGACCGGCCGGTACCGTCTTCGTGTCCTCACTGTGCGCGGGGACCAACCGGGCTGCTTGCCACCGCTGTTGATGTGCTCAAGGAGCGTGGGCGTCGCTCAGATCTCGCTCCGGGGCGCAAGCAGCGGCGTCAGGAAGCGGCTCCGTTCACCGTGCCAGGTGCAGCTCGGCGGCGACCGTTTTGCCGACGGGGGCGCGGTCCAGGACCTCCCACCGGTCGGCGAGCGCCTCCACGAGGAGCATGCCCCGGCCGGTCTCCGCGAGCGGCTGGGGCGCGGGGCGGGGAGCGCCGGGAGCCGGAGGCCGTAGCTCGTCCCGGGTGTCGGAGACCTCGATGCGCACGGTCCGGCCGAGGAGACTGACGGTGACCTCGAAGTCCCGGCCAGGAACACGGCCGTGCGTGACGGCGTTGGCTGCGAGCTCCGCTACGAGCAGGGCGGCGGTGTCGGACGCATCGCTGCCGTGCGGCACGCCCCAGCCGTCGAGCTGGTGCAGTACGAGCCGGCGGGCGAGGCGCGCTCCGCGCGGGGTGGAGCTGAACTGCTGCGTGAACACACGTACGGTGACGGGCCCTTGGCGGGTCACGGGAGTGGACGGTGGCGTCATATGCCCAATTTGGCGGCACTTAGCGGGTGTTCGCCAGCAGCGACCCGCGTACGCAGAGTCAGCGTACGCGCACATTCGGTAGACAGTACGTGCCGCTCGGCGTGACGATGGAGCCGAGTCAGAAGCGGTACGGGCGTGGCGGGTGCGCGGGAGGTGGCCGACGGTGGCCCACGAATGTACGGACGGCGGTACGGGGACGGGCGGCGCGGAACCGGGGGCGTCGGACAGTCTGCGCACCTTCGGCGCGGTCGTCCAGGCCCTGCGGGAGCACGGGGGCCTGAGCCGTGAGGAGTTCGGCAGCCTGGTCCGCTTCTCCAAACACACGGTCGCCTCGGTCGAACAGGGCCGCCGGATGCCGGACCGGGACTTCGTCGAGCGTGCGGAGGAGGCACTAGGCAACACGGGGGCACTGCGGAAGGCCGCGCCACATCTGTCGCGGCAGGCGGGACTGGCGAGCTGGTTCCGGCAGTGGGCTCGGCTGGAGACGCGGGCGGTGACCTTGTGGACCTACGAGTGCCGGGTGATCCCCGGCTTGCTCCAGACCGAGCGGTACGCGCGAGCCGTGACCGAGAGCGTGCCGCCCGTGAAGGACGAGGAGCAGGTGGCCGAGCAGGTTGCGGCCCGGTTGGAGCGCCAGCGACTGTTCGAGCGCAAGCCTCCGATCGCGTTCAGCTTCATCATCGAGCAGGCAGTTGTCGAGCGCGGTACGGGAGGCCCTGATGTGACGCGGGAACTGCTCGACAGCCTCTTGGAACGGTCGTTGCAGTTCAACGTCGAGTTGCAGATCATGCCGCGATACCAGCCGGATCATGCTGGCTTCGACGGACCGTTGATGCTCCTGGAGTCCCCGGACAACAAGTGGTTCGGCTACGCGGAGGGACAGCGCGGCGGCATGCTGATCACTGACCCGAAGGAGGTCAGCATCACGCTCCAGCGGTATGCGAAACTGCGCTCACAGGCTCTCGCCTCCGAGGACTCCAGGAGCCTGCTGAAGCAACTTCGAGGAGCGCTATGAGCAGCATCGACGAACGGGCTTGGTTCAAGAGCAGCTACAGCGGTTCCGACGGTGACGCCTGCGTCGAGGTGGCGAAGGGCACGCAGGCGATCCACGTCCGGGACTCCAAGGACCAGCGGAGCCCCGAACTCGCCCTCTCCCCCACCGCGTGGAGCGACTTCGTCTCCTACGCCGCCCGGAGCTGACCCTCACGGCAAACGCCCCGCGCCGGACCCGTCCGGCGCGGGGCGTTTGCCGTTCACTTGCCCTTGTCGGTGGCTTCCCGTAGCCGCGCGGAGAAGTAGGCGTGCGCTTCGCGCATCTCCTTTTCGCGATCGGCCTTGTAGAAGGGTGCGGTATAGCCCTCGGGGGGTTCGGAGCGGCCCTGCTTCTGGTAGGCGAGGAACTGCTCGTAGTGGTCCTTGGTCTGGCCGAAGCCGTACGTGTACCGGTTCCCCGCGATCCTTCTCTCGTTGGCGTCGAACCACGTCACGGCGTCGAAGTCCTGCATGATCGGAAAACGGGACGCCAGGCTGGCGGTCTCGGCGAGCGGCAGCGGGCCCTTCCCCGTGACGAGCGTGCGCAGATCCGGTCCGGGGACGTACTCCACCGCGAGCCACGGCTGATCGGCGTCCGCCCCCACGAAGGCCGCGACGAACGGCCCGTACACCGTGCGCAGGCTGTCCACCTCGGACCCGAAGCGTGCCCGGGTGTCCTCGTCGAGGACCGACGGCTTGATGACCTTCACGGCGGCCTGGTGGCCGGCCACGGACTCGCCGAGGAACACCTGCCCCATACCGCCCGACCCGATCCGGCAGACGAGCGCGAAGCCCCCGATCTGTCTCGGGTCCTCGTCCCTCAGTGGTTCCACGGTGCCAGGCCTCCCCCTGCGTGGCCTGCGACCGCTGCTCCGGAACGCGGACCGGCCCAGACCGCGGCCCAGTCTATGCAAGGCCCGCTCTCTGTGTTCGCCGCCAGGTGCGGACGCCCGATCCGCTCGTTGGTTCCGGGCCGCGAACGTCGCCCGCGAGGTCGGGGGTGACGCGGGCGGCGCGCGCAACGCGCGCACGGCAGCCTCCACCAAGGGGCCCGCAGGGCTGCGCTTCCGCCGACGGCGGCCCGGTCGGCACCGCGTCCGCGGCGGCGTCCGCAGTGGCGTCCGTCGGTGTCGTGCTTCCGGCGGCCGGGGTCTGCGTTTCGGCGGCCGCCCCGCGGGAACCGGCAGTTGCCCGGTGTACGTCATGCTCCGGCCCATGAGTCAGTGCCCGCCACTATGTTCACCGCATGAAACCCGAGATGCTCGAGAAGGTGAACCGGTTCCGTGAGAAGGCGCTCGCGGGCGGCGTCCCGTCCGCCGAGGTGGAGAGGTGGCTCGAAGCCGCCCGCCCCTGCGCCACCCTGGCGTCCACCGTGGACGGGCCGGTCGTGGGCCACTTCGGGGGGCCCAACCTGCTCCCCGCCGACGCTCCCCGACTCCCGGCAGGGCTGAACCTGATCGCGATGCTGGACCTCGCCGCGCTGCCCGACGACGCAACGACTCTGGTACTGCCCCCCGACGGCCGGCTCCTCTTCTTCGCCCGACTCCATCCCGACGACCTCGACGCTTCCGGCCGAGTGATGTACGTCCCCGCCGGCACGCCCCTCGAAGAACGCCCCGGGGACGACGGCTATGACCGCGCGGAGCTACGGCTGAAGTACGACCTCTCCCTGCCGGACAACGAGGTGCTCATCGACCCCGTCGAGCACCCGCACGCCAAGGAACTGCGCCAGGCCTGGTCAGACGTGCTGTACGAGGACAGGCACCATCGCGACCAGACTCACCTGCAGATCGACGGATACTCCAGGGACTCCTACGGCGAGGACGACCCCATCACCGCGTCCGCCGCCATGGCAGCACGGAGGGCAGGGAAGCCGGAGGGCAGGCGGGCCAGCCCCTGGGCACGGCCTCGTCCCGACGACTGGGCGCTTCTCGCACAATGGTACGGCGGCGTCTTGGACCTCGGTAACTACTACATCGGCGGTGACGTCTTCTGGACGATCGCGAGGAAGGACGCGAAGGCGCGGTGCTTCGACCAGGTGACCGTCCTGGGGTGCTTCGCAGGCCCGTGAGGTGACGTCCCATTCTGGCTGATGCTTGTGGCAGGGATGCAGGTCGCGGCTTCGGCTGCTGCTTTCTGACGATGTCGCCGGTGTCGGCTTCGGTGAGGGTGCCGAGTTCGACGAGGCGTTCTTGCCCACGGCAACACACCACCGTCTTGCGTCGATCGACCGATCCGCCCCACTCACAACTCTAGGGACGCACCGTGCTGTGCGCGTACTGTGAGACGGTATGGGGGAACTGCGTGCGGACTGGAGACTCAGGCTGCGGCGCGAGGACGCGCACGGCCCGATCTGCGGCGCCGGCGTGCTCGTCGACCAGTACACGGCGCTGACCTGCGCCCACGTGGTACGCCACCCGGACGCCGTCATGTGGCTGGAGTTCGCCGAGAACGGCGCGCTCGAACCGGTCTCCGCACGGGTCATGCCCGGCGGCTGGCTGCCGGACGGCGAGAGCGGCGAGGACGTCGCCGTGCTGCGCCTGGACAGCCCGCGCCCGGGGGCACGTCGCGCCCCGCTGGAGCCCAGGATGTGGGGCGGTATGGAGGTGTACGCGACCGGGTACGCGGAGGGCTTCGACGACGGCATGAGCCTGTGGGGGCGCATCGGCGGCGCCAGCGGTGAGCGGGTACAGCTCGACGCCGTCACGAAGGCGGAGGTGGTGCGCGCCGGCTTCAGCGGAGCCGGCGTGTGCACGCGGCCGGAGGAAGGCCGTCCCGCCCGTGTGGTCGGCCTCGTCGTCAGCTGGCGCGGCGACCTGGGCGAGGTGCTGCCCGAGGACAACCGGCTCTCCTTCTCGTACCTGATCCCCGTCGACCGCATCGCCGAACTCTCGCCCGTCGTCGAGGAGTTGAGCAGCCCGTACGCCTGGGACCACGGTTTCGAGGAGCGGTTGACCCGGTGGTTCGACGACCCGGACGGGGACCCGGTGAAGATCACCGTGGTGCCTCCGGGCAGCGGCAAGGACCGCTCGCTGCGCCATCTGGCACACCGCGCCCACGTCGTCCACCGCGGCGGCGCCGGCCGGCCTGAACTCATCGACCACGCCCTGGGCCAGGTGGCCTTCCCGGCCGGCGAATACCTGGCGTACTGGGACTGGCTGCGCGGCGCCAAGCCCCCGCCCGCGCGGGCGGCCGACCGTGCGCCCGTGCGACCGGTCACGGTCCTCGTCGACGGCCTCGACGAGGAGCCCCAGCCGGACTCCCTGGTCGAACTCCTGACGCGGGTACGGGTTCTCGGCTTACGGCTGCTGCTCGTCTTCCGCCACGAGGGCGGCCCCGGCTGGACCGCGTCCCGCGACCGGCTTCTGCGGCCCGCGCTCCTCCACCACGCCGACACGCTGCTCGACCGTCTGCAGCGCGTGGAGGTCACCCTGGCGATCAGCCGAGATGTCGTCGACAGCGACTCCCTCGGCTCCGTGACCGCGACGGCCGACCGGCGCCGGGCCGAGCGCCGTCTGATCGACGGCGTGCGGGACCCGCAACAGCAGCTCACCCGGGTGCGCGCGCTGATCAGGGCCCTGCGCGCCGACCTGAGCCGCCATGGGGACCGGTGATGCGGTGTGCCGCCCGGCCCGGGCGAGGGAGGAGGACCCCGAGAGGATGACGACCTGCCCGCACCGGCGTTTCACCGGAGCCCCCTGCGGCGGCACCGTGCTGCCCACCGGCCACTGCGCCGTGTGCGGCCGCGCGGAGAACGGCCCCGGGCTGCCCGCCCTGCCCGAGGACCCACGGGACCACGGCCCCCGCGAGCTCCTCGCGCTCCCCGAGCGGGAGCCGCGCCCCGCCGAGGAACGCCTCATGCGTCCCGAGGCGCCGCTGCACATCCGCATGGGCTGTTCGTCCGCCGACTGCGGCATCACCTTCGCCCCGCCCTACACCGAGGGCCCGGTGCCGATCACGGGATTCTGCCCGGCCTGCGGCGAGCGGTACTCGTACCGGCCCGAACTCACCAAGGGTGACGTGTTGCGCGACCAGTACGCGATCATGGGCCCCATCGCGCACGGCGGCCAGGGCTGGGTCTACCTCGCCGAGGACACCCATCTCGGGGACGTCGTCGCCGTGAAGGGCCTGCTCAACCGGTACGAGCACGACGGCGCCCGGCTCGCCGACGTCGAACGCCGCAACCTCGTCGCCATCCGCCACCCCCGCATCGTCCAGATCCGCGACTTCGTCGCCCGCAGCGACGAGTCCGGTCAGGTCACCGGCGGCTACATCGTCATGGACGACGTCGGCGACGGCACCCTCGCGAAAGTCGTCGAGGAGGTCCGGCGCGGTGAGTCCGTCCTCGACATCGAGCACGTCGCGGCGTACGGCTGCCAGATCCTCGAGGCCTTCGTCCACCTGCACGCCGACGGCGAACGGGTCTTCGTGTACGGGGACATGAAGCCCTCCAACGTCGTGCACCACAGTGCCGGCGTCAAGGTCATCGATCTCGGCGGCATGCGCGAACAGGGCCAGAGCCAGCCGCCCGCCCACGTCACGCCCGACTACATGGCGCCGGAGACCGGCACCTCGGCCGTGCCCACCGTCGCCCACGACCTGCACACCGTCGGCGTCACCCTGCGGGAACTCGCCCGCTGGGCCGTCGCCGAGGTGCCCGGCCTCGGCACCGCCTCCTTCCAGCGGGTCGTCGACCGTGCCGTGCGCACCGACCCGGGCCGCCGTTTCACCGACGCCCGCGAGATGGTCGGCCAGCTGCGCGGCGCCCTGCGGGAGATCCGTGCGCTGCGCGGCAAGAGCGACCCGCCCGAGCCCTCCGACTACTTCCGGCCGTCCACCCGGCTGCCCGGCGCCCGGCTCGGCACGGTGCCGGGCATCGAGCACTGGCTGGAGCGCCCCAGCCGCGACCGGTACGCGCCACCCGTCGCCCCGGCCCTCGACCTCGGCGCCCCCACCCCCACCGAGATCGCCGGCTGCCTGCCGGTGCCGAGGCCGTACCCGGGCGACCCGCAGGCCGCGCGGTTCGCGGTGAGCAGCGGCTACGACCCCGGCCAGCTCCTCGCGCCGGAGGACGAGAAGCCGCGCTCGGTGGAGATCTGCCTGCACAACGTGCGCGTCCTGCTGGGCCGCGGCACCCGCGAGAACCTGCGGCGGGCCCAGGAGGAGCTCGACACGGCCGACTCCGTGCCCGGACCGCCCTCCGTGCGCCGGTGGCGGCTGGAGTGGCACCGCGCCCTGCTCGCGCTGCACAGCGCCGACCTCGACGACGACCAGCGGCAGGTCGCCGAGGCCAGGGCCCGCTTCACCCAGGTCCACCTCGAACTGCCCGGCGAGTACGCGCCCAAGCTGGCCCTCGCCCACTGCGCGGAGCGGCTCGGCGACGACCCGGCCGAGCCCACGGCCAGGGAACTGTACGAGGCGGTGTTCGCCCGCAACCCCGCGCACGGCGGCGCCGCCCTGGGCCTGGCCAGGCTGGCGCTCCGCGCGCACGACCGCCGGGCGGCCATCGACGTGCTCGGCCGGGTCCGGCAGGGCACCTTGGACCACACCGTCGCCCGGATCGCCTCCTTGCGCATCCGCGCGGCCCGGCTGCCCGGGGACGGCGATCCGCTGCCCGCGCCCGCCGAGGTCGACGCGGCCCTGGCCGAACTGCACGGCCTCGTGGGCCGCGAACCGGGCGCCGGGGAACCCGGCCTGTCCGAGGACGAGGCGCTGCGCCTGAGCACCGAACTCCACGAATGGAAACTGCACGCGGTGCACGGTCTCAGCGACCGGCCCGGTGCTCCGGGACGGGACGCCGGACGGCTCGACGCACGGAGTCTGCGGCGTCTGGGCGTGCCGGAGCGCGTGTTGCGCAAGCAGCTGGAGTCGCACTACCGGCGGCTGGCGGCACGTCACCAGGAGCCGGCCGGCGCCCACGAACACCTCGTGGACCTCATGCACGCGGTACGGCCCCAGACGGTGTTCTGACCGCACGGCACGACAGACCCGTCGGCACCCGGCCCCCGGTGTGCGGGCGACGAAGGCGAAGGAGCGGTGACGTACGACATGAGCAGCCATACCCGGACGCCGCACCCCGGCATCCGGCTCCACGTCGACCTCGGCGGCGATCTGCGCCCGCACCGGAGCGCGAAGATCGAGGCCCGTCTCCAGGTCGACGTGGCCGCCGACGGCGCCCCCACCGACCTGCCCGCGGTCCAGCTCGCCGTGATCATCGCGGTGGACGTCGCCGAATCCCACCGGGCGGCCGTCCGGCACGCCCTGCCGGCGGCGCTGCGCGCCCTGCCCGACTCCCTCTCCTTCGCCGTGCTCGGCAGCGGCCCCGAACCGGTCCGGTGCTATCCGCGGGGCGACGACGAGTGGGCGGTCGCCGACCCGGAGGAGCGGCGCCGGGCCGCCTTCGTCTCGGGATCGCTCCCGCTGCACCGGGAAGGGCCGCGTCCCGCCGGGTACGCCGTCTGGGTGGCCGCGGCGCGCGCCCTGCTCGCCGGACGGCCGGTGTCCGTACGCCATCTGGTGCTGATCACCGATGGCAGCAGTGCCGGCGGCGAGATGCGTCTGGAGGAGGAACTGGACGCCTGCTCCGGGCAGTTCACCTGCGATGTGTTCGCCGTGGGCGCGGACTGGACCCCCGACCCCCTGCTGGCCCTGGCGGAACGGCTGCACGGCACGGCCGAGTTCGTGGACGACGGCCTCGGCCACGCGATCACCGCCGCCATCCAGCGGCTGCGCCGGGTGCACACGCCCCAACTGCCGATCGAGGTGACCGTGCGGCCCTCCGTCCGCCAGGTGTCGCTCAGCGAGAAGGCGCCGCGGCCGCACCGCCTCGGCGCCCTGCCCCAGCCCGGCCGGCCGCACTGCTGGAGCTTCCCGACCTACCAGTGGGAGCAGGGCCGACGCGACTACCTGCTCACCCTGGTCGCCGACGCCGGCGCCGACCCGCTGGAGACCGAGCTGCAGTTCGCCATGGTCTCCGTCGGCGACGTCCACGTGCCCGTCACCGCCCGCTGGCACCTTCCCGAGCAGACCCCGCCCCACGCCCCGGCGGGCGCGGACAGCGTGCGGGACCTCAACGCCACCGCGCGGATGCGGGGTGCTCTGCGCCAGGGGCTCGTCGCGCTGCGGGAACACCGCTGGGACACCGCCGAGAGCTGTCTGGGGCTGGCCGCCCGGCTGGCGGCGCAGTTCGGCACGGGCTGGGTGCTGGACGAGATCGGCGCGGTCGCCCACATCGAGGACGCGACCGCCGGGCGGGTCCGCCCGCGCGCCGTCGACGCCGGCACCCTCGGCCCGATGATCCTGCGCGCCGGGTCCCGTCCCGGCGGCGTCCCGGCCGACGCCGGCGGGGCGCGGCCGGGCCCGCGCTGCGGCACCTGCGGCGCCCCGGCCGGGAGCGAGGCCCGGTACTGCGTCGCCTGCGGGGAGAAGCTGCTGTGACGGCCCGACGCGCCGCCTCCTGGCGCCGCCGCTCCCCCGCCGCCTTCTGGCGCGGGCGCCTGAGCCGCTGGCGGACCCGCCGGCTGCTGGAGGCGCACCTGCTGGTCCTGCTGCTGCTCACGGCTGTGGCGTCGACCGCCCTGTTCCTCTCCTGCCGTCAGGTCGAGCGCGGCGCCGACGCCCTCGCCTCCCGTGAGGCGCCGGCCGTACAAGGGCTCGCCGCCACCCGGCTCGCGGCCCTGCGGGCCGACCAGGAGGCGCACCTCCTGGTCGAGCGGCACCTCATCGGCGTCGCGGGCTCGGGCGAGACCTACCGGTCCCAGCTGTCGGCCGCCGACCAGGGCCTGTCCCGGATCGCCGACCGCACGGACCAGGACCTCGGCACGGTCAAGGGGCTGCTCGCCACCTACAGCAACTCGCTCGCTCTCGGCACGTCCCTCTACCGTGACCAGCCCCTCATGCGGGAGCAGAAGCTCAAGGAGGCGGACTCGCTGCTCACCCGGGAGACGGTGGGACTCGCACCCCGGCTGGACGCGCTGCAGCGAATCCAGCTGCGGCACGCCGAAGCCACGGTCTCGGTGGGGCGTTGGCAGCGCGGCGGGTGGTGGGCCGCCGAACTGGCGCTGGCCGCGGTGGCGCTGACCCTGCTGTCGGCGCTGTTCGTACTGCGGGACCGCTGCGGCCGTGACTGGAATCCGTACCTGCTCGCGGCCTTCGTCCTCACCGCGCTGCTCGCGGTGGTCCCGCTGACGGCGACGTCGTCCGCCGAGGACGACCTCGACGGGGCGGTCGGGGATCTGCGGCTGATCACCGCGGTGTCCCGGCAGAGCGGCCCGGGGCTGGCCGACGCGCAGCAGCGCGTCACGGAGAAGTCGGAGGACGTCCGGGAGAAGACGGCCGACGGCGTGTGGACCGAGCGGGTGTACCGGGGCGCGTTCGTCGGCAGCCTGCTGACCGTCGTCCTGCCCGCGCTGGGGCTCGGTCTCCGGCTCGACCACGACTACTGGAGGCGTCGGTGACCAAGCGGTTCAGGGGACTGATCTTCGTCGTGGTCATGTTGCTGATCACCGCGGGCGGCATGGTGGTGGTCTGGGCGCAGCACGACGACGAGGACCCGGTGACCATCCTCGGCACGTGGACGGCCAAGCAGGCGGACCAGTTCGAGGCCGTGCTGCGCGGCTTCGGCATCCCCTTCGACTACCAGGGCACCGCGGCCCAGCGGGAGGTGCTGCTCTCCAAGGTGCAGTCGGGGGAGCCCCCGGACATCGTGATCATGCCGGGCCTCGGCGAACTCGCCGAATACGCCGGCCAGAACCTCCTCGAACCGCTGGACGGCCTCTACGACCCGCAGGAGTACGGCGCACCCTGGAAGTCGACCGGCTCGCCGTCCGAACACGTCTTCTGGGTCCCGGTCAAGGCGGACCTGAAGAGCGTCGTCTGGTACCGCGAGGGTCACCGGCCGGCGGCCGCAGCGGCCCCGATGACGAGCTGGTGCGTCGGTATGGGGGACGACGGCGCCTCCGGCTGGCCGGGCACCGACTGGATCGAGGACCTGGTGCTGCAACGGGAGGGCCCGGAGGTCTACGAGCAGTGGGCGCTGGACAAGGACGGGAAGCAGTGGTGGGACAGTGAGGAGGTGCGGACCGCCTGGGAGGCGTGGGCCGGTCTGCTCCAGCAGGACAGGGACGCGGCCGAGCACGCTCTGCTCACCGACCATCGCGGCGCCCCGGACGGCGACGGGCTGCTGTTCGACGGCTGGGGCGGGTGCACCCTGGAGCACCAGGGCTCCTTCGCGCTCTCCTTCTACAAGGGTGCCGCGGAGGCAGCGGAACTGATGGACTCCGCTCCGCTGCTGCCGGACGGCGGCGGCCAGGTCCGGGCCCACGAGGTGACCGGCGACTTCGCGGCGCTGTTCAGCGACCGCCCCCGGGCCCGTGAGCTGATCCGGCGACTGGCCTCCGAGGACGGCCAGCAGAAGTGGGCCGATCTCGCGGACGTGTTCTCGGCGAATCGCCGGGTGGCGTCGGGTGGCGGCGCGGTCGAGCGCGAGATCGCCCGACGGCTCGGTCAGGGGCCCCGCTGCCTGGACGCCTCGGACGTCATGGCCCCCGCCGTGCGGGACGCCTTCTACGAGGCCGTTCTGCTGACCATCGCCCGGGCCGCCGCCGGTCAGGAACTGCGCATCGAGGACCTGCTCCGGGACGTGCAGCGGGTGCAGGACACGCCGTCCGCGCAAGGCGTCGACAAGAGGGCGGCGCCGAAGACGGTGTGCAGTGAGCGGTGAGCGACGGGACGGCGCCTTCCGCGCGGCGCGCGGCACCTGCCCACCGGAGGTGACGGCTCGGGCGGAGGAGTGCCGGGCGCCCCGACCGGCTGAAGGAGGCGCGGGCCCGCCCGGCCCTCCTGCCCTTTCGTCCGCGCACACCGGCGAACACCGCACCGGCGAACACCGCACCGCAGGGGGTTTCTCGCCGTTCCCCACGGGGAGTTGAGCGGCTGAGTCCCCCTGCTACGGTGGCCCGATGGCATCGGTCAAGCAGTTCCAGGTCACCTTCGACTGCGCGGAGCCCGAGCGCGTCGCCCGCTTCTGGTGCGAGGTGCTGGGGTACGTCGTGCCCCAGCCGCCGGAGGGGTACGCCACGTGGGCCGATGCCGAGCGCTCGCTGCCCGCTGAGGAGCGGGGTTCGTGGTCCGCCTGCGTCGATCCCTCGGGTGTGGGCCCGCGGCTGTTCTTCCAGCGCGTTCCCGAAGGGAAGGTCGTCAAGAACCGGGTGCATCTCGACGTGCGGGCCGGCACCGGTCTCGTGGCGGAGGAGCGCCTGGCCACGCTGGAGGCCGAATGCGCGCGGCTGGTCGCGCTCGGCGCGGTACGCGTGCGGCTCCTGCCCGCCGACGACGACAACGAGTCGTGCATCGTGATGCAGGACGTCGAGGGCAACGAGTTCTGTCTCGACTGAGCGTCCCCAACCCCACAGGGCACTACACCTAGTGACCTGAGTCGGAGATTCGTCGGCAGTAGGCGGCGACTTTGTCGAGGATCTCGTCGGCGGTCTTCGTCCAGACGAACGGCCTGGGGCGCTCGTTCCAGTCGGCGAGCCAGTACCGGATGTCGCGCTCGAGGGACTGGACGGAGCGGTGGACACCGCGCTTGAGCTTCTTCTGGGTGAGCTCGGCGAACCACCGCTCCACCAGGTTCAGCCAGGACGAACTCGTCGGCGTGAAGTGCAGGTGGAAACGCGGATGAGCCACCAGCCACTGCTTGACGGCGGGCGTCTTGTGGGTGACGTAGTTGTCCAGGATCAGGTGCACCTCGAGCTCGGCGGGTACCTCCTTGTCCAGCTTGGCCAGGAACTTCTTGAACTCCACAGCCCGATGCCGCCGGTGCAGAGAGCCGATGACCTT